>DAITPO010000155.1:0-7759 GCA_036833535.1 Candidatus Acidiferrales bacterium | reverse complement strand
TAGCGCCGCGTCATGCGCTCGATCTCTCTCATCGACATCTTCGTCGGATCGCAAATGATTCCGCCCTTCGCTCCGCCGAACGGGATATTCACCACCGCGCATTTCCAGGTCATCCACGAAGCCAGCGCGCGCACTTCGTCCAGCGACACGTCCGGCGCGTACCGGATTCCGCCTTTTCCCGGCCCGCGCACCAGCGAATGTTGCACGCGGTAGCCCGTAAACACCTGCAGCCGCCCGTCGTCCATGCTGACGGGAATGTAAATCGTGATTTCCTTGTTGGGATAGCGCAGGTAGTTGTACAGACCTTCTTCGAGGCCCAGCTTGGCCGCCGCCGCTTCGAAGCGCGCTTCCGCGCATTCGTAGACGTTCAATTCATTCTTGACGAGAGTCGGCATGGAATCCTCCGCGAAGGGGTCTGACGGAATGCGTCTTTAGGCCGCGATTCGACAGCGCGCGCCAGTATACGAGCACCCGAATTTCGGTGCAAGGAACGCGTGTCCGTTCAGTGACCCTGCGGGAGGAGCCTGGTTGCTGTCATCCTGAATCCGCCGAGGCGGATAAAGGATCTGTATTTTCTTAGTATCGGGGCGGGGTGCCTCCGCCCAGGCGGACGCCGTACTTGCGCGTGGGGCTCTTGAAACGTGCGAACGAATTCACGCGCAAGCTCTATCTGTGCCGCGAGCGTTTCACAAATTCATCGAGGATGAGCCGCGTCAACCGATTCTGATCGTGCCGCACCACACTCCCATCCTGCAGCAAATCTCCGTAAACGCAACCAAGTCCCATCTGATGCAGTTCATGCAACGATCCGCGCACCGGCTCCGCTCCCTTGAGCGCATAACGCCGCCGCACGCGCGCCGGTACCGGCGTGCGATTCACCACCGCCCAATCGAATAATCCCGGCCGCGTATGCTCGTAGATCGCGCGCACATGATCGGCCACCGAGAACCTATCAGTCTCGCCCGGCTGCGTCATCAAATTCGCAATGTAAACGCGCGTAGCTTTCGAATGTGCCAAAACTTCCGTCACTTGCTTCAAAAGCAGATTCGGAATCAAGCTCGTATAAAGCGATCCCGGGCCGACCAGAATCAAATCCGCCTCGCGCAGCGCCTGCAAAACTTCCGCCAGCGGCCGCGCGTTCGGCGGCACCAAACGTATCCGGTGAATCGCCCGCGTCGAGCGCGAAATTCTCGTTTCGCCGCGCACCACGGTGCCATCCTCCAGCTCGGCTTCGAGCGTCACATTCTGCGCTGTCGAAGGATAAATGCGCCCGCGAATCGCCAGCACTTGCCCCGATAGCCGTACCGCCTCGGGGAAATCTCCAGTCACGTGCGTCAGTGCCGTAAGAAAAATATTCCCGAAGCTGTGCCCGCCAAGCCCTTTCCCCCCGCGGAAGCGATACTGAAACAAATGGCTCAGCAGCGCTTCATCTTTCGAAAGCGCCACCATGCAATTGCGAATATCGCCCGGCGGCAATACGCGCTGTTCGCGCCTCAATCGTCCGCTGCTCCCGCCGTCATCGGTCACGGTCACAATTGCCGCAAGATCCGCGATGGGCAAGCGCCGCCGCTCCGCGCGCCGCCGCGCGACATATTCTTTTAGCCCACGGAGCAACGTGGACAAGCCTGTGCCTCCGCCGAGGGCCACAACTCGCACGGGCCGCCCGCTTTTCTGACGGTGGTTTTTCACTTTGGAGAACTACCCTGCGGAACCCTCGCGCTCGGGATAAAGCAGTTCGGTAAATCGGGGATCTTCTTGCAGAAATGCAAAATCTTCGTCATTGCGCGCGTGATAGCGGTTCTCCGGGCGCAACTGGATGGCGAATTTCAAGCGTTCCATGGCCGATTCGGCCTCGCCGGTAAGGCAATCCAGAGCCGCCATGGCATAGACGATGTGGTCAGCCTTCGGCGCGACCTTCAGCGCGCGGTCTAGGTGTTCCCGCGCTTCGTCCCAGCGCCCCAGATTCATCATCGCCACGCCCTGGGTGTAGTGGTCGTCAGCGGTCTTGGGCGTAGGCGCAGGCACGCGGCTGAGCCGCTGCTCGACCCCGCGCAAATGCACCCGCGCGCGGTCCGCTAGTTCCGTACTGGGACCCGGCAGCACCCTTTCGAGCGAAAGCTTGGCCTTGGCGAACTTCTGTTCCTGCACCAACTTAAGCCCTTCTTCATAGAGCTTAAGCTGCAGCAAAGTGGCCGGATCAGGAGCATGGACCGCTGCGGCACGCGCCCGCGCGGACTTTTGCAAACCCTTATCCTTCAATGGCTTAGAGCCGTTACGCGAGGCGCTTCGGGACCGTGAGGACGACTTCCGAGCGGATTTTCCACGTGCTGCCATCTACGGCCAAGATAGCAGACTTATAAATCTCCGTCAATCTACCTCTTACAGACCGAAAATTAGGCATTTGGGGGCCTAAAATGCGCTTCCGGGATCAGTTTTTTGCGCTTTCCGCCATCACTTTTTCGACTTCATCCGGGTTGCGCGGCAAGCGCTTCGTCAATACCTCGATCCCGTCCTTCGTCACCAGCACATCATCCTCGATGCGCACGCCGAGATTTTCCTCTGGGATGTAAATTCCCGGCTCGATGGTGAATACCATTCCCGCCTCGAGCGGCCGCGTTGTGCTGCCCGGATCGTGCACGTCGAGTCCGAGATGATGGCTCAATCCGTGAATGTAATATTTCCCGAGCGGCTCGCCGTGCAGATCTTTTCCGTGCGTATTGATATATTCCCGCGCGATTACGTTCAGATCGACAGCTCCGCCGTGAATCGTCGCGCCCGGCTTCACTGCTGACATCGCCGCATTTTGCGCACCCAGCACGATCTCGTAAATTTCCCGCTGCCGCGCTGAATATTTACCGTTGGCAGGCAGCGTCCGCGTGATGTCCGCCGCATAATCGCCATATTCACCGGCGACGTCGAGCACCACGATGTCGCCGTCCTTGATTTGCTGATCGAGCGCGCTGTAATGCAGGACCGTCGAGAAAAATCCGGTGCCGACGATCGGCGCATACGCCTCGCGCGAGCATCCCTCGAATTCGTGAATCTCCTTCATTCGCGCCGCCACCTGATATTCGAATAGTCCCGGCCGCATGCGCTTCATGGCATCAAGCTGCGCATCGATCGACGCATCGATCGCCTTGCGCATCAGTGCCAATTCGCCCGCCGATTTCACTTGCCGCATTGCGCTGATTGCCGGCGTGATGTCGAACACATTCGCCGACGGCACCGTGTGCTTCAGCCATTCGCTCCAGTTCTTCAGGTGCGGATAGCCTTCCTCCTGCTGTCCGGGGAGCAGCGTGTAGAAATTCGAGTAAGTCTTCGCGAGTTCTTCGAGCTTCGCGCGCAGATTGGCAAACGCCTGCACGTCCGCAAATCCCGTTTTCTCGCGGATGCCGGGATCATCCGGCCCCATCTTCGGCCCTTCCCATTTTTCCTGGGCGTAGTCGCGCGCCGGAAGATAGAGAATCTCGTGCGCGCCTTCGATCTTTTTGCCCGCCGGCGGATCGGGAATCAGCAACACTGCGCCGCCAGGCTCGTCGTCGCCCGTCAAGTAATAGAAATTCTTCTCCTGGAAAAACAGCGCGAATTCCGAGAGATCCTCGTGGCCCGTATAGCCAAACACGACCACAGGCCCATCCACCTGCGCAGCCAGCTTCGCCCGCCGCGCGGCATACTCCTCATTCCCTTGCCTGAACCGCGCACTCGCGATTCCTGCGCAGACTAGCAAAGTGAGTGCGAGCAGTATCGAGCCAACGCGCATCTTCTTGATTTGCATCATTTATCTCCGAATTCGGCGGCTGCGCCGTCGTGTGTAGAGGCCGCGCTATTCTACCTTGTCTCGCTTTTCAATATTGTGGCGAGCGCAAAGAAGCTGGATGTTCTTCGCTACTAGCGATGTGCCCCCTTGTGAAAACGGGATCACATGGTCAAAGTGAAGGTTATCTGCGCTCCCGCATTTCACACAACGACCTCCGTCGCGTTTCCACACCTCTACTTTGACGGACGAGGGGATGAAACGTTGGTGTTCGAGTGAGGCGAATCGTACCTCTCGAGGACGATCTCTGGAATCGAGTTCAAGCCGGAACTTGAATACTTTTCGTCCACCCGAGTCTTCCTGCCAGGAGTCCACGAGCCTGAAGATTCCATTGAATACCCAAATTCCGGTCTTGATTTTTTCGTAGACTCGTACGGTTTCCGCGTCTGCCTTGCCTGTCTGGAATCTCTGCGCAGCCTGCCAGAATTGTCCGTTTTGAGTCAATTTGCCACTCGGTTCGTGCATTGGCTGATCGATCTTCTTCGGCTCGGTTGCTTGGGTCTTCTTGACATCATGTCCCTCATATACCAGGACACGGCCTTCATCTTCGACTCGGTCGCGGTACGGGGCGCCGGAGCGAACGCTCATTAGCAACACACTTTCTTGGCCCTGATGTTTGTAGTTCATGCCGCGTTGAAGGCTCGCGTCTTCAGCGTCGCACATCTCGCGGTAAGAAATGATTTCGCCGGATTCGAGCATTTGGCATCGCGAGTATACTGCAACGACGCGACTTCGGATTCTGGAGATGGGATTGAGAAATCGGAGATAGCTCTATTGCCAGTGTGAAAACTAGAATCCGGGCGCGCCAGTCGAAGCGGCTCGCACTTCGCTGGCCTCGACACCGAACCGCAGCTTCTCGAAATACACCTGAGCTAGGGACATGAATCCGGTATAGAGGTAGCCCCACACGAAGAGAAGCAAAAACGGAATCGTAGCGTAATTTTCATTCTGGATCGCGTAAGCCACTGCCGCCGCGAAATAAATCCCCAGGAAAACCTCTGCAAACGGCATCCAGCCCGCGCTCTTGCGGTATTTCTTCCGGAGCCAAGTTCCTTCCCTCTGGCCTTCGATCTTATATTTCGGTGTGCGCACAAATTCCGTCTTCACGCCAAAAATCGCTTCGAGCACGGACAGTGCATTGCGAATCGAGATTCCAATCCCCACGGCCATCACGAACGGCAGATACGGAATCGATCGCTTCCAGGTCTTCGGATAAAGCACGCGCTGCGCCGCCAGATAAAAACTGGAAATCGAGCACGTCGAAGCCACAAACAGCGGCAAATCGATAATCAAAACCTGCAACCAGCCCTGATAAAACCGCACGATCATGGCCGGAAGCAAGATAATCGAGAGAAACACCATCAGTGGATAGCTGATATTCGCCGTCAGATGAAACACAGCCTCTGATTTCACGTAAGCCGGCTCATTAGATCGCAGCACGCGCGGCAAAATCTTGATCGCCGTCTGCATCAAGCCCTTTGCCCAACGCGCTTGCTGCGATTTGAATCCGTTCATCTCCACGGGCAGTTCCGAAGGACATTCAATTTCCGGCAAGTAGAGGAATTGCCAGCCGCGAAGCTGCGCGCGATAGGAAAGATCGGTGTCCTCGGTCAGCGTATCGTGTTCCCAGCCGCCCGCATCTTCAATCGCCGCGCGCCGCCAGACGCCCGCCGTGCCGTTGAAATTGAAAAAATTCCCGCGCCGGTAACGCGACGTATGCTCGATCACGAAATGCCCATCGAGCAAAATCGCTTCAATCTCCGTCAACGCCGAGAAATGCCGGTTGATGTAGCTCCACCGCGTCTGCACCATCCCAAGTTTCGGCTCGGCGAAATAAGGAACGGTCCGCCGCAAAAAATCCGCCGGCGGCAGAAAATCCGCATCGAAGATCGCGATCAAGTCTCCGGTCGCCGATTGCATCCCGGCCTGCAGCGCCCCAGCCTTGAATCCCTCGCGGTTATCGCGATGCAAGTAAGAAATCGGCAGACCGAGCTGCTTGTGCCGCTCAACGCAATTCCGCGCCGCTTCCTGCGTCTCATCGGTGGAATCGTCGAGCACCTGAATTTCGAAACGGTCGCGCGGATAATCAAATTGCGCCACGCAATCCACCAACCGCTCGATCACGTAGCGCTCATTGAAGATGGGAAGCTGTATGGTAACCTTTGGCCACTCGGTGACGGGCGGCGGCGGGCCGGGCGCGTGATCGCGATATTTGTAGAAATTATAGACCAGCGCATAGCGATGAATTCCGTACGCCGCGAGCACCACCAGCACGATGAAATACGGCAGCATCACGGCCAGATCGAAAGTGTTCGCTTGATACTGCCCGACGAAGGTGCGATCCGTTAGCCGATGCCAATAGTTGGCAAAAGTCGCGCCCGGGCTGATCACCGCCAGCAAATGAACCTGCCAATTCAAATCTTTGCCGCCTCCTGATGCAGATCCTGCGACGTTTCTTTACCCGCTCGCCGCACTCTCAGACCGCAATTCTCGTCGCCGGCTTCCTCATTCTCGAAGCCATGTACGCCTGGCTCGGCCATCTCCGCAATCTCGAATTCTTCGTGGTCGAGACCATCGCCGTCGGACTTCTCGGCGGCGTCGTTTATCTCCTCGTTATGTTCGGCCTAGAGCATACACCCGAATCGAGGAATTCCTTCTGGTTGCTTCTCGTCGCCGCCGTGCTATTCCGGGTCACTCTCTGGCCGCTCGTTCCCACGCTCTCGAACGATCTCTACCGCTACCGGTGGGACGGCAAGGCGCAGCTTCGCGGCCTCAATCCCTATCTCGTCCAGCCCGATGATCCCAAGTTCGACGATCTCCTCAATCTCAACGACAACTACGAACTGCGCATGCCTGCCATGGACATGCCCACCATCTATCCGCCGCTGGCCGAGCAGGTTTTCAAATATACGGCGCGCTATTTGCCGGCAACCGCCGCGTTCAAGCTGCCCATGGAGTTGTGCGACATCCTTGTGATGATCCTGCTCGCCATTTGGCTACGCGCGGAGGGGGGACGCGCGTATCAGCTTGTCATCTACGCGTGGAATCCGCTGGTCGTGATCGAGTTCGCCGGAAGTGGCCATAGCGATGCGCTCGCGTTGGCAGCGCTCGTCGGCGCTTTCTTAATTATAAAATCGCGGCGAACGATGTCAACGCTACTGCTGGCCGTCGCCACGCTGCTGAAGTCGTTCCCGATTCTGCTTTTTCCGCTGTGGCTCCGCCGCAATGGCTGGCCGCGCTCCGCGCGCGCATGGCTCGAAGGCGCAGCCGCAGCCGCACTCGCCGCCATTTGCGCGTGGCCCTACCGCGCCGCGCTCCATCAGATTCCGATCACGATGGCAATATTCGAAAGAAACTGGCAGGACAACAACGCGAGTCTTTACACCATGCTGAAGATCTTCAGCGACTCCCACGAATTCGCCGCAGGCATCGGCGTGGGCGTAGCGGTGGGGCTGGCGATTTGGACCGCGCTGCGCAAAATCGAGCCAACCCGCGCCGCATTCCTGATTTTATGCTCCGTCTTACTCTTTTCGCCGAACGCCTATCCGTGGTATTTCACTTGGGTAATTCCATTCCTCTGCTTCCGGCCAAATCCCGCCTGGCTGCTGCTAACGATTCTTCAATTCCTCTCATACAAAGTTCTGATCGAATATCAGGACTACGGCATATTCAACTTCGACCCGCACTATCTGGCCTTGACGTACATCCCGTTCTACGCCGTCCTACTATGGCAAGTCCTGCGCAAGAACCCGGTGTTGGTAGCGCCGGCGTCCCTGCCGGCATCCGACGACCGGTAAATCCGCACGGGCGACGATCGTTCGCGGAAGACAAGTCATATTCCGCCTAATTTACTTACACCGCGCCGCACATAATCACGATTCTTAGCGACCTAAGTGGTCGTAAGATGCCGGCAGAGACGCCGGCGCTACCAAGCAGCCGCGCGCG
>DAITPO010000154.1:0-7889 GCA_036833535.1 Candidatus Acidiferrales bacterium | reverse complement strand
GACATGTTTTCGAATTTGCCGGGCTCGAGATAGCCCAAACAGATGTATTTCATTGGGTCCTCCGTTCGAGACCGTGTAACACATCGATTGATGCAGTTGCTTGTCGCTAGCAAAATCAGACTTCGCGGGCTAGCCGGTGGCAAAAGCTCGCCGAAGGGCAACCATCCACGATTCCGTGAATCGCTTCGAAACTGCGGCGTCGGGGACTAGCACGTCGAAGCCGTGATACGCGCCCGGAATTACATGGAGTTCCGTCGGAACTCCGGCATTGATCAGGCGGCGGGCGTATTCCACATCTTCATCCACAAACAGATCGATCGCGCCGACGCCGATGAATGCAGGAGGAAGTCCGGCGAGATTTTCGACGCGCGCAGGAACCGCGCCTGCCGGAACCGTAGGCGAGCCGGCCGGGACGCCGAGGAAAGAAGTCCAGGCGAAACGATTCGAGCCCGCGTTCCAAAGGAACTGTCCGATATACGGCGGAGCTTGGCGAGTGCTGCCGGTGCGATCGTCGAGCGCCGGATATATCAGCAATTGAAATAGGATGGGAATTTCGCGGCGATCGCGCGCGGCAATGGCGAGTAGCGCAGAATGGCTGCCGCCGGCGCTTTCTCCGCCTATGGCGATGCGTTTGCGATCCACGCCGAGTTCGTCAGCGTTTTTGTAAAGCCAGCGCAGCGCGGCGTAATTATCTTCGAGCGATCCCGGGAAATGAGTTTCCGGGGCGAGGCGATAGTCGACCGAAACGACCAGGCATCCGCAGTTCTGTGCCACTGCTTGCAGAAACGGATTGAATTGTCCGGCGAAGCCGGTGACATACCCGCCGCCATGAATGTGCAGAAGTGCAGGACGCCCTTTCGTGCCCGGGGCCGCATCGACAATCACCAGGCGCAAGTCCGGCGCGCCCGATGGCCCGGGGATGTGCCGTTCAAATGGCTGCGGCGCCGGCGGTGGCAGCGGTGGCACCCCCGGCCATTTGCGTGCTTCAACGAGATTTTCGCTCGTGAAGGTCGGAGTGGGGAATTTCTTGATTGCGTCAAGCAACTCCGGATCGACCATGGCATAAGGGTCCGCCCCCGCTGCAGGCGCGGGCGCCTGCCGGGCGACGGCGGAGCGCAGCAATTCAGGCGCAATGCCGATCCCAATTCCCGCGGTCAAACCGCCGCGAACAAAATCACGTCTGGTGAGCTCGTTCATCCTAGCCTCCCTCCGTTTTCGTCAGGGCATGACTTCTTGCGCCCGAACGCGCCGGGCTCGAGATAGCCCAAACAGATGTATTTCATTGTTCTTCTCCTCGTTCTCCTCCCCGCGGGGGGAGCCAGCAGCGCACCTGTAGCAGGCTTTTCCGTCACTGTTTCAAGTAACGAAGCGCAACACATCCTGATGGAAAAATCTTGGACTCAACAAGTTTTAATTGTAATTTCTGCTGTAGGCTAACACCTTCCAACAGCCGTCTCCCTTCTCCTGCAATTATTGGCGTCACGACAAAACGATATTCATCAATAAGACCAAGCTCGATAAGTTGTGAAGGAATGTCCACACCACCGGCCAAAATATTTTTGCCTTGTTCCTGTTTTAATTTAAGGATTTCGTCGCGAAGGTTCGTACGAACAATTTTCGTATTTTTATCTTCAGCGCTCTCTAATGATCGTGAAAAAACAATTTTGTTTTTGGAGACAAACATTTTCGCAAATTCGATATCTGCTTTCGTCTCAGAAGGATTTTTGGCGACATCCGGCCAGTAAGGAACCATCAACTGATAGGTTTTGCGCCCAAAGACGAGTAGGTCGGCATCTCGCAGGAGCAGCGCATGGTGTTCGAGTACTTCTTCATCGACCATTTGTTTAGTGTGATCGCAGCAGCCATCCAGGGTGATGTTGATTGCGTAGATTACCTTTCTCATTTGGTTACGCCGCTCCCCTTGATGTATGAATGTCTAGAAGGCCTTGCGCACCGGATCGTTCACCTTATAGTCGTCAAGGATGTGCCGCCCCCTTCGAGTCCTTATCTGATTTCGCCCGTCAGGCCGGCGTCGACGGCGGTGTTGGGGCCGGCATAAAAAGAATCGCGCGCACTTCGACCGGCGCACGGCAGGCGATAACGGCCTTGCGTCCCCACGCCAGCGCCTCGTTCAAGTCCGCGGCTTCCAGCACCCAAAAACCGGCGATGTGCTCCTTGGTCTCCAGATATGGCCCGTCGGTGATGAGGACCTTGCCGCCGGGCTGCGCCCGCAGCGACTTCGCGCTGCCGACCGGGGTCAGGCCGGCGACGAACTTCCTGGCACCGGCCGCAATCATCTCGCGGTTGAGCGCGTGGATCTCCTCCATAGTCGCTTCGGTTTCGACGGACGGGTCGAAATCGTCGGGGTGGTGAATAGCGACTAAATACTGCGGCATGGTTTCTCCTTTTCCAGTGACGGTCTTCGGGCCGGGCGGTTGCTTCTCAATTCTCCGGTCGCGGCTACATAGACATCGTTCGAGTCGCCGCGACATCGAAAAAGTGCTGAGGGTTTTTTTACTGCGGTTTCGTCTCAGCCCAGTCGTCGCCAAACCTCTCTTGGATATACTTTTGGGTCTCGGGATCGAAGTCGGTCATGTCGTACAACCGGCGGACTTCGACCATTTCGTCATCCCGTCCGGGGATGCGCGAGGCCCATTCGAGCGCCTCTTCGCGCGACTTCACCTGGATAATCCAGAAGCCGCCGACCACCTCCTTCGCTTCGGTAAACGGACCGTCGGTAACTTTCGATTTTCCGTCTTTGAAGGTAACGCGCGCGCTCATCGTCGCAGGCGGTGTCAGGCCGTCAAGCGCGAGCAGCACGCCGGCTTTCCCTAACTCGTCGTTGTACGCACCCATCTTCTCCATGTCTCTCATCTTGGGCACGAAGCCGGCTTTTGCGGTTTCGTAGATTTTCGGATACATGATCATCATGAAGCGCATTTTCTTCTCCTTAAGTGTAGAGCGGACGCCCTATCAGGGCCGCTACTTCTATATTTACTTGCTTCCGCCGGGATCTTCTTCCGGAGCCGGGTAGAAAAGAAGCTCGCGCACCTCTCCCACCGCATCGGAGAAGATGGCACCCTTGCGCGCCCACGCGAGCGCCTCGTCCATATCCGCGCATTCCAATATCCAAAATCCGCCCATGTGCTCCTTGGTCTCGGTGTATGGCCCGTCGGTGACGAGCACCTTGCCGTCGGGCTGGACCCGCAGCGTCTTCGCGCTGCCGGGCGGGGAAATGCCGCAGGCGAACTTCCTTATGCCGGCGGCAATCAGTTCGCGGTTGAGCGCGTGGATCTGTTCGACCATCGCTTCGGTTACGGTGGACGGGTCGAAGTCGTCGGGGAGGTAATTAGCGACCAGATACTGTGGCATGACTTTTTCTCCTTGGTTTCTGTGGTTTGTTCCCGATGACGTGATTCCTGTTCGCTCAGGAACCGTAGCTCATCGTTCTCTCGTGCTATTGTCGTTGGAGAGACGGAAAATCGACAGCTCTTCTAATATTTATTTCAGCTTCCGAATGCGGTCCTGGAGGAATTGCCGCTCGGGTTCCTGCGTGCTCACCGCAAGCCAACCAGCTCGGTGGCGGATCGAATCAGTTTCGCAGCATCGAAACCCACGCCATCTTTGAACACCAGCTCAACTTTCTCGATGTTTTCAATCTTCTCGGCCGGGTTGCCGCCCAACACCACCAAATCGGCGGCCTTGCCCGGCGCAATCGATCCGATGCTCGCGTCTCTGCCCATGTAGAGTGCCCCATTCAGTGTGGCAATGCGGATGGCTTCGACCGATGAGAAGCCGGCCTCGACCAGCAATTCAATGTTGCGCTGGTCGCCGAAGCCCGGCACTACGCCCCCGTAGCCGGTGGGATCGCATCCCGCCATCAGCAGTCCGCCCGCGGCCACAAACTCGCGCTCAAATCTCATCTCTTTTCCCAGCATCGGCCCGCCTAAGTCCTGCTCGGCCACCTGAGCGCGGCCGAGCAGATACTCCTTCGCGGCTTGCGGCGAGAGCGTCTTGAGGGCCGCGCTCACCCGCTCGATTGGCGGGCGATTCGAGCCGAGACTCTCAAACACCGCCAGCGTTGACGTGATGGCCACATGGTGCGCTACCAGGTCACGGATCATCTCCCGCACCTCAGGTCCCTCCACTTCCACACTTTTCTCGAGATAGGCCAAATTCGCAAGAAGACCGGGACACTCGTCCGGCTTCCTCCCCGGAAAGAACTCGGTATCCACTGCCAGGCCATGTTCCAGGTTGTCGATGCCCAGCGCGGCCGCCTGCCTGAATCCGATGGAGCAAAGATGCCCGGTGATTTTGAGCCCGTGGGCGTGAGCGTGGTCGATGGCCGCCTTCAGCTCATCCGCCGTGAGATAGTTGTATGCCTTGAACGAGGTCACGCCCTCGGCGGCCCAATAATCCACCGTGCGCGCAGCGTCGTCCGCATCCGCAAGCATGTGCATCTGGATCACGAAGCGGCCTTTGCCCTCGAGGTAGGGGCCGGTCACGTCGAGCTTGGGTCCGGGCAGCGACCCTGCGTCGATCTCTCGCTTCAGTTCCAGGTCGGTGTACGGCTCGACGCTGCCCGCAGTCCGCGCCGTCGTCACGCCCCCTGCCAGGTAGAGACGCGGAGCGCTGTCCGCCGCCTCGCCATAGAACGCCACGCCAGCTTGGGGTTGCTGCGGCGTGGGATAGAAGAGATGTTCGTGCATGCCGACCAAGCCGGGGATCACGGTCTTTCCCGTCATCTCCAGCACCTTGGCGTTGGGCGGATAAGGGGTGTGCGCACCGGCGGCTTGGACAGCTGTGATCTTGCCGCCAGCGATGTCGATGCGCATATCTTCCTGGGGCGCAGAGCCTGTGCCGTCGATAAGGCGCACATGCTCCAGGACCAGCACCGGTGCATTTTCCTTCACATAGGGTTGAAGCGGAGAAGGCTTGTGCTGGGCTGCTGCCGTCAGGCTCAACGACAAGGAAATGCACAGAATTGCAGTTCTTCTCGCAATCAGCATGGTTGGGACCCCCGGAATGAGAGTGGATTTTCGAGATCTGGCCGTTGTTTCAACCAAAATCTGCGTCATGATTTCTCAATTCTCCTGTAGCGGTCTTCGCCTTGGGCGGTTGCCCTGCCTTCACTAATATATTGCAGAGCTGAATCATCAGCCGTGACCCGTATTGCAGGCCTGAATCATCAGCCCTGACCCGATAGACGAACGGCCGGGCCGGAAGTCGACAGCTCGTCCCAGAAATTTTGCCGCTTCCGCGCTTTAGTTTGGATCTACGACCTCACCTGGATAAGCAATCGTCGTACGCACGGCTGCGATGTGCGTCGAGAGGTAAAGAAGCACGGGCTTCTCTAAGGCATGTCTTAGGGTTGATGTGGGTTATGGCTGCGGGAATCCGAACATCAACCACGACTGGTTGGCTACCCAATGCGGGTACAGCTCCGTCATCTGATCGAACAGCTCCTGGTCGGACGTCGCGGTTTTCTGCAACCGATCGAAGTCCTGCAGGTAACGCTTGGTGTCTTGGATCGTCGAGGGAGAGTCGGGCGCGCCAGGCTTCTTGTGACCGGCGACAACAATCGCCGGGTTCAGCGCCGCTAACCGGTCTAGCGCCGCGATCCAATTCTTTCGGCTCTCGGGGGTGGTGTCGCCGACGTAGATGCGGCACTGGTTGTACACCACGTCGCCCGCGACGATCAGGCCGATCGATGGAACGTAAAGAGACGTCGAATCGGGACAATCGGTGCGGCCCTGCTCGATGATGCGCATTTCGTGGCCCTCAAGAGTAAATGTGTCGTGCTCATAGGGCTCAGGTGGAACCAATTTGGTGGGCACTTGCCCTGGAAAGAGCCGGCGGGCCAACCGCTCCACCACGGGAGAGAAAGACGACTGCATGGCGTTCACCGTGTTGGCCGTTGCTATCGCCCGAGCGCCTGGGAAACGGTCGAGCAGAATGCCCAGACCGTAGAAGTGGTCGAAATGGGCGTGCGTTATATAGATGGTCTCCAAGTTGCGGTTGTGCAGAGCGACCCAATCCGCGAGAGCCTCGGCCTCAGCCACTGTCCCCATCGCGTCCACCAACACCGCGTCGTAATCGCCGAAGATTAAGGTCGACGTGATCGGGTCAAAGCCGAGCGCTTCGCCGAAGGGCTTTGGCCGCTCGCCGACCATTGCCTTTCCCGGTGCGGTAAAGACGTTGACACCGAGCGTGTTCGAAGTGTTGGGGGCCGTCATGTGCGTGGTCTCCCTAAGTTCATATGATGCATCACCATTTCGGCCGCCTTGCCAACTAGTGGCAAGCCTCCATCATGCGCAAGGAAACATTCGCATCGGCGGTTGATGTAGGTTATGGCTGCGCTAGTCGCGAAGACTCGATCCAGCGGAGGATGCGCCAGCCCCCTTACTTCTTCTGCCGTTGAGTGCCGCTAGAAGAAGTTCCAGAAGCGCTTCGTCCGAGAACGGGTTCTGACCCGAGATCAACTCGCGATCTTGAAGGACGTAGCGCTTCCAGGGAGCGGCCACACTTACGTCACCGCCCGCCGTGCGCAAGGCGACGTCCGGGTAGAAGAGAACCTTACCACCAATCTCAAGCGGCTCCCGCTGCTGCTCTTCCGCCGTCGAAAAGATGGTCATCTTATATCCAGAATAAATCCATCCTTGAGCTTTTGCCCGCGCTCCAGCGGCATCGCCCGCTGCCAACGCTGCGACCACCTCCGTCGAATTCGGAAGAGCCGAGAGAAGTGAAATCGGGCCATGGCAGAGCACTGCCGTAGGCTTGGATGTTTTATGAAAGTGTCTCATCACGGTGCCAGCGTCGGGATCATCGAGAAGATCGATCATCGGGCCATGGCCGCCGGGGACGAATACAGCGTCATATTGATCCAGGCCCGATGCGATGACATCCGAGATGCGCGTTGGATTTTTGAGCCCAGTCAGGGTGTCGCGGAATTTCAGATAGTCCTGAAGCTTGGCCTCGTCCCCGCCGAAGAAATCGGCGACAGCTGAATGGACATCCAATTGCGGCGTGTTGCCTTTGGGGTTGGCGAAAGTGATTTCGTAGCCTTCCTTCATCAATGCGCGAACCGGAACCGTCAGTTCGTTGAGATAGTAGCCAGCGCCGGCATAAACCTTGCCATCTTTCAACGGCAAGCCGTGTCCGCTCGAGACCAGCACCACGACTTTTCCTTTTGCTGTCATTTTGTTCTCCTCTTTGAAATCTTCCGAATCCCTTCCGGGTCGAGCGCTAACCGTACTTGAGATCGGTGCTCTGTCCGACCTCGATAATGTAACCGTCAGGATCGCGGATGTAGCAGCGAATCTCGCCGTACTTTTCCTTCGGCTCCGTGATGAACTCGGCTCCTCGACTTTTCCATAATTCATAGCACGCTTGAATATCCGCAACGCGGAAATTCATAAAGCTGTTGATGTGATTCGGGTCGGGGACGCTGAGCGTTACCGTCGGCTTATCCGGGGTCGGCCCGCCCCCAACGTTCAGAATCATCCAGATATTCGCAAGCTGAAGGTACGGAGGCGCGTTGCCGTCACCCATGGTCAGAATGCGAGCGCCGAAGACCTTTTCGTAGTAGCGAGCCGATCGCTCGACGTCGGCGACGGTGAGAAAATGCGCGATGCTGATCCCCTCTCGCGGGGGCATCTCATAGCTCTTCTGGTCGATTTGTACGGCGTTCACTGATGGCTCCTTTCGATGCAATGCTCGTTGCAAATATGTTGTCCCGGGAGTTCCGGTTTCCGCTGGAGGTGAGGGAAGGAAGTTGAAGCGCTCAGTCGGAGTTTCCGATTTGGACTCCGAGCTCGCGTATCCTAACTCCCATTCGTCCCTAGACTCAAGAATTTCATGATCACAGCAGCTCCCTGGCGAGGCCTCGG
>DAITPO010000153.1:0-7997 GCA_036833535.1 Candidatus Acidiferrales bacterium | reverse complement strand
CTGTCCTTTGAAATCAGTCATTTACGTCTTGCAACAATATTTTGGTGTCCCGATTGTTTGTTGGCTGCGCTCCTTTTTTCCCGGGGGCTTGATCGTGCTGGCCTCTCGATCGCGAAACCGGGTACGCACGGACCTTCGCCGGTGCGCTTCTGCTGCTGCGCTGCGCGGTCCCGGGTTTATTCTGGGGATATATTAACGTATTGGCAATGGTACGGATGGGCTGGAACTAGATGCGGAAGCACGGAAAACGGGTGAACCTGAGATTTCCAGAGTTCCTTGTCCTCCAGCTCTCTGGCAACCACGCGGTGCGAAGAACATCGCACAGGAGAAGTGTTGCGTGACAACGCCTTCATTCTTATCAATGGGTACCCGCGGAAAAACCTTCGGAAACGGTTGCGCCACTCGCCCACCCAAGACCGCAAACCTCGGGAGAAGGCTGTGCCACCCACCACTTAGTCCATATAGTACAATTTACCAGGTATGCCGACCCAAATTTCAAGCACTGCCCGCGCTTCAGCTAAGGGGTTGCGGACTCCGCCGGTTTTATTTGCGAGAACACAAGAAGTTATTAGAGCGATCGAGTCCAAGCTCGGCGAACGGCTCCTCACATACTGGAACTCACCGAACGGTTCAATTTGCAATAACGATGTCACCGGGCTCTACGGCGTTCTTCGAAGCATAGGAAAGAGCGACCGTGTCTCGCTGTTCATCAAGTCCGACGGAGGCTCAGGGCAGGCGTCTCTGCGAATGGTCAATCTACTCCGCAAATACGTGAAACGGCTGACCGCTATCGTCCCTCTGGAGTGCGAGTCGGCGGCAACAATGCTCGCTTTGGGGGCCGATAGAATTCTTATGGGACCACTCGCACATCTATCGGCTGTAGACACATCCCTCACCCACGACTTATCTCCCGTCGACAGGGATAATGACCGCGTCAGTGTTAGTCAGGATGAACTCCAGAGAGTTGTGAGGCTTTGGCGAGCCCAGGCGCAGAGGAAGGCGGGAAATCCGTTTGAAGCCCTGTTCAAGTATGTGCATCCACTAGTCGTTGGGGCTGTCGATCGTTCAAGCGCTTTATCCACTAAGCTCTGTATCGAGATTCTTTCTTATCATCTCAAAAATAAAAAAAAGGCCGAGCGGATTAGCAATACTCTGAATTCCGGATACCCGTCCCACAGCTATCCCATCACGCTTCGGGAGGCCCACAGGATAGGACTGAATGTGGAACCGCTGAACGAACAGGTCAACCAACTGCTATTTGAGCTCAATGAGGTCTACTCGGAAATGGGACAAAAGACTGCAGTCGACTTTGATGAGCGCAATTCCCATGACAACAGTATTTTGAACATAATCGAGGGTAGAGGCCTGCAGATCTTCTTTCAAATGGATAAGGATTGGCACTATCGAACTGAGGAGCGCCGCTGGGTAACGCTGAATGACAAGAGTGCATGGCGGAAAGCTGAAATCGTTAAAGGCAAGCCGTCTGTTTCGATTTTTCACATACGATAGTTCAGACCATTGCGCTAGCGCAATCTGCGAGCGGGTGCGCGAGCGTGGAGTCAAACTGCCAACGGAATTTCAACGAGTGGAATCGTAGGCTGCGTCTCAAACGGCGCATCAGTTCGTTGTGGGAGGGACGCGGCGGAGGACGGGAATGCGGGCGCGGCGTAGCACATCTTCGACTACCAATTCTTTGAGGCGCGAGGCGTCGTAGTCGAAGTGCAGGAGGTTTTTGTCTTCTTCGAGGCGGAAGCGTTGCAGGCCGTAGGTATTTGCGAATTGGCCGAGAGCGCGGAATTGCTCGGGCTTCAGCGCGTGTTGCAGTTCGTAGGTCACGGTCATGTAAGTCATGGTGCAATTATAGCAAGTGCGAGAGCTCGGCGCTGCGCCGGCTCGCGCGTATGTAGGGTCCTAATTTCGGGATGGGATTTGAAAGCTCAAGCTTCCGGGTGGAGCTGCCTGACGGGGCTGGCTGCGAACTGCCCAGCGCTAAAGCGCATGGTTAAACGCGGCGCTTTTTCGGAGCGCTTCCCGATACAAACCATCGGGACGCATAAGGCGCGGAAGCGCTCCTCCCCCGCATGAATGCGGGGGCTGCCACCTGCAGCCGAGTTCCAAGCGATCTCGAATTCGTTACAACTGCACGTGACGGAGCCGCAGCGCGTTGGCGATTACGGAGACGGAGCTGAACGTCATCGCGGCGCTTGCGATGATTGGACTCAGCAGCAATCCGAAGAACGGATAGAGAGCGCCCGCCGCGACCGGCACTCCCAAAATGTTGTAAACGAAAGCGAAGAATAAGTTTTGGCGAATATTGCGCATCGTGGCGCGGCTCAAATTGCGCGCGCGCACGATGGCGCGCAAATCGCCCTTCACCAGCGTGATCCCGGCGCTCTCGATAGCGACGTCTGAGCCCGTGCCCATCGCGATTCCGACGTCGGCCGCCGCAAGCGCCGGGGCATCGTTGATTCCGTCGCCCGCCATCGCCACCGAATGTCCATCACCTTTTAGCCGGCCGACGATCTCCGCTTTTTGCGCCGGCAAGATTCCTGCAAAGACCTGATCAATGCTCAAGCGCTTCGCGACGGCATCGGCCGTCGTCTGGCTGTCACCTGTCAGCATCACGATGCGAATCCCTTCGCGATGCAGCATCTCGATGGCCTCGGGCGTCGAAGGCTTGATCGGATCCGCGACCGAGATGATTCCGACCACCACGCGATCCGCGACTACAAACATTACGGTGCTGCCATCGAGACGAAGGGTCTCGGCTTTCTCGCTCCATTCCGCCGATGCGATTCCGAGATCGAGGAGCAGCGCTGCGTTTCCCAAAGCTGACCTTGAGCTCTCGACGATGCCAGTCACACCTTTGCCCGAGATGGCGCGAAAATCCTGGACGTCTGCCAATGCGATTTTTCGTTCGGATGCGGCAGTCAGAATCGCGGCCGCCAGCGGGTGTTCGCTGCCGCGCTCGAGTGATGCCGCCAATTGCAGGATGCTGTTCTCGGTCATTCCGGCGGCAGGAATGATCTTTGAGACGCGCGGCCTTCCTTCGGTCAACGTTCCGGTCTTGTCCACGACCAGCGTGTCCACTTTTTCGAGCGTCTCGAGCGCCTCCGCATTCTTGATCAGCACGCCGGCGGTCGCGCCGCGGCCTGTGCCGACCATGATGGCCATGGGCGTGGCGAGGCCGAGCGCGCAGGGGCACGCGATGATCAGCACCGCGACGGCATTCACCAGTCCGTGCGCGAATCGCGGCGACGGCCCCCATACCGCCCACGCCACAAACGATAGCGCCGCCACTGCGACGACCGCGGGAACGAAATACGACGCGACGACATCAGCCAGGCGCTGAATGGGGGCGCGGCTGCGTTGCGCCTCGCTGACCATGCGCACGATCTGAGCGAGCACCGTCTCGGCCCCGACGCGCTCCGCACGCATCAAAAAGCTGCCTGTTCCGTTCACCGTTCCGCCCGTCACGCGGCTGCCCGCGGATTTCTCGGCCGGAATCGGCTCGCCGGTGATCATCGATTCATCTACGGAACTCGATCCCTCGGAGAGGGTGCCGTCCACAGGAATTCTTTCGCCTGGACGTACGCGGAGCGTTTCACCCACGGTCACGTTTTCTATCGGGATGTCTTCTTCAATTCCGCCAGCACGCACGATCCGCGCCGTCTTCGGCGCAAGCCGCAACAGCGAGCGGATCGCGCCCGATGTGCGGCTCCGCGCGCGCAGCTCCAGAACTTGCCCCAGCAGCACCAGCGTTGTAATCACCGCCGCGGCTTCGAAGTAAGTTGGCACATCTCCGCTGCTCATTCGAAATGAATCTGGAAACATGCGGGGGAAGAGAAGTGCGGCCACGCTATAAAGAAACGCAGTGCCCGTGCCGAGCGCGATTAGCGTGAACATGTTCGGGCTGCGATTGACGAGCGAATCCCAGCCGCGCTCGAAGAATGGCCAGCCGCCCCAAATCACCACTGGCGTAGCGAGTACGAATTCGATCCAAGAGATCGCTCGCATCGAGAGCAGATGTTGGATGGGTTGGCCCGGTAGAAAATCCGACATTCCTAGCAGGAAGACCGGCAGACTCAGCGCTGCGGAAACCCAGAAGCGCCGCGACATCGACGCCAGTTCGGGATTTTTCTCGTCCTCAGCCGTTGCCGTGCGCGGTTCGAGCGCCATTCCGCAGATTGGGCACGAGCCAGGACCTTGCCGCGCGATCTGCGGATGCATGGGGCACGTGTAGATATTCGCCGAGCTTACGATATCGGGAGAACGAGCCGACGATTGCGCTGGAGTGCTTGTCAGCTCGGCGCTGGACGCGACCGCCGCACCCAAGTATTTCTGCGGCGACGCGTCGAACTTCCTCGCGCATCCGTCCGCGCAGAAGTAGTAGGTCTTGCCGGCGTATTCGCGGTGAGCGGCCGCACTCTCCGGCTGTACGCTCATTCCACATACCGGATCGGTCTCAGTCTTCGCGACTACTTTCTCGCTTTCCATCATGGAGTCCATTCTTTCGTTTCGAATCTCCGGATCGGAATCTGCTCTGTCTGTCTCGTTTTTCGAGTTCATCGGGCGTGCGTATAGATCAATTGCAGCAACTCGTCGTACTTGGCTTCCGCTTCGACCTTTGTACCTTTGCGGACAGCCTGCGCGACGCAATGGCGGAGATGATTCCGCATCAGGGCCTGGCCCACAGCACGCAACGCCTCCTGCACGGAGGAAAGCTGGACGAGAATGTCGGGGCAATAGCGATCTTGTTCGACCATGCGCTGCAAGCCGCGAATCTGGCCTTCGATGCGCCGGAGCCGGTGAAGATTCGCCAGCTTGATTTCAGGATCGACGCCCACGGCTTTCTTGGGCCGTGCCTGCGCCTCGCAACCGCACGCCGCAGCTGTAGATTGCTTCACTTTATATACCCCCTAGGGGTATAGTACCCCGTTTCCTCAATAAGAGCAACTGTAACCGCCAGATGACCCGCGGGAGCGCCCCACATCGGCGAGTATTCCCGCTTGCGTCCCGCCGGATTGCTGATATATTCCGCGCATTATTTCCGACCACGGGGCCGAGAGGGAAGCGGCAATACGAGACTTGTGATATCGGGCTCTGCTTCGCTAAAGAGATGCCCATCATTGGAATCGAGCTACAACTTCTATGAGTTTGTTTGCGGTAAAGACGATCGACCTGTTGATGAAAGAGTCGGAGCGGGAGAATCAGCTCCGGCGCTCGCTCGGGCCGTTCTCTTTGATTGCGCTGGGCGTCGGCGCAGTGATCGGCGCGGGCATTTTCACGCTGACAGGAGTTGCCGCGGCGACGGCCGCGGGGCCGGCCATCGTTATCTCATTCGTGTTCGCCGCGATCGGCTGCGTTTTTGCGGGGCTGTGCTACAGCGAATTTTCGACCATGATTCCTATCGCCGGCAGCGCCTACACCTACGCCTATGCCACGATGGGCGAGCTGATCGCCTGGATGATCGGCTGGGACTTGGTCCTCGAATACTGCGTGGGCGCCGCCACAGTTTCGATCGGCTGGTCGCAAACGCTGATAGCGCTGCTGCACAATTTCGGAATCGATTTCCCAGCGAAATTTATTGCGTCGCCGTTTCAGCCGATCACGCTGACGGACGGAACGGTGGTGCACGGCATCATCAACGTGCCGGCCGTTTTGGTTGTGGTGATCGTGTCGGTGATTTTGATTTTGGGAATTCGCGAATCGGCGGGCGTGAATACGCTGATCGTGTTCCTGAAAGTATCGGTAGTGGTGGTGTTCATTGCTCTTGGCTGGAAATTTATCAACCCGGCGAACCACACTCCCTTCATTCCACCAAACACGGGGCAATTCGGGGAATTCGGCTGGAGCGGGATTGTAAGCGGCGCCGGCGTGATTTTCTTCGCGTATATCGGATTTGACGCCGTCTCGACGGCAGCGCAGGAAGCCAAGCGGCCCCAGCGGGACATGCCCGTCGGGATTATTGGTTCGTTGCTCGTTTGCACGGTGCTTTTTGTTCTGTACTCCTACGTTTTGACCGGCGTGGTGAACTACAAGGAACTCAATGTTGCCGCGCCGCTATCGATTGCGCTCACGCGGATTCCGATCCCGTGGCTGAGCACGGCAATGAATTTGGCGGTGCTCGCAGGGCTCACGTCGGTGATGCTGGTCATGTTGCTGGGGCAATCGCGTGTGTTTTATACGATGTCGCGCGACGGCCTGCTGCCGCCGCTGTTCAGCAGCGTGCATCCGAAATTCCGGACGCCGTGGCGCTGCAATCTGGTGCTGATGCTGTTCGTGGGATTGTTCGCGGCGTTCGCTCCGATTTCGGTCGTCGGAAAAATGACCAGCATCGGCACGCTCTTCGCCTTCGTGATTGTGTGCGGCGGAATCTTGATTATGCGGCGGACGCAGCCATTTGTGCCCCGTCCGTTCAAGACGCCGCTTGTGCCCCTCGTTCCTGTACTCGGGATTCTCACCAATCTGTTCCTCATGTCCGGCCTGGGCTGGTCGAATTGGGCACGACTGGTCGTGTGGCTGTTGATCGGCCTCGCAATCTACTTCGGCTACAGCCGCAAGCACAGCGTCGTGCAGCGCGTAACCGGGCGGTAAACCCGATTCGCTAATACGGTTTTGTTACGGCGGAATTATTTCTGGATCAGCAGGCTTTGCACGTAAAGCAGAATATCGCCTTCATCCCACGCTTGCGGCCCGATGATCTTGCGCGCGAATTTGCCATGCCGGTCGATCAGGTAGGTTTCGGGATACATTTTCGTTCCGTAGCTGGCGGCGATTTTCTTTGTGGTGTCGCGATACGTTGGAAAAGAAACGTGATTGTCGGTGAGGAATCTCTCGTAGGCTGAGGCGTCATCGTCGACGCTGACGCCGAGGACCACGCCGCCTTGCGAGGCGATCTGCGCTTGAAGCGTGTTCAGCGACGCCGTTTCTTCGACGCACGGCGGGCACCAGGTGGCCCAGAAATTCAGCACTACGACCTTCCCACGAAGGTCGGACAAGTGCGTCATCTTGCCGTCGAGAATGAATTCGAAGTCGTGTGCGGTGCGGCCGGCGAGGCTCGATTCGCCCTGGCGGTATTCCGGCGTCGCAAAGGACATGACCAGCCCCGCGATAAACACGAGCATCACGACCGTCAGGATATTCCGCTTCAGAGTACTCGCCACGGACACTATAATACCTGTGATTGAGAACAACTGGCGAATCCTTTCCTGACCCGCCGCGAGAAAACTACGGATGATTTCAGCGATCGTTCCGGCTCGTAACGAGGAGATGAACATTGCGCGGGCTGTCGAGTCGCTCGAGGGCCAGGCGGAAGTGCGCGAAATCATCGTGGTAAACGACCAATCGAGCGATCGGACCGGCGAGATTCTGGTCGACCTCGGGGCGCGAATTTCGAAGCTGCGCGTGATTGAAGTTACGGCGTTGCCCGCTGGTTGGGTGGGGAAGAATTTCGCGGCTGCGACCGGCGCGCGCGCGGCGATCGGCGATTGGCTTCTCTTTGTAGACGCGGACACGGAATTGTTACCGGGAGCGGCGCGCCGGGCGCTCACGGACGCGGATGAGCACGCGGCCAGCCTGGTCTCGTATTCGCCAGAGCAGGTGATGGAGACTCTGGCAGAGGAAATTCTTATTCCTTTTGTTTATACGCGCCTGGCGGAGCGATTTTCGTTCGAGCGAGTGAACGATCCCGGCTCGCAAGAAGCCGCCGCGAATGGACAGTTCCTTTTGATCCGGCGAGATGCGTACGACGGCGTCGGCGGCCACGAAGCGGTGCGCGCGCGTGTGCTGGAAGACGTGGCGCTGGCGCGGCTGGTGAAGGCGAGCGGCCGCAATATCTTCTTCGGGCCAGGGCAGGGGATTGTTCGCACGCGAATGTACCGGACGTTTGCCGCAATGTGGCAAGGCTGGACGAAAAATCACTACGAGCTGATGGGTGGAACACTGGGCGCGTTCGCGCGAGAGATTTTTGAGACCTTCCCGTGGCTCGAGATTGC
>DAITPO010000152.1:6119-8063 GCA_036833535.1 Candidatus Acidiferrales bacterium | reverse complement strand
TGCGCGCTGCGCCGGCTGCGACGATGCTCCGGCCGGTTTCGACCCCTTCGCTGAACGCCTCCTTCCGCCTGTACCAGGATCCCGGAACAACCGTTGCCAATTTCAGTTTTGTGCCCGCGGAAGCTTATGGACGCGACTTCCTTGTGGCGCCGCTGCCGCCGATGTATGAAGTCAAGACTTTGCTGTTCACGGAGTCGAGCGTGCCGCTGGCGCGGCTGTGGAGCGGACGGCTGCAACTGAACGGCTTTCAGAACACGATTTTCATTCAGAACTTGCAGCTTGATCCATTGGGCTATGGCGGTGCGTTGGACCTGCGTCCGCCGCGACGGATTTATCCTGGCGGGCCGCGATCCGTGGAGCTCGTGGGCGTTAGCGTGAGCTTTCACTTTGGGCGGGAGGCGCGGGCGGAACACTCCACGCAGGCTTGGCGGTGCGTGACGCGGATTTTCAGCAACATTTTCCATTGATCCCGCGGCGACCCACGCGCGACCGCGGCGTCCGCCTAGGCGGAGACACCGCGGCCCGAGACCGGCCCGGTTAGTTTCCTGGGCCGGGCGAATAGGCTGGAAGATCCGGCGGGTTTGGCGGGAGCTTCTTCGGGTGGTCCTGAATTTCCTTCATCACGATGTCGATGGCTTTTTCTAGTTGCGGGTCGTGGCCGGCCATGACTTGGTCGGGCGTGTTGTCTACGACGATGTCGGGTTGTACGCCGTGATTTTCGATCAGCCATTGGCTGTCTAGGCCGTAGAGCGAAAATTCTGGGCGCGTGACGTAGCCGCCGTCCATGAGGGGGATTTCGCCGCGGATGCCGCGAACGCCGCCCCAGGTGCGCATGCCGATTACCGGGCCGAGTTTGTAGTGTTTGAAAAAGTAGGTGAAGAAATCGCCGTCGGAGGCCGCGTATTCGTTGGTGATGCAGGCCATGGCGCCGTAGAAGACGATCTGCGGCTCGGTGGTGCTGGCGGAATTGCGGGCGGTGTCCATGCCGGCGAGGATGCGGCGCAGGCGCTCGAAAATAATTTGATCGACGAAGCCGCCGCCGTTGTAGCGCACGTCGAAGATGAGGCCTTGCTTGCGGACCTGCGGGAAAAATTGCTTGACGAATTCGTTGAGGCCGGCGGCTTCCATGTCGGGCAAATAGACGTAGCCGACTTTGCCGCCGGTGGCTTGCTCGACTTTTTTGCGATTGGTGTCGATCCAATCGAGTTCGCGGAGGCTGAATTCGGTGGGAATGGTTCTGACGACGACGCGGCGAGCGCCGTCGGAGGAGGGCTTGGAGTTGACGGTTAGCGCGACGTTTTCGTCGGCGGTGTTGACGAATAATTCGTACGGATTTTGCGGCGATTTCAGCGCGCGGCCGTTGACTTCGAGCAAGTAGTCGCCCTGCTTGACGTCAACGCCGGGCTCGGTGAGCGGCGAGCGCAGCAAGGCATCCCAATTTTCGCCGGGATAAATTTTCTTGAAGCGGTAGAGGCCGCTGGCGGAATCGAGATCGAAATCGACGCCGAGCAAGCCGGTGTTGACCGGATGCAGATCGGGAGAGTCGCCGCCGCCGACGTAGGTGTGGGAATTCGAGAGCTCGCCGATGAATTCGCCGAGGACGTAAGTGAGGTCGTAGCGATCGGCGACGTAGGGCAGGAGTTGCGCGTATTTATCGCGCTCTTTGGCCCAGTCGACGCCGTTCATGGAGGGCTCGAAGAAATAGTCGCGCTCCTGGCGATAAACTTCTTCGAACATTTCTTTCCACTCGGCGCGCGGATCGATTTCGGCTTGCATGTTGGCGAGGTTCAGTCCGCCGTCGCCGACCTTGTGCGGGCCCGCGGTGGGCGGAGTCGCGTCGACAATTCCGTAAGTGTTCGCGGCGTGAGTGGTGGCCGGGACGGCGCCGGGAACTTCGAGACCGCCGCCTTCGGGAGAGGAGTAGAGCAGCTTTTTGCCGTCATG
>DAITPO010000152.1:0-6019 GCA_036833535.1 Candidatus Acidiferrales bacterium | reverse complement strand
GATTTTTTCTCTTCAGACTTTTTGTCTTTGGTTTCCTTGGCGTTGGGCTTGGCTTCTTCTTTTTCGTCCGGGTTCGGCTTTTTGAGATCGACTTCGTCGCTTTGCGGGGCGAAAGGCGAAGGCGTATCGGCGCGAAGAGTTACGGCGTAAACGCGGACGGCTTTTGGATTGGCGAATTCGAAATCGATCACGCCGAGCACTTCGTTGAAATCGCGGGCGGAGAGGAAATAGAGATATTTGCCGTCGGGATCGAAGACGGGATTGACGCTGCCGTTGAAATCGGTGGTGACCGCGGAGATTTTTTTGTCGGCGAACGAGTAAAGATAAATTACGCCATTGCCGTTCTCGGCGGCTTTGGCGTAGACGGCCCACTTGCTGTCGGGCGACCAATTGTAGTCGGTGAGATCGGCGTATTTGCCCTGATCGATTTGGACGGGCTTCTTCTCGTCGATGTCGATGTAGAAGAGGCGATTCGATTTATCGGCGTAGAGGAGTTTTTTGCTGTCGGGCGACCAGACGGGTTGGAAGCGATGCATGGAACCGTCGGTGGTGATGCGAACTTCTTTGCCCATGCCGTCCTGCGGCATCAGGTAGATTTCTTCTTCGCCGGTGCGATCGGAGAGGTAGGCGATCCACTTGCCGTCGGGAGACCAGGCGACATTTTCTTCGCGGATTCCCGGAGTACGAGTGAGATTGCGAATGGCGCCTTCTTTTGCGGGGACGGTGTAGATATCGCCGCGGGCGCTGAAGGTGGCGCGCTTGCCGTCGGGAGAAAGATCGAAAGAAGTGATCAGCTTGCTTGTGTTGGTCCAGTGTTTTCTGGCGAGATCGAGGTCGCCGGGAAGGTAGATGGTGACTTTCTTGGCTTGCTCGGTAGAGAGATCAAAGAGGTAGAGGAAGCCGCCGTTCTCGAAAACGATTGAATCGGTGCCGAGGCTGGGCCAGTTCACATCGAATTCGGTGAAATGAGTGAGCTGGCGGATTTGCTTCGTCTTGGTGTTGTAGGCGAAGAGATTCATGCGGTGATCGGGGCCTTGATCGGAGTCGAAATAGATGGTGTCGCCGCGCCACATTGGGAAGGTGTCCACGCCCTGATAGTCGTTGTCGATCTGCTCGTAGTGATTGGTCTTGAAATCGTAGATGGAAATTCTCTGGGCCATGCCGCCGGTGTAACGCTTCCAGGTGCGGAAATTGCGGAAGATGCGATTGAAGGCGATTTGATTGCCGTCGGGGGAGAAGGAGGTGAGGCCGCCTTTGTCGATGGGGAGGCGCGCGGGAAGTCCGCCTTCGATGGGCACGGTGAAGAGGCGGCCGAACCAGGAATTGAAAGTTTCGCGGCGCGAGAGAAAGAGGATGCTTTTGCCATCGGGCATCCAGTTGATGATTTCGTTTTCCATGCCCATGCGCTCGGGCAAAACGATGGCGGGGGTTTCGAAGGTCAATTGCTTGGGCTCGCCGCCTTCGGCGGGAATGGTGTAGACGTTGGGATTGCCGTCATATTGGCCGGTGAAGGCAATGTGTGAGCCGTCGGGCGAGAATTTCGGGAAGAGCTCGAGTCCGGGATTAGTGGTGATGCGACGGGCGATGCCGCCGCTGGTGGGGACGAGCCAGAGATCGCCGGCGTAGCTGAATACGATTTTGTCTTTGTAAACGTCGGGGAAGCGCAGCAGGCGGCCTTCTTGCATATCCTGCGCCTGAGCTACAACGGTGATGGCCAGCGCTGCGATCGCTACACACAAGAATCGACGAAGCAATCTCATCCGCACTCCTCCGAAATTTATCGTAGCCGTTGATTTGCTGCGGACCCGCGCACGGTTTTTGAGGCAGAGCGGAATCAGCGCTTTTTATCTTGGGCCTGCATAGTTTACGCGTCTGGCGCGCTGGGCACAATGAATCTGACGCGACGACGGGGCATCCGCGTCAATTCGTAGTAGCCTATAGCGCTTTATGACACTCCCTCGGATTGAGACGGTGCGGGATCTTTGCAGCCAGGGCCGCTGGAATGCTGCGGTGGGCATCCTGGTCGAGGCGGACGCTGCGGTTGTGGCTGATTTCATGATGACGCTGCCGTTTGAAGAGCAGCGGGCGTTGTTTCGGGCGATGCCGGTTGAGTTCGCGACCTCCTTGATTGGGTGCTTCACTTATTTTCACGCTTACGTGCTGTTGCACTCGCGTCCCGCGCAGGAAATGCAGCAGATCGTGAACGCGATGAATCCTGCCGATCGCGATCTGTTTCTCGACGCGCTGCCGGAAGAGGCGTGGCAGAGCTTGATGAATGAGTTGGAGGCCACGCATGCCGCGGGAGCAGAGGCGGCCATTCCGACGGCTGAACCTGCCGAAGGGCGCGTTGCGATCGCCAGGCCGGTCGCGCCGAAACACATCATCGAGGCGCGGCAAATCGAGAAGAGTTACCAGCAGCCGGATGGACGGCAGATCCAGGTGATCGCTCCGGTGGATATTTCGATTGAGGCGGATAGCATCGTTGCGTTGCTTGGCCCATCGGGGTCGGGAAAATCAACCATGTTGAGAATACTTTCCGGGTTGATGATGCCATCGGGCGGAGAAGTGCTTTGGCACGATAAGCCGATGCCGCAGTGCCGGCCGAATGTGGCGATTGTGTTTCAGAGCTTCGCGTTGTTCCCGTGGCTGACGGTGCTGGAAAACGTGGAGACGCCACTGCTGGCGCGGGGGATGGCGCTGGAGGAGCGGCGGAAGCGGGCTCTTCATGCGCTGGACTCAGTGGGTTTGAAAAATTTCGAGACTGCTTATCCGAAGGAATTGTCGGGAGGGATGAAGCAGCGCGTGGGATTTGCGCGGGCGCTGGCGGTGGAGCCGGAGATTTTGTTTATGGATGAGCCATTCTCGGCGCTGGACGTGCTCACGGCGGAGAACCTGCGCGGCGAACTGATGGAGCTTTGGTTGGCGAAGAAAATTCCCACACGGGCGATTTTTCTGGTGACGCACAATATTGAGGAAGCGGTGTTGCTGGCCGACCGGATTATCGTGCTGGGGCGCAACCCGGCGAAAATTCGGGCGGACTTTCACATTCCGCTGCGGCAGCCGCGAGACCGCAAGTCGCCGACATTTGTTCTGTACGTGGACTACATTTACAAGGTGATGACGCAGCCGGAACTCGATCTGGCGCCTCCTCCGGCGACGGCGGGTGTGCGAAAGCCGCGTCCGCAGATGCTGCCACATGCGCGGCCGGGCGGCGTGGCGGGATTGCTCGAGCTGCTCAACGACCGCAAGGGCGAAGAGGACATGTATCACATCGCCGAGGAGCTGTTGCTGGAAGTGGACGACTTGCTGCCGATCATTGATGCGGGCGTGCTGCTGGGATTTGTGACCGTGCGCGAGGGAGATGTCGTGCTCACGTTGAATGGGAAGGAATTCGCAGAAGCGGATATCCGCTCGCGGAAGATTTTGTTCCGCGAGGCGATTCTCGCGCACGTTGGGTTGCTGCAGCAGATCAAGACCACGCTTGAGAGCAAGTCGGATCACGCCATGCCGATCGAATTTTTCCACGACATTCTCGACGAATATATTCCCGAGGAAGAAACGAAGAAGCAGGTTGATACGGCATTGAATTGGGGCCGCTACGCCGAGATCTTCGAATACGATTCGGAGAACGACCGCCTGCGGCTTTATCACGCCGCGCCAACCGGAAAACCGAATTGAGAGCAGTGGCTGAATGACGAGTCCGGAAAATCGGGTATCCAGAGTTCCCGCGTGGGGGAAATTGCCCGCGGGCGTTCCTTCGATGCTGCGGGATTTGCCGATCATTTTTGCGGGATTGGCGTCGTTCTATGCGCTGCTGTCACTCACTCATTATTGGATCGCGCCGGTCAGTGTGCGGCCGGAGATTCAACTTTCGCTGAGCGCGCTGCCGAAATACGCGATGTTTTCGCTTTTGCGAATTATGCTCGCGTATTTCGTGAGCCTGATTTTCACGCTCATATACGGATACGTCGCCGCGTACAACGCGAAGGCCGAGCGCTTCCTGATTCCGTTGCTTGACACGCTGCAGTCGATTCCGGTGCTGAGTTTTCTGCCCGGGGTGATGCTGGCGATGGTGGCGCTTTTTCCCACGCGGCAATTCGGGATCGAGCTTGGTTCCATTCTGCTGATTTTTACGGGGCAGGTGTGGAACATGACGTTCAGTTTTTATTCCTCGCTGAAGTCGATTCCGCGGGAGATGCGCGAAGTGGCGGAGATTTACCGCTGGAGCTGGTGGCAGCGGTTCGTGCAGATGGAGTTGCCGTTCGCGACGATCGGGCTGGTGTGGAATTCGATGATGTCGGTGGCGGGCGGATGGTTTTTCCTGATGGCCTGCGAGATGTTCGTGCTGCAAAACCGCGACTTGCGTTTGGCCGGGTTGGGTTCGTATCTGCAGACGGCGGCGAATGCAGGGGATACGCGGGCGATCATTTGGGGAGTGGTGACGATGGTGGGAGTGATCGTGCTTATGGACCAGCTTATTTGGCGGCCGATCATTGCCTGGGCGGAGAAATTCAAATTCGAGCAAGTGGAAGCGATCGAGTCGCCGCACTCTTACGTGCTGGATTTTTTGCGGCGGTCGAAGATTGTGCCGCTGGTGGCGCAGGTGTCGGTGCGGCCGCTGCGGGAGCGGTTGAGCTTGTACTTTGCGAAAGGCGCGTCGAAGGAGCGCGAAGGCGGAGCAGCGGGAAAAGTCCGGAAAATGATTGGGCGGATTGTGCTCACGGCTCTGGTGCTGGGCATCGGGTATGAGTTTATTAAGATGACGGCGCTGCTGGTTACGGTTAGCGGGACGGAAATCCGTAGCATTTTTGTGGGGGCGGGGGCGACGTTTCTGCGCGTGGAATTCACGCTGGTTCTTGCGGCGCTGTGGACGATTCCGGCTGGAGTCGTAATCGGTTTGAATCCGCGGCTGTCGGCGGTGATGCAGCCGATCGCGCAGATCGCGGCTTCGGTGCCTGCCACTGCGCTCTTTCCGATCATTCTGCTTTTGCTGATTCGCGTGGGCGGCGGGCTGGGAATTGGCTCGATCGTGCTGCTTTTGCTGGGGACGCAGTGGTACATCCTTTTTAATGTGATTGCGGGGGCTTCGGCGATTCCTTCGGACTTGAAGGAAGTGTGCGGCATCTTTCAGTTCGGGAAGTTGGAGAAGTGGCGGGAACTTTTTCTGCCCGCGATTTTTCCTTATTTGGTTACCGGGTTGGTTACGGCTTCGGGCGGGGCTTGGAATGCGAGCATTGTGGCGGAATATTTTCATTTTCATGGGCAGACGTTTTCGACTGTGGGGCTTGGGGCGGTGATTAGCAGTGCGACGGATAGTGGAAGCTCGCGGGTTTTGCTGGCGGCTACGCTTTTGATGGCGGCGATGGTGGTTACGATTAATCGGTTTGTGTGGCGGAGGCTATACGTGTTGGCTTCTACGAAGTACAAGCTTGAGAGTTGAGATGAACGCCGCCCAGAAATAACTCGAGGGTGCAATCAGAGGTGCTTCACGGGCTAAAGAGTGTGTGCGAGAACGGGAAAAGACGAACCTCAGCGGCTAAAGCCGGGGCGATTTCACGGGACTTGCGGCACGGCTGAAGCCGTGCCCTGACAAATATTTCGAGTTTTCGCACCGGCTCTGACGGCGGTCCCCTACGAGGGCCGAACATTTCGGCTACAATTCGGTTTTTGCAAATAGTATGGATTCGGGAGAGTGGGATGAAATCTAAATTTGTGGGTGGGCGGGGATTTATTTTTTGTTTGGCGGTGATTGTGACTGTTGGCGTTGGTTTTTTGGCGCCGCTTTTGGCGCAGAGTCCGGCTGAGGATGGGGTGAAATCGTTTGAGGCTCCGCGGATACTTGCGCACATCAAGACGCTTTCTTCGGATGAGTTTCAGGGGCGCGGGCCTGGGACTCGGGGCGAAGATTTGAGCATCGCTTATTTAGAGAAGGAGTATCGCGAGTTTGGGTTGGAGCCTGGGAATCCTGACGGGAGTTATTTGCAGAAGGTGCCGCTGGTGGGGATCAAGCCTGATCCTG
>DAITPO010000151.1:0-8086 GCA_036833535.1 Candidatus Acidiferrales bacterium | reverse complement strand
CTCTATTTCGAAAATCTGAGCGGAGCCAAGGAAGACGAGTATTTCCGCGATGGCATGACTGAGGACATCATCACAGAGCTATCGAAGATTGCGCGGATCGAGATTTTTCCACGCTCCGAAATGCTGCCGTTCCGCGACAAGCCGATTACCGCGCCGCAAGTGGGAGAGAAGCTCGGCGCGATGTACGTGCTCGAGGGATCGATCCGGCGCGCCGGCAACCGTCTGCGCATCACGACGCAACTGGTGGAAAGCGCGACGCGGCATTCCGTCTGGGGCGAGCGCTACGACCGCCAGATGGAAGACGTTTTCGCGATTCAGGAAGAGATTTCACTGAGCATCGCCAAGGCGCTGGAAATCACGCTCTCGCCGCAGGAAGAGAAAGTGATTGCGCGGAAGGCCACGGCAAACTCTCAGGCCTACGATTTCTATCTGCGCGGCCGGAATTACATGCGGCAGCGTCAATTCGAATACGCGCTGGCGATGTATGAGGAGGCCGTTAAGCAGGATCCGAATTTCGCGCTGGGACACGCGGGGATCTCCAGCGTATGGGGCGGAATGCATGAATTCCGCAGTCCGGATCCGCAATTTGTCGAGAATGCCAAGGAGGCTTGCGCGCGAGCCGAAAGCCTGGCGCCGGATTTGCCGGAGGTCCTGGCAGCGCGGGCGCGCATTCATCTAGCGAAGCAAGAATACGACGACGCCGTTCTTCTGGCGCGGCGAGCCATTTCGCAGCAGTTCGAATGCGAAGGAGCTCACGACGTCCTGGGGCGCGCGCTGTTTGCGTCGGGGCGGTATGAGGAAGCCGCGCAGTTGGCGGATAGCGCGCTCGAAGTGGTCAGCAACGACTACAACGCGCTCATCCCGCTGATCAATTCGCTCGAGAAACTCGGACGCATCGCCGATTCGGAGCGACTGCGCCGGCGCGAACGGGAAGTCCTCGAAGAACAGTTGCAGCGTTTCCCGGACGACGTGCGCGCGCGAATTCTGCTCGCCGCGGATATCGCGAATTTCGGAATGGCAGATGAGGCCGTACGCCATGTGCGCATCGCCATGGCGATGCGTCCGTCAGATGCGAATGTGCTTTACAACGCCGCCTGCACCTACGGACTGCTGGGAATGAAGAAAGAAGCGATGGAGACTTTCCGGCAATCTGTGGAGCGAGGTTACACCAACGCAGCTTGGTGCCTGAACGATCCAGATTTGAAGATACTATACGACGATCCGGAATTTCAGCGCCTGGCACAGCTGCCTCCAAAGCGCACTTAGCGCCTGCCGCTGAACGAAGCATCCGAAAATCCAACTGATACCAGAATCTTCCTGGGCGCCGCCCGAGTAGATGTGCTGGCTCTAGCGCGCTACATCTTGCGCCAATCGCCTGAGGATTCGAAGGCTGCAGCGGCCCGATAGATCATCGATTCCGCGTAGTGGCGTCCCACCAGCATCATTCCTACCGGTAAATCGCGGCTCATTCCGCAAGGTAACGACATTGCAGGGTGACCGGTGAGATCAAACTGCGGTGTGTTGCCCAGCATTTCAAGCGCGCGCTGAATAATTTCGGCGCGCGATGCCTTCGCTGCGGGCAGCGGTGTCGCGACCATAGGCGTCGTCGGCATGAGCAGCAGATCGTAGCGGACGAGAGCCTCATCGTACGCGAATCGCAATTGCCGCCGGAGATTGGCGCACTTGGCGTAATAGCGGCCTTTATAACGCCCGAGACCGTACTGGCCCACCAGCAAGAAAAGCTTTAGCGTATCCGGAAGTTCGCCGGTGCGCGCCTGCCAGGCTGCATTCGCATCGCGCAAATCCAGAAGCGCAAGGCCTTGCTGATTCTGGCCGAAGCCGTTGTCGAGCATCATCTGGCGCGTGCATCCCTCGGCCGCGATGGGAGTAAACATCGCGGCGCCTGCGGGGTGCAGCGGGACGGAGACGTCGTCAACATTTGCGCCGAGTTTGCGGAATCGCTCGGCGGCGGCGCGAACTTTCGCAGCCACTTCGCGCTCGGAATTCGGGTGGTCGAATCCTTCACGCACGATGCCAATGCGGCAGCCACTGACGCTGACTTTTAAAGCTTCCGTGTAAGGCTCGGCCTTCGCGCCCTTCTGGCGCCCGTCCATCCAGTCCGGCCCGGCGATCACTTCGAGAAGCAGCGCATTATCGCTGACGTTCGCGGTCATCGGTCCGGTGTGATCGATGGTGGTTTCCATGGACATGATGCCGCTGTAAGGGACGAGTCCGTGCGTCGGCTTCATGCCGTAGGTTCCGCAGAACGACGACGGAAGACGAATTGAGCCCCCTTGATCGCCTCCGATGGCCATATCCACTTCACCGGCCGCTACGAGCGCCGCGCAGCCCGAAGACGACCCGCCCGCGGAGTAACCATGCTTGTGCGGATTGTGGATCGGGCCTTGCGCGCACGTGTGACTGCCGCCCGAGGTCGAGAAATTCTCACACACCGCTTTGCCAACGATTTCACCGCCTGCATCGAGAATGCGCGTGACCACGGTAGCGTCAACGCTCGGCACGAAGCCCTCGAGAATTGATGTGCCGCCCGCCATCGCAACTCCGGCGAGGCAGATGTTGTCTTTCAGCACGACGCGGCGGCCAGAAAGCGGCCCCGCGGCCGCGCCTTTAATATTTGTTTTCACATACCACGCGCCGTATTTGTTCTCGATGGCCTTCGGCCGGTATCCCGCCTCGCGCGGGTATTTCACCGCAGGCAGGAAATCGGGCATGGCGTCAATCGTTTCGTACGCGCGACACGCATCGCCCATGAGCGTAAGGAATTCCGACAAATCGCCATCGGTCAGCTTCAGATTGAGCTGCGCCGCTACTTGCCGCAGGTCTGAGACAGTAGGAGCCTGAAACGCCATCGCGATCCTCCGATTCAGTGCGATCTCGATCTGCCGGTAGAATTAGCGCAAAGCCGATCTATTGCTGCCAGGCCGAATTCTGATTCACCCGGATTTGTTGTGCCAGCAAGCGGCAGCGATTCTACACCTGCGCAACACCCCAGTGAGCTATTCGAACTGCGGGCCCGGATTTGAAGCTTGGGTGTAGGATAGTTTCGAAATTCATAGCCGAAATGCGGGAGGGTCTAAAGACCCTTCCCTACGTGGCACGGAGAGAATCGTGAAAAAGATCTTGGTGATCATTCTGTTTCTGCTGACTGCGCAAGTTGCTGCGGCACAAGATTGGGCGCAGGCGCGGCTGGCGAAATCGCCGCGGCATCGCGAGTGGGTGACCGTGAAGCACGACACGCGCGCGGTGGAGACCCTCGTGGTTTATCCCGAATCGAAGGACAAGCGGCCGGTGGTGCTGGTCATTCACGAAATCTTTGGCCTCACCGACTGGGCGCAGGAGCTGGCCGATGAAGTGGCTGAGGCCGGCTACATCGCCGTGGCCCCCGATCTTCTCTCCGGCATGGGGCCGAACGGCGGGCGGACGGACAGCTTCGCCGAAGGAAAGGCCACCGAAGCGGTCAGCCATCTCAATCCGGATCAGGTGACGGCAGATCTTAATGCCGCCGCCGATTACGGAATCAAGCTGCCCGCATCGAATGGAAAACTATTCGTCGTGGGCTTCTGCTGGGGCGGCGCGCAATCTTTCCATTTCGCCACGAATCGCGCCGATCTCGCGGCCGCGTTCGTTTTCTACGGTTCTCCGCCGGATAAGGCTGACATGGCGCGAATCAAAGCGCCGGTCTACGGATTCTATGCAGGCAACGACGCGCGCATCGGCGCCACGGTTCCCGGCACAATCCAGGATATGAAAGCGGCTGGTAAAACCTACGATCCGGTGACCTACGATGGCGCAGGCCACGGATTCATGCGCGCCGGCGAAGCCCCAGACGCCAGCACAGCAAACGCCAAGGCTCGCGCCGATTCGTGGGATCGCTGGAAGAAGTTGCTGGCATCCAGAAAGTAAGGACCACACGTCGCGGTTCGTTGACTTGGCCAAAGGCCGCGACTAACATCGCGGGCCGTGCCGGACTCCCAGCCCATCGTCGGCGGAATGATTGCGCGCTATCGCGTGGTCGAAAAACTCGGTGGCGGCGGCATGGGCGTGGTCTACAAAGCGGAGGACACCAATCTCCGCCGCTTCGTCGCCCTGAAATTCCTGCCTGAAGATATGGCCCGCGACGCCCAGGCGCTCGAGCGCTTCCGCCGCGAAGCGCAAGCAGCTTCCGCGTTGAATCATCCGAATATTTGCACGATCTACGACATCAGTGAAGCGGACGGCCGCACGTACATCGTGATGGAGCTGCTCGACGGCAAGACCCTCAAGCACCAGATCGCAGGCCGGCCGCTCGATCTCGAATTGCTTCTGGATCTCGGCATCGAGATTGCCGACGCTCTCGACGCCGCGCACTCCAAAGGAATCGTCCACCGCGACATCAAGCCGGCGAATATTTTCGTGACAGAGCGCGCGCACGCCAAGATCCTGGATTTCGGACTAGCGAAGCAGATGCGCGCCGCGTCGCCCGAGCAGACTCTCACGCAGGACGCACTGCGTTCGGGTGAAAATGCGCCAGCGATCAACCCGGCTGATCTCACAAGCCCGGGAACGGCGGTGGGCACCGTCGCTTATATGTCTCCCGAGCAAGTGCGCGGCAAAGAGCTCGATGCGCGCACGGATCTTTTTTCATTCGGCGTCGTGCTCTACGAAATGGCCACGGGCACGCTGCCCTTCCGCGGCGAAACGACGGGAGTGATCACAGAGGCAATTTTGAATCGCCCGCCCACGCCGCCCGTGCGGCTGAATCCGGATTTGCCGCCGAAGCTCGAAGACGTGATCAACAAAGCCTTGGAGAAGGATCGTGATCTGCGCTGTCAATCGGCGGCGGAACTGCGCGCCGACCTGAAGCGCCTGCGCCGGGACAAAAGTTCAGGACGGAGCTCGATATCGGTCGGTGCGGCAGCCGCAGATTTGGCCACGCCAGCGGCCACGGAGAGTGCAGCGTCGCACAGCTCTACAGCTCTGCCGACGCCAGCAGCGCCCGCGCCGGCCAAGCGCAAATACATCGTGGCCGCCGCGTGCATCGCAATCCTCCTGGCCGCGCTGGCCGCCTATCGGTTCTGGCCGCGCAGCGCCGGTCCCAGCGGCCCGGGAAAATCGACTCAGGTCAGCCACTGGAACAAAGCCATTTCAGGCGCGAAGCTCTCTCCCGACGGGCATACCCTGGCGTTTTCCTCTATCTCAAGCGGCGTATTCCAGGTTTTCGTCATGCTCACATCCGGCGGCGAGCCGTTGCAGTTGACCAGTGACGAAGGCGATAAACGTGTGGCAGCGTTTTCCGCCGACGGCACCGAAATTTACTACTCGCGCGTGGCTGGACGACCTGAAATCTGGGCCGTGCCGACGCTGGGGGGCAATCCAAGGCAGGTCGTTTCGGCCAGCTTCGTGACTCCCTCGTTGGACGGAAAGTGGCTGTTCTACTTCCCGGAAGGGCCCCGCGCTATTTATCGGGCCCAACCCTCGGGCCTCGGCGGCCAGGAGGTATTCAAGTTCGAGGAGCAAGACGTCTTCTCGGCAAGCATATTGCCCTTCCCGAGCGGCGACGACCTTCTAGTGATTGAGATCGCGCTGAACGAAAGCGTTGGTCATCTTAAGGAAGTGCATATCGGCAGTCATTCGGCCACAGAACTGGGCACGGTTCCTATCGCTGCGGGCGACGATTTTGACTTTACTTGGGAACAGCCGGGGAAATCACTGCTCTTCAGCCGCACGGAAAATGGCATCAAGAATATTTGGAGATACGATCTGCACGAACACGCCTTGACGCAACTGACGTTCGGTCCGGGCCCGGACTCCAATCCCATGGCCGACCCCTCGGGGAAGGGCATTTACTACGTCAGCGGAAAATCCACCGGATACTTGACCGTATACAAAACGCGCACCAAGGAATCCGTGGACATCGTTGACGAAGACGCCACGCAACCTGCCATCTCTCCCGATGGAAAGCGCCTGATGTATCTGGTGAATTCCGGCCCGCGCACGCAGGAATTGTGGGTCGCCGACATTGACGGCAGGAATAAGGTGAAAGTTGCTTCGGGGGATGTCTTGGCCGCGGATGCCTGGACCCGCGACGGTTCTCTGCTGTCGTTTTCGGATCTGTCCACAGTGCCGTCCAAGCTCTATGTTGCCGGAGCAGATGGAAGCAACATCCACCAATTGCCATGGAACGGGCTTGCCGCCTTATCGCTCATGTTCAGCAGCGACGCAAAGTCTTTTTACATCAGCACCTTCAAATCGGAACAGAGCCCGGTCCAGATCTGGCAAATGAATGCCGACGGGTCAAACGCCCACATGATCTCAGAAGGATGCGGGGAGGTATGGGACACAAGTTGGGATGGCAAGTACCTGCTGATCATAAAAGCGCACGGCGCCGATTATGGCATTTACGAATTTTCCCTGGCCGACAGCAAATGTACGGAGTTAGTTCCGAATGTCGCGACGTTAGGTGGCGCCTTCCCGCCGGATGACAAGTCTTTCCTGTACGCCGTGGCCTCCAGCGGCTCGGTGACCATTTACCGCCAGCCCTGGAGCGACGGGAAACTCACCGGACCGGCGCAGGTGGCCTTCAAAGTCCCCTTCGCCTTCAGCATAATTTACGCTGGTGGGAATGGATACGATTTCTCGAGAGATCTCTCGACGATCGTATACGCGCGGGCAGGCGGCCGGCAGGATGTGTATTTGCTGAGCCAGAAGTAACAGCGCAGCGTCCAGAAGCTGCGAAGGCGAGATCAATCTCTCAGCTTCACGATTTCATTCGCAAATTGAGGCTAGAAGACTCCGGGGCAGGGCGCGGTTTTTGTGCCGCCGGTGGTGACGCCGTATTGATTGCCGCCGGTTAGGCGCAGCGTGGTCTTTACCACACGGGACCACTTGAGTAGGACGACGGCAAGAAATTTGGTGATACCATCTGCTTGTGATGAAGATACGGCCCACTGCATCGCGTCGGAGATCCGCGCCAGGCCTTGGGAAAAAAACTTTCGTTTACTTCACCGACGACGAACGCAAACTGGTCGATCAAGCCGCCGAAATCGAACGTCGAAGTGTGAGCAGTTTTGTCGCTAATGCGGCGCTGACTGCGGCCGAAACAACAATCAGAAAAAATAGCATCAAGAAGTAGCCCCACGTTCCTGTAATCCCACACGTCCGTGCCATAGCTTGACTTCCGCCAGCCAGCGTCGGGCCGCACTATTTCATTTGACACAATGGTAGTGCTATGGTACCGTTACACTACCGGAGGCATTATGAGCAAACACTCTAAGCACCAACATTTGGTCGCAACCAATCGCAGGTTGGCCAAACAAGCATGGGGCGACGCCCTCGATCCGCTACAGGTGCGTTCACTGAGCGAGATGACTCGGTCCTTCGGCTTCTCGATTGCGATGCGCGACATGCTGCTCCTTCAGGGTGGGTGGTATGTCACGCACATGGGGCTCCTGAGGTTAGCCAAGAGACATTATTGTGCCGGCATTGATGTCTATGCAGTTCCGGAGTTCTGTGACCCCATTGCTGCACGCTGGTCATTCAAAGCAACCGTTTACAAATCCAAGAATGGTAAAGGATTCGTCGGCTACGGCGATGCCGACCCCTCGAACGTGTCTCCCTTGGTGCGCGGGGCCGAAATGCGCGTGGCCGAGACCCGGGCCGTCAATCGCGCTCTCCGCAAGGCTTATGGAATCGGCCTGTGCTCGATCGAAGAGCTCGGGTCCTTCTCTCCGCTTACGCCAACTTCACATCCCAAGCAAGCCGCGTCTGTCTCTGGCAACGGAAATGGTTCCAATTACAGCCAGCCCCGACTGCGGGATCAACTCTGCCTTCTGATCCGCCAGCACAACCTCGATCCCGCGCTCGTGAAGGCCTACGCCGCCGACTTCTGCGGCACCGAAACTCTCAAGGAAGCCAGTCGTGATCTGGTCGAATCCTTCATCTCCCATCTCGCGGCGTCTGCAAAAAACGACCGGAATGCTTTGATCTGCAAACTCAACTCCTATGTTCAACCGCAGGAGGTGCAGCAATGAAACGCCATTTCCCGGGCTTGCACTTGGAATCTCAGAGCGCGAACGACCTGCTCGAA
>DAITPO010000150.1:0-8134 GCA_036833535.1 Candidatus Acidiferrales bacterium | reverse complement strand
GAAGGCGTGGACGGAATCGCCGCGGAGAAGAGCGTTTCTGTTGCGGTCAGCGGCGAGACGCAGATGGCGCCTCCGCGCCGCTATGAGAATGAGAATAATTCAACTTTGGATTCGGGGAATTCTTGATCCGGGCCGCGAAAGGTAAAATCTGTGAGTGATTGCGGAAAGAAAATCCGGCTGAACCGAATCGTCCGGCCTGGCCGGAAGTCATTGGTTGTGGCCTTCGATCACGCGCTCGTCCTCGGTCCAATTTCGGGTACTGAATATCCTGCCGATCAAATCAGACGCTTCACGGACGCCGGAGTGGATGCGATTTTGCTGAACCTCGGCCTCATACGAGGGTGCATCGAGTCACTGCTGGGTGGATCGATGCCTGGAATCATCGCGCGAATTGATTGGACGACGCTGTGGGGCATGCCCGGCGGCGATGCACCCGGCGAATTGCGAAGCTGCCTGGTGGCGCGGCCGGAAGATGCCCTGCGCAATGGCGCGGACGCAGTGATCACCTACCTTGCCGTGGGCACCGGTGATTCCGATTTTGAAACGAAAGAAGTGGCGCGCAATGCGGAAGTGGCGCGCGAGTGCGAGCGCATCGGCATGCCCCTGATCATTGAATCGCTGGCGCGCGGCAAGAACGTCGAGAATCCCGCTGATCCCAAATGGCTGAAGCTGCACACAAGAATGGCCGCCGAGCTGGGCGCCGATCTTGTGAAAACGGATTATGCGGGCGATCCCGCAACGATGCGCGACGTCGTGGAAAATTGTCCCATTCCGATTCTTGTTCTCGGAGGAAGCCGTTACTCGTCGGATGCGGAGGCGCTCGCGTTGATTCATGGGGTGGCGGCGGCCGGCGCCGCGGGCGTGTTCTTCGGACGAAATGTGTTTCAGGCCGACGACATAGATGCGTTCTTGCAAAATGCCCGCGCAGCCCTGAATGAAAGCGAAACATCGCCGGCCCGGCGGTGAAATGGAAAACCGCGCGGGCGGGGCTACGTGCGCGTAAGATTGACAGTCGCGTTTGATAATTCTCCTGATCGCGTTGCATGAGCCTCCTCGCCATCGATATCGGGTCAAGCCAGTGCAAAGCGGTGGTGTTTTCATCGGCAGGGGCGGTGATGGCGCGAAGCGTTTGTGCCTATTCGCCTGATTTTCCGGCGGCGGTCTTTGCGGAAATGGATCCCGGCACATTTTGGCGCGCGGTGTGTCAGACGTCTTGCGTGGTGACGCGCGATCTAGCACACGATCCGGTGCAGGCTCTCTGCCTCAGTTCTCATGGCGAAACTTTCATTCCGGTGAACGCAACCGGAAAGGCCGTTGGCCCCGCAATTTTGAATATCGATAATCGCGCCACCGCCGAAGCGAATTGGTGCGAGAGCACACTCGGAGCCCGCCGAATTTTTGGAATCACCGGACTTGTTGCTCACCCGATGTACCCGATACCCAAAATTCTCTGGCTGCGCCGGTACCGGCCCGATGTGTATTCGCATACCGATCGCTTTCTCAGCGTCACGGATTTTATTCACGTCAAACTTGGGCTTCCGCCATACGTCGGATATTCACTTGCTTCGCGATTCCTCGCATTTAATGTGACTGGAAATCGCTGGTCCGATGACATTTTGAATGCGGCGGAATTGACGGAACGCCAGCTTCCGCTGCCAGTTCCGGCGGGAACGATCGCCGGAAAGCTGAACTCCGAGGCCGCGGGCGCGCTTGGTGTGGGTAGCGGGACGCCCGTCGTTGTGGGCGGCCACGATCAGTCGTGCGGAGCTCTGGGAGTGGGCGTGATCGAATCCGGGCGCGTTTCGGATTCGATGGGGACCTACGAATGTCTCGTGGCAGCATCCGATGAACCGAATCTCGGCGACGAATCCTTCGCGGCGCGCTTGAACTCGTACTGCCACGTTGTTCCCGGAAAATTTCTTACCCTCGCCTATTTTCCATCGGGGATTATGGTGCAATGGTTTCGCGATCTGATCTACGGCCACAGCATTCAGCCGGGAGACTCGAAGTTCGAAGCGAACGAGCCGGACCAATATTCGCAGATGGAAGCGGAGTGCTCGGGCGGCCCAACCGGTCTCTGCGTCACTCCGCACCTGATTGGAACCTGCAATCCGGATTTTGATCCTCGCGCGCGGGCGACGATTTTTGGTTTGGCTTCAAACAGCAACCGATCCCAAATCTATCAAGGCATTCTCGAGGGGATCGCCTGCGAACTCGCACAGATCACCGAACTCCTGGCAAACGTAAACGGCGAATTCAGGGATCTTTACGTTACCGGCGGCGGCGCGCGTTCGCCACTGGGGCTGAAACTGCGAGCCGCCATAACCGGGCGCCGCTTGCACGTGATGCACTGCGATGAGGCGGTATGCCAGGGCGCCGCAATCTTGGCCGGAGTGGCCGTCGGCACATACGATCGAATCGCAGATGCCGTGGAGCTCGTTGTTCGCGAAAAAGAAATTATCGAGCCTGACGCGAACCTTGCAGCGTCGTATGCGAGTCAATTGAAGCAATATCAGCGACTCTGCAGCGCATTGAAAGCGCTTCGCGACGCGAATTCCTGCACCCAATCGGAGGCGGAGAAACAGTGATTCAGCCAACTGTGGGATTCATCGTTTACGGAGTTCACAAAGACGGATTGAAAGATCCGATGGGAACGCCGTTTATCGATGCGGCGATCGTTCGACGCTCGAAGAAAGCGCTATCCGCGGCGGGATTAAAGATTATCGAGCATGATGTGATCGTCGCGAGCAAAGAAGAAGCCAAAGCCGCGCTGAAAGCCATGAAGTCAAACGATGCCGTGGACGCGGTGATCCTGTTTTCCGGGACCTGGGTTTGGGCAGCGCATCTCGTTGCGGCGATCCGCGACTTTGCCACGACCGGCAAGGCGGTTTTGCTGTGGACGCACGACGGCTCTCAGGGCTGGCGGCCTGTGGGCGGGCTTGTGATGCACGGCGGATTGCTGGAAATCGGCGTGCCGCATAAATTTGTTTATGGCAGCGCCGACGATCGCGGAACTCTCGAAAGTATCGTCAGCTATGTGCGCGCGGCGCATCTGAAAAACCTGCTCAATATGTCCACCGTCGGAGCGTTTGGCGGGCGCGGCATGGGCCAGACTTGCGGAGCCGCCGACCCATCGCAATGGATGCGAATGTTCGGCGTGGACATCGATTCGCGGGATACAACCCAGCTTATTCACGCGGCAGAGCGCATTTCGCCACAGAGAATTTCGAAACTCCAGCCGCGGCTCAAGAAGTTGTTCGGCGCCGCACCGGAGAAAACCATCGTCAACGAGAAATCAATGCGGCTGTATCTTGCGCTCAAAGAATTAGTCGAAGCCGAGAAATTCGATTTCTACACGATCCAATCGTTTCCCGGGCTGGGCGATGATTTCGCGGCAACATGTTTCGCGCAAAGCATGATGCTCGAAGACGGCTACGGCACCTCGACGCTCGGCGATCTGAATACCGCCCTCTCCGTGTTTCTTTTGACCAAGCTAAGTAGAGAGCGCGTCTACTACGGAGACCTGCAGCACATCGACAAAAAGACCAAAGAAATAAAAATCATCGGAGACGGCGCATGCCCTCCATCACTGGCGGGCAAACTAGGGCCGGCAGGATTTGCCACGCACGGAATCCCGACGGAAGGAAAGGCCGGCGGCGTTTCTGTGAAGCTGATCTGCAAGGTTGGCGAAGGTGTTCTGGCGCGCCTCGGGCGCGTGAACGGAGTGTTTCAAATGGCCATTGCGCGGTGCAGCATTTTTGAGCCGCCCGCCGGCCAAATCGATCGCCGTCTGAAAGAGTGTGGAATTCCCTTCTGGCCGCACGGATTCGTCACCGCGCATTGCGACATAGATGCACTAATTCAAAATTGGACCAACGAATATGCTTGTCTCGGCTACGGGACGGACCTCTATCCTGCTTTGCGCGATTTTTGCGAATTGACCGGCGTCAAACCTGTCTTGCTGTGAGGGGATGGCAACGCCTTGCACGATCTTGGCGGCTTATCGCAACGCAAAATCAAACACCCGCCACCGGACGCGTGACTTCGACTCGCCTCACGTCTGCCGATTCATCAGTGCCTTGAAACGAGGAAGCTCGCGTATCGCGTTCAGGTCCGGGTCGTGCAGCGCCCAGCTCTTGTACCACGATGCGTGGGCCATCGCTTTCTCGAGACAATCGACGGACTCGTCCAACTGACCGAGAAGCGAATAAACACAAGCGACGTTGTAGAGAATGCCGCAGTCCTCAGGATCAATGCCAAGCGCGCGCCGAGCCCAGTCGAGGCCTCGCGCCCTCTCGCCGATGTGACATAAATTCGAAGCGCCGAGATAGAGCGCGCGGGCGTCATCCGGATGAACTTCGAGGTGTTTCTCGGCCGTCCGCACCGCGCGTACGTGCGCCGCCTGCGCTTCCGCGACGCGGCCCAATCCATTGAACGTCATCGCCAACATGCTGGGAGCCTGGTAATCCTCGGGCTTCACTTCAGAAGCCTTCTGGAACAATTCTCCCGCTTTCTCTAGCTTGCCTTGTTGGAAGCAGGCGCGGGCGTAGAAATAGTAGGCTTCGAAGAGCTTGGCATCGAGGCGAATCGCGGTCTCGAATTCTGTCTCCGCCTCGTCATATCGCTTGCTCAAAGAGATGGCCAATCCGCGCGCTACATGCGCCTCGGCGAGGCCGGGATCGAGCACGAGGGCTTTGCGGCTGGCATCCTCGGCGGCTTCGATGTTTGACTTGTTGGCATCCCAATACATGTACAGATACGAATAGCAGTCGGCAATTCCGGCGTATGCCTGCGCATACGAGGGATCAATTTCGATGGCGCGGGTGAACATTTGCCGCGCAAAGTCGTAGCCGCGCCGGCGAAATTGATAGAAGAATTGCCGCCCGCGCAAATAGTAGTCGTAGGCCTTCACGTCCGCAGTGGGCGCTTTGGCAATCGCCTGTTTCTCGGTTTCAGTCAACTTCACTTTCAGCGCCCCGGCGATGCTTTGCGCGATTTCGTCCTGAATGGCGAAGACATCTTCGATCTGGCGATCGTAGCGTTCCGCCCAGACGGAATGCCGCGTTCGCGTCTCCACCAATTGCGCGGTGATGCGCAGCCGGTTCCCGGCGCGCCGGATGCTGCCTTCGAGCACGTAGGCGGCATTCAGTTGCTGGCCCACCTGCGGCGCGGCCGCGCCTTTATCGCGAAACGCCAGAACTTCGGAGCGCGAGAAAACCTGGAGACTATTGATCTTGGCGAGCTCGGTGATGATGTCCTCGGTCATTCCGTCGCGGAAATACTCATCTTCCTTGGCCGCGCTTGAGTTTTCGAAGTACAACACCGCAACCGATTTTTGGGCCGGCGCCGGTGCGGAGGCCGCGGGAGCGGTCCGTCCCGAATCGAGTTCGCGTTTCAGTCCCTGCAAGTCGGCGCGCAGCTTCCCAGCATCCTGGTAGCGCGCGGCGGGATCTTTCTCGAGCGATCGGGCGACAATTTCCGCGAGCGGCAAAGGCAGCTTGGGGTTCACAGATCTCGCCGGAATGGGCGGACGATTCAAGATGGCGTCGAAAATCTCGGCCGCGGTTCCGCCGGCGAACGCGGGCTGGCCCGTGGCCATTTCGTAAAGCACGGCGCCGAACGAGAAGATATCCGTACGCGCATCGAGCTCTCGTCCGCGTGCCTGCTCGGGCGACATGTATGCAATCGTGCCGAGGGTGGAGCCCGGGCTCGTGAGGTGCTCATCCGATAGCAGCGGCGCAGTATCCTGTGACATCAACATGGACTTGGATGACCCGGGGGCAATCGTTTTCGCTAAACCGAAATCAAGAATCTTCGCCTGCATGCGCTGTGTGACGAAGAGATTCGCCGGCTTGATGTCGCGGTGGACGATTCCCTTTTCGTGGGCTGTGCCGAGCGCGTCGGCAATCTGGATGGCCAGATCGAGCATTTCCTCCGTTGGCATCGGCCTGCTGGCCAAACGGTGCTTCAGCGTTTGCCCGGCAAGATACTCCATGGCGATGAACAGCCGGCCGCCGTCCTCGCTGATCTCGTAAATCGTGCAGATATTCGGATGATTCAGCGCGGAGGCTGCCCGCGCTTCACGCCGGAATCGCTCCAGTGCCGTTGGGTCTTTTGCGACTTCTGGCGGAAGGAACTTCAGCGCTACGGGTCGGTCGAGATTCACATCTTCGGCCTTGAAAACCACACCCATCCCTCCGCCGCCGAGCTTTTCCAGGATGCGAAAATGTGAAATCGTCTGGCCGATCATTGCCTAAGACACCGCCTCTGCGCGCGAATCTTATGCCGCGCCTTTAACCAAGTCAACGCGCGGCCGAGGCAATAAAAATCGCGCCTAGCTTTTTCGCTGGTGATCTTTGATGAGACGCTGGAACTCGGGATCGTCGTGGAGAGAGGCAAGGTCCTTGTCTCGAGCGGCCCATTCGAGATTTCTATATCCGGCCTCGATCGACCAACGGAAGGTGGCGAGTGCTTCCTGCTTCATATTCAGAACGCCGTAGGTGCAGGCCGCGTTATAAAGCGTCAATGAGTCCCAGGGGCGCGCGGCGACAGCTTTCTCAGTCTCCGTCACCGCCTCGCGGTTCTTGCCCGCCCGCGCATAATTCACCGCCAACAGACCCCGTGCGCGTGTGTCCTCGGGCGCAATCTCCAGCCGGTGCTCGAGGGCCGCAATCAGCTTATCCGCGAGATTCCTGGCAGCCTCATGCTTTCCCATGGCTCTAAGCGCATTGCCATAGGGAGGGTAAACGTTGTAGTCATCGCCGGCTGCGGCCACGGCACGATCCATCACCTCGGCAGCCTCTTGCCACCGGTCGGATTTGAATAGTGCTTGCCCGAGAATAACGTAGGCGTTCTCGCAATCGGCCTTGAGTTGAATCGCCTTGCGAGCCAATTGAACGGCCTGGTCGAATTCTTGTTGCGCGCAGTGCATGCGAGCGCGGGCGGAGAGCGCCTCGGGAAGATCAGGTTGCAGCTTCGAAGCTCGCTCGGCGGCCTCGAGACCCTTCGTAATCCACTGTTTGTCGCCGCCGTGATATTCCACGAGCCCTCCGCAGACTTGCGCGATACCCGCATAGGCCAGCGCGAAATTCGGATCGAGGCGGATGGCGTGCTCGTACATCTGCAGCGCAAACTCGAGATTCGCCATGCGCGCATAGTTCCGGCCGCGCAGCAGATAGTCGTACGCTTCGGCGTTCTCGGTGGGCTTCTTGGCGATGATTTGCTCTTCCTGCGGCGTCAGCGTGATGCGCAGAGCCTGGGCGATGCTCCGCGCAATTTCTTCCTGCACTTCGAAGACATCCTTTAGTTCGCGGTCGTAGCGCTCGGCCCACACCGGAAAATCGCGGCTGGCATCCACAAGCTGCGCGTTGATGCGCAGACGATTGCCGGCGCGGCGCAAGGTTCCACCGAGGACATAATCGGCGTTCAGCCGCGCGCCGATTTCCGGAGCGGTCAGTGCCGTGTCGCGGAAAGGAAGCACCGTCGCGCGCGGGAAGACGTGCAAGCCTTTGATCTTGAGCAGCTCTGTGACGATGTCTTCCGATATGCCGTCGCGGAAGTATTCATCCTCCTTCGCGCCGCTGAGATTCTCAAAATAGAGTACGGCAAGAGACTTCGTGGTCCGCGCGGCCGCCACAGCCGCGGTGGCTGTGGGCGTGCGGCCGGATTCGGATTCGCGCTTCAGCCGCTGCAAGTCGGCGCGCATCTCCGCAGCTTTTTGATAGCGCAGCCGCGCATCTTTCTCGAGCGCACGGTTGATGATGCGGTCAAGCTCCGGGGGCAAGATGGGATTCAAGCGCAGCGGCGCGATGGGATTGCGATTGAGAATCGCCTCGAAAATCACAGCGGGCGTATTGCCGCTGAACGGCGGGCGGCCAGTGGCCATTTCATAAAGGACCACGCCAAAAGAAAATAGATCGCTGCGCACGTCGAGATCTTCGCCGCGCGCCTGCTCGGGCGACATATACGCGACGGTGCCCATCGCCGTGCCCGGACCGGTGAAGTTTTCCCCGCCAATGCCCGCTGTGGGCGCGGCGGACCCGCTCAACGCTTCGCCTTTGCCGGGCTGCCAATTGGCGGGCTTGGCGAGACCAAAATCCAGAATCTTGGCACGCCCCTGCGACAGGAAAATGTT
>DAITPO010000149.1:5294-8195 GCA_036833535.1 Candidatus Acidiferrales bacterium | reverse complement strand
CTCCACCGGCGGCCCCGGCATCGTCGGCATCGGACTGTCGTAAGCCTTCAAAACATCCTCAGGCAAATGCGAAAGATCAGTCCCGCGCAAATAATCTCCCATCGTCGTCCCCGTGCAATGCGAATCCACGTTGCGCGCCCCGCGCCGCCCCCGCGCATCTCCAAGATGCACGGTCCGAAAATCGATGCTGAAGCGCGTCTTCCCCGAATCATTCGGCACCGAAGAATGCATTTGCGCTCCGGAAAAAATAATGATCCCTCCCGGCGGCGGAATCAGCCGGATCTGCGGATCGAGTTCCATCTTCTCTTCCGCCTTGGGCTGCTTGCGCGTGTCGGTTTTGATGTGCTGCGCCGCGTTCTGCCGGCTGGTGCGATTCCATTCCTGATAATTGTATTCGTGCGAGCCGTTCTTCACGCCTTCGCTCCAATAACGCGGATGAAACGCCATCGCATTCCGCGGCAAAATCTGAAAAATCGGAATCCAGAAATTCAGCTGGCACATCGGCGCGGAATACCATGTATCGCGATGCGGGTGAAATGCATAGGCAATCCCCGAAGTCAGATAATCGTCCGAAGTCGAGCTGCGCATGCGCGGCACATCAAAATACGTCTGCTCCAAATCGCAGCCCAGCTCCTTCAAAATCAGCGGAATGTATCGCTTCGATTCCGGATGATGAATAAATTTCGGCTTCAATTCCGCCAGCACTGCCGCATATTTTTCCACCGGCATGTGATATTGCGCCGTCTCCGGATCAAGCGATCCGAACGCCTCGCGAATCATCCCGCGCGCGAAATCGCAAAAATCCAGTGAAGGCTTGCACGCGTTGTAAACAAAAAGCTGTCCGTCGTAGAGCATCTCCCGCCGCTGATCGTCGCTGATGGCCGCATCGCTGAACACGGAATCCATGAACTCCCTCCAGGAACTTGTGGCGTACGCATTTCGAGTGGCTCAGCTATCGGGTGCCGAGCGAATCGTGCGGACCGCGAATCAACCGCGCGTAGACCTATATTATCACCGCGACCGTACATTGGATGAAGCAGGTGCTAATTGAGCCGCTAAATCGCCTTCATGACCGCGTGCACCGTTGCGTGGAGCAGCGCCTGCACTTCGTGCAAAGAACTGAACCCTTCCATCATTTGCTCGGTCACAATAAACAGCCCCGCATAAAATATCCCGGGCGACAATTGCATCCAGCGCAGCGGCTGCTCCGCCATCGTTTTCCGGATCGCGGGAACTTTGCACAACCGCGCCACTGCGATTCCGATTAACCCGCCCACAATAATGTCCGAGGGATAATGAATGCCCAAATAAATCCGCGCGATGCAAAGCGTCAGGGAAACGTACACATACAAAAACGCTCCCAGCCTGCGCGAAACGTACCAGATCGTCGTTGCCAGAAAAAACCACATCACCGCGTGGTCGCTCGGAAACGCGCTCCAGCCCAGCAGCCGGTTCGGTTCCACTCCGTACGGCAGCGTAAAGTGCAGCTCAGGATTGTGCAAAGGCCGCCCGCGGTACGGCACCGTATAATCCAGCACCCGCAACGCCACAATCAGCAGAAACGATCCCACAATCCCATGCAGCAAAATCTCGCGCGTCTCCGTCTGCGCCACGCGATCCTTATCCTTGAACCAAGCCCACCAGAAAGCCATCAGCAGTGGCGCCGACGCTAGCGGATTCGAGTCGATCACATCAAAAATCGTGTCCAGCGTCCACGAACGGTGCGCGAAGCGATTCAGAAAGAAAATGATGCGATAGTCCAGCGCATTCACCGCCGGCAGCAGGCCCACGGCCAGCACATGGTGCGCCCTCCACACCGACAACGCGGCAATCAACGTGGCCACCCCGGCAAGCACCATCACCGGAACGCCCGAATGGGACTTCAGTTTGAATTCCATCTTCTCTTGCCTCGAAAATCGATGCGCTCCCGCATCAGGAGATGTCTTGCCGGCCACCCGGGTATTCCGTGAAGGATCGGAAATAACCGTCAAGCGACTTTCTCCTAATGTACTACGCAACACCGCATCGCTATCGAGTTCGAGCCCAATCTGACGCGAAAACGTAAAGGCCCGCGCCGGAAATAGTACTAGTGGCTCGCTGGCAGAACGCCCCGAGAAAAATCGCCGCGCGTCACTGTACGCCCACGAGTCCGCGCACCGCCCCAAACAATTTTTCCGAACTGTAGCCAACTCCCTTTCGGAAAACAATCTCCACCCTGTGAATATCCGCAATCCGCGCGGCAGTAGCGCCCGCTGACGGCCGGCGTCTTTGACTTTGCCTTTGCATTTGTTTTTTAACCAATCTCACCCCATTTGCGTTTCCTCTGACTCCTCCGCGCCGCAAAAAGCACGATTCATTCTTGGGCACGCGCTTCTGGCCTCGCACTTCCGCGCGGCATATAATTTCCCGGATGCGCAAAATCGTCCTCGGCCTCGGCATCTCCCTCGACGGCTACATCGCCCGCCCCAACGGCGCGGTCGATTTCCTCTTCATGCCCAAGGGCTACTCGATGGCTCCATTCTTCGCCACCATCGACGCCGCCATCATGGGCCGCAAAACTTTCGACGCCGCTCTGCGCATGGGCGGCACTTTCACCGATTCCAAAATGCCCACTTACGTAATGTCGCGCACGCAAGCCCCCGGCAAACGCGAGGGCCTCATATTCACCAATCAATCCCCCGCCGATCTGGTCCACGAACTGCGCACTCATCGCGGAAAAGACATCTGGCTGATGGGCGGCGGCGAACTAGCCCGCGAATTCCTGAAAGCCGATCTGATCGACGGCCTCTATTTAGGAATGGTTCCCGTCCTGCTAGGCGAAGGCATCCCGCTCTTCCCCGCCGGCTTCCCGCAACGCGATTTCGCCCTAACGCAAAACAAAACCTACGACCAAGGCCTAAT
>DAITPO010000149.1:0-5194 GCA_036833535.1 Candidatus Acidiferrales bacterium | reverse complement strand
GTGCGTTCGCCGTCGCCATCATGATCGCGATCGTCGTGGCGCCCACCGCTGATGTAAGCAAGGCAGAAAATCGCGCCTTGCACGGGCGGCGCGTTCGTCAACGTCCAAGTTTGCCCGCCGTCGTTCGAAGTCGCCGTCTGCGCGCTCGTGTTCGAAGCCAAATCGCCGCCGCCAAGTATTCCGTGGCGATGATCGCGGAACGCCACCGAAATTCCTCCCGCGCTCGGCGAGCTCACCAGCGGCGTGTCATACGCATTCCAAGTATCGCCGCCATCGCGCGTAGCCAGAATCCGCGCCACCGACGCGCCGCCGGTGGCAATCCACGCATTTTTTTCTCCTTCGGTAGTGATGCAAGTTCCGCTCGCGGCAAACGAAGCCTCCCCATCCAGCGCCGGCGGCATATTCGCGGCGATGGACTCCCAATTCGTCCCATCGGTGGTGCGAATATCGGGAAACACGCCATTCACCGAATCGCTGTGCGCGATGCCGCGGTGCGGTCCCCAGAAGGCCATGCAATCGTAGAACGCATTCACGGTCTCGTTGGTGAATTCAATCGTCCAGTTCGCGCCGCCGTCCACGGTCTTGTAGATCTTGAAGTCCGTCGTGTTATCCCCGATGGACATGAGGTAGGCCACTTTGTCGCTCACGCCCTGCACATCGCGGAACTGGTCGTTCTCCGCTCCCGGCACGACGCCGGCTGTCCAAGTATCTCCGCCGTCCTTCGTCACCACGAACGTGCCGCCCGCCCCCGCGGCCCAGACCACGCGCGAGTCCACCGGACTAACCGCAATCAACAGTTGCGTAGTGCCGCTCTGCTGCACCGTGAATTTCGGCCCGCGATGATCCCCATGTTCCTGCGCCGAAGCAAAGGATGCGCAAGCAGCAACCAACAACACGGCCAACGATAGTTTCGACATCGGAGTCCCCCCAGCCACAAATTCACAGCGCCGGGAGTATAGAAACGCCGCAAAGCGGAGTCAAGCGCGCGAGCCCCGCGATCCGAAAACAGCGCCGAAATCAGCACGCTTCCCAAACACTGTGAAGAATTGGGCCACCCAAAACCGCAAACCATCAGAAAACGCTGCGCCACCCGGCCGTCGCTATTGGTCTTCACAGCAAGCTCACCGAGTTGGCCGGTTCAAACACCGGATAATTGACGGAAGCCAGTGGCCGACGTACCATCTTGCTAATCTTGGAGCAAACGCACGCTGGCTTGTGGGGTGCGCTATGGCGTCGACGACCCGCCGCTTAATTCAATCTGCCGCTAAAACTGGGCTTGAGCTGCCGGTCGAGCTTGAGGATTCACTGTCGCAGGCTGCGGTTTCTACCGCGCTCGTCTCCGTTTTTCGTGGCAAGTTTTGCGATGCCATCCTGCCGAACCGCAAGACGACTACCTTCAAGAAGGAGCAGGTAATTTATGACGTGGGGGATAAGGAGCGAACCTTCTTTTTTCTCCAGGACGGATTCGTAAAGGTCGGAACAATTACCTCTGATGGACACGAACTAATTTACGACGTGCGCAAAGGTGGTGACGTGGTCGGCGAGCTTTGCGCGTCCGAGCCGAGCCGCCCCGACCGAGCCGTCGCGCTGGAGCAAACGGAAGCGATTCCGGTGCCGTTTCAGGAAGTGATGGACGCGGTTCGCAAGCGTCCCGATTTGCTGGCGCGATTGGTGGATGTTTTTTGCCGCGCCCTGAATGAGGCGTATGCACAGGTGAACGCCCTGGCGGTGGATGACACCGTGCATCGCCTCGGCAAAGTGCTGCTGAAATTGGCGGCGAAGATCGGCCAGACATCAGGGAGCGAGATCGAGATTCCGACGTATCTCACGCAAGAAGAAATCGCGCAGATGGTGGCCGTGCGCCGGGAAAGAATTTCGACGGCCCTGAATTTCCTTCGCCGCAAACGAATGATCGCGTACACAAATCATGGCCACCTGGTGCTAAACGTGAAAGCCCTCGAAAGTTATTCCTCTTCCTAGCGGCAAGACTCCCTAGCTTCGAAACCCGTATCCCGCCCCAGTGTTACCAAAGGGACAGACTTACCTCAGATAGAGTTATACAAACGTCTCTCCTCAAGTCCTCATCCCGCACGCGGATGAGAAAGCAAGTCCAGTCTGAAGAGGAAGAAAGAGGTTCTTGCATGAAGAAGACTCTGGCTTTCTTGTTCGTGGTCGTGTCTCTCGTCGTTTCCTTAGGGTTCGAAATGTCGCGAAATAGCGCGGCTCAGAGCCAAAAGACGCAGGCTACTGGATTCGACGAGGAGATCAGCCGACACTCCCAGCAAATGATGGAAAACGGTAGGCATACGTTTCGCTACGACACTTTCGGCAGCGAGGCTTTCTGGGGCGATTCCTTGCAACTGCACAAAGCGATTGCCGGCGAGAAGAATGGCGGTGTCGGCGGCGGTGTCAGCCCGAAGACTGCGCTCTCTGTTGGGCTGAAAGTCGACGCAGATGCGCTGCCCGATTCGCTGAAAGAGCAGATTAAAGCGGGCAAGGTTGACCTCGACGATCCCGCGACGACTCTGGCGTTGCTGAAGCTCAATGCAGTCGTCGGTGTCACCGGCCTTTTCGACAAACAGGGGAACATCCGCTCGATGGGAATTCAATGTGCCTTCTGTCATTCCTCGGTGGATGATTCGTTCGCTCCCGGGATTGGAAAGCGCCTGGACGGCTGGGCGAATCGCGATCTGAATGTTGGCGCGATCGTTTCGCTGGCGCCGAATCCAAAGCCGTTCACGGACTTGTTGGGAGTCGATGCAGCGACTCTCAAGAAAGTGCTAGCGAGCTGGGGCCCTGGCTGTTTCGACGCCGAACTGGACAAAGATGGAAAAGCTCTTCGCCCGGACGGAAAGCGCGCCTGCACGTTGATTCCCCCGGCGTTCGGATTGGCGGGCGTGAACTTGCATACTTGGACGGGCTTTGGCTCCGTGACGTACTGGAATGCCTACGTTGCGGCTACCGAAATGAACGGCTCGGGAACTTTCTTTGACGCCAGGCTTGGCAACGCCGAGCAATATCCCGTCGCCGCGAAATCCGGCGCCTGGAACTCGAGAGGCAAACCCGATCTCGTAACCTCAAAGTTGGCCGCGCTACACTTCTACCAGTTGGCAATCCCCGCACCAAAGCCACCGGCTGGAAGTTATGACCGTGCCCGCGCCGCCGAAGGCCAAAAGCTTTTCGACGGCAAAGCGAAATGCGCAGTTTGCCATGTGCCGCCGCTCTTCACCGAGCCGGGAAACAATCTTCATGCCCCGAGCGAGGTCGGAGTGGATTCGTTCCAAGCCGATCGCTCGCCAACGCACATGTACCGCACGGCGCCGCTCGCCGGACTCTGGAGCCACGCCAAGGGCGGCTTTTATCACGATGGGCGTTTCGCGACTTTGCAGGATGTGGTCGAGCACTACGACGGCGTCGATCATCTCGCCCTGAGCGCATCGGAGAAGTCGGCGCTGGTGGAATATCTGAAGTCGCTATGAGCCCGCAATCCAAAGAGAGGAGCCCCCAGCCGATAGCCGCTCCGGAGCTTCCGAGCGGCTATCGCGCTGCAAAGCATTCATGCCCAAACATCAAGTGAAACTGAAAAAGCGAGAAGACGTTGCCGAAGGCACGACGGCATTCTACTTTGACAAGCCCGCGGCCTTTCACTCCAAACCCGGCCAGTACGCCGATCTTACTTTGTCAAATCCGCCGGAGACCGACGCCGAGGGCAACATTCGCACTTTTTCGATCGCCAGCGCACCGCACGAAGAGCAATTGATGTTCGCGACGCGCATGCGCGATACCGCCTTCAAACGCGTTCTGAAATCCATGCCGCTCGGCACGGAAATCACCATGGACGGCCCCATGGGATCGTTCACCCTTCACACCGACGCGTCGCGCCCCGCTGTCCTCATCGCCGGCGGCATTGGCATCACTCCGTTTCGCAGCGCGATTCTGCATGCCGCCAGGAGCCGGTTCGCGCACCGGCTTCTGCTCTTTTATTCCAATCGCCGTCCCGAGGATGCCGCCTTTCTGAGCGAACTCGAAACCCTCGCCAAGGAAAACGCAAGATTCACATTCGTCGCAACCATGACCGGCATGGCGAAGTCCAACCAAAAATGGAAAGGCAAGACAGGCCTGCTCGACAAGCAGATGCTGTTAGACAGCGTCAAGGAATTGCAGCAACCGATCTATTACGTAGCGGGCCCCCCAGAAATGGTTTCAGCCATCGCAAAAGTGCTAGCCAATCTAGGAATCAGTGAAGACGATATTCGCAGCGAAGAGTTCGCCGGCTACTAACCCGCGGCGGGCGGCGCAGTCTTTTCCGGGGGTTTGCCGTGAGTGGCCGATCCTTCCCGGTTTGTGGGAAGGGTCGGGTCTTCGGCCCCGTTTTTGATTTCTCGTTGTCCAGGTTCGGTGTTTTCTTCCCTGGTCCGCCTCAAACCGCATCAATCCTCGACAATCCGTCCTCACGTCCTTGTCCGTGAGCGTTCCGCGCCCGTCCCAATTTCCTCACAAGCCAATTCCGCACCCGCTTGCGATCGGAAAATAAGCAAAACGACAAAGAGCGTGCCAGCCGCCGATCCTCAAGAACCCTTGGCCTCACCGACCGTGTTGCGTTTTGGCGAACCGCGCGAGTAACATGCATCGCGCTGATTGCGGATGACGACTCTGGGATTCTTGACCCTGGGCCGAGAGTTCGAGCGCAGCCTAGGAGCTCTGACCTGCCCCCTCAACGATTCCCAGTGCCCGAATTATCCGTGGATTTGGCAATCTCAACTTAGGAGATCACGATGGCTAAGAACGTCGTTCTCGTTCATGGCGGCTTTGTGGATGGCGCCGGCTGGGAGGGCGTCTACAAAATCCTCAAGCGAAATGGCTACAACGTCAGCATCGTCCAGAATCCGACAATATCATTGGAGGACGACGTTGCGGTGACCAAGCGAGCTCTTGCCGCGCAGGACGGACCTGCAATTCTCGTGGGCCATTCCTACGGGGGAGTGGTAATCACGGAAGCCGGAAACCATCCAAAGGTTTCCGGCCTCGTATACATCGCGGCCTTCGCTCCAGACAAGGGCGAGTCCGTGGGATCGCTTATTAAAGACCCGCCGCCCGGCGCGCCCGTACCGCCGATACTGCCGCCGCAAGACGGCTATCTGTTCCTCGACAAGGCGAAGTTTCCCGCTTCTTTCGCAGCCGACGTGGACCCAGA
>DAITPO010000148.1:0-8227 GCA_036833535.1 Candidatus Acidiferrales bacterium | reverse complement strand
CATCCAGCTCTACACCACCCGCAACGCCAACCGCCTGGTAGACGCCCAAGATTTCCAGCAAGCCATGGAAGAAGCCAGCAACCACGATCTAAAATCCCTATTCAACGAAGCCGTCTACCATTGACCGTAGCGCCGGCTGCCAGCCGGCGTTTTTGACTTTATCTGGCTCTGTTGATTTCCTCTCGCAGAGTGCGAACAAGTGTCATCCTGAGGGCCGCGCAGCCCGAACGATCTCGTAGGAGTCCTCGATCCGGTTTTTCTTGTTTCGAACTACGATATCAACAAAGCCAATTTAACGAAGTGAAGGATCTGCATTTGACTTCCCGCTGTCATATTGCCACGAAGAGTAATTGTCATTAAGATGTTCCCGCTTCTCTAGGGGAGCCAATGTCGTTTGAGATTCATCTTGAAGAGGGCGAGCGAATGATTGCGAATCTTTCATTCATCGCCGGGAAAGCCGGATCACTCAACATCGCCATCTCCGATCGCGCGGCATATTTGCCGAGAAAGAAATTATTCGCCGTATCAGATCCTAATTACTGCGAACGCGTTCCATTAAATCGAATTCTTCAAGCAACGATCAGAAAACTCAATCCGCATCTCCTTTGGGCCCTTGCTCTTCTTATGGTCATTGGTGGCACAGCCACGACGGCCTTGATGATGATGCCTTTGCTCAAGGGTGGAGGCGGCACTGTCAGCGGATACCCTCCGGCGATCGCGGTTGTGGGCCTCGTAATTCCATTCATCGCAAGACGCCGGTATGGTCTGTCAGTTTCAATCGTGGATAGCGTATTCTCTTGGAATCCGCCGCTCCTCGTGGACAGCGCATCGCGAAAGGCAGTCGGGCACTTCCTAAGCCAGACCGCCGACGCATTTCGCCAAGCGGGCGTTGGCGTCCGAGATGAACGACAACGAACTTCTCCCGATGCACGAGAGGCCGAGCGGGTCAATATCTATCCCGTAGCCCCAGCGTACGGCGATACCGAGGATGCCCACGGGATTCGACGTCCTTGTTATCACTGCGGGGCAGCACTGGACATCAGCCGTTGGGACGATTGGAACGGATTTCTGTTCTACTGCCCCGCGTGCAAACAACAGCACGGAAAACCATGGAGCACATATCGAACTGTGCTCGCGAGCATTTTCCTGAACGCATTCAGTTTCTTTTTTACGATGAGGTGGAAGCGTGCACTCGCCTTTTTTGTTGGATTCGCACTCTTGTTCGCAGGTCTGTCCATCGCTATGAATCGTGGACTTTTGTATGGAGTCCCCGAACTCATTCTTCTCGGTATAGTCTTCCTCGGTCCGTTTGCGATCAATTCGGCCCTGCTGCTCCAGCACGAAACCGCTCTCAAGACCGCATCCGCCGTGAAACGTCAATTGACGCACTAAGCCAAAACGCCAGTTAGCCAGAGGTACTCAACGGCTGGAAACTCGTGCAGTGGCAAGCATCTGCCTTAGAATTAGGTTGCGTGGGAATTGCAGTTCAGATTTCTTTGCGGCTTAGAAAAGCCCTGGGATTTTCAATCCGCCCATTCCAGGTATCCCGCCGGCGAGGTCCTTCACCTGCTTCGATAGCTCTTCATCCACTCTGCGCGTCGCATCATTCACCGCCGCGCGCAACAAATCCTGCAGCATCTCCCCATCTTTGCTCGCAAAAACTTCCGGTTCGATCTTCACTTCCGTCAGCTGCTTCTGCCCGTTCATCTTCACCGTGACCATGCCGCCGCCCGCCGTCGCTTCCACATGGATTTCCTGTATCTGCTTTTCAAGCTTCTCCTGCGCCATCCGGAATTGCGCCAGCATTTGCTGCAGGGCTTTGACTTCCATGGCCTAGTCCTCGTTCCGCCGTTTCACTTCCGAAATTCGTCCGCCAAACCTCTCCAGCATTGCCCGCACGATCGGATCCTGCTCGAAGCGCGCCTTCAATTCCGCCCCGCGCGCCATTCCGCTGCGAGCTGAATCGAGTTTAACACACACTCGCAACGGCTGTCCGATCGCTGCGCTCATCACTGTGCGCAATCGTTCCATCGGGTCGCGCGACTGCAACATCTCCGCCAGCGATCGCCGCTCTGACGGAAAATACAATCTCATCTCGCCGCCTTCCAGTTCCCACTTGCTCACGTGTTCCACCATCGCCCAAAGAAACTTCTGATCCTGGAGCGCAGACTTTATCGCTTCGAACTGCGCTGCCGCAAGTCCCGATGTAGTAGCCTCCAGCGAATTCGCCACTACGCGTGGCGCCGAAGCCGGCGTCGGTCGCGCGCCTTGTGTGGCGCCGCTCTCGCGTGCCGGATCCGCAGCTTCAGTAGCATCCGCCCCACGCTCAACAATCGGTGCCCGCACAGCCGCAGTAGCAGCCCCGCCGCTCGACGCCATCGCGTCATAACGCGCCCGCGGCGCGTCGCCGTGAGAAGAGCCTTGTGTAGCCCCGTCTTGCCCTGAGCTTCGAAGGGACTTTAGCCCGGCATCCCCAGTCGCGCCCATCGCACTATTCGATGAAACATTCGCTGCGGAAGTGCCAGCCGCGGTCGTAGCAGAAGCCGCAAACGATTTCGCAGCCGGCTTCGGCCGCGCCGTCGCCTCTCCGCGCATCTCCGCAATCACTTCCTCAAGCGGCGCCATCCTCCGCGCCGTAACCAATTTCAAAATCCCCAATTCCATATGCAGCCGGGTATCAGGCTTCCGCCGCAAATCATCATCGGTAGCAAGCAAAATCTGAAAGAAGCGCGTCAAATCCTCTTCACTGAATCGCCCCGCTTGTTCCTTCAATCGCGGCCGCTCATCCGGCGGCGCCGAAATCAAATCCGAATCCGCTCCGCAAACTTGCGCCACCAGCAGATTCCGCATATGCCGGATCGCCTCGCGGCAAAAATGCTGCAAATTGTGCCCGTCGGAAATCAACCGGTGCACCAGCGTCAACCCTTGCTCCGTCGATTGATTTCCAATCGCATTCATCAATTCATCGAGAACGCTCTCCGCCACCACGCCCAGCAACTCGCGCACCTGTGCATCGGTAATCTTGTCGCCGCAATAAGCGATCGCCTGCTCCAGCAGCGAAAGCGAATCCCGCAAACTTCCTTCCGCCGCGCGCGCCAGCACCGCAATCGCTCCCGGCTCAATCTTCAGCTTCTCCGCTTTCACAATCCGCTCGAGCGCCGCGCTGATTTCGGCAAACGTCAGCGATCGAAATTGAAAAAGCTGCGCCCGCGACTTGATCGTGTCCTCAAGATCCTCAGGCTGCGTAGTAGCCAAAATGAAAATCACTTTGTCCGGCGGCTCTTCGAGCGTCTTCAACAACGCGTTCGAAGCCTCATCAGTCAACTGATGCGCTTCATCCAGAATCACAATCTTGTAATGCCCGCCCGTAGCCGCGTAACGCACCATCTCTCGCAATTCGCGTATCTGATCGATCCCACGATTCGACGCCGCATCAATCTCCAGCACATCGAGCGAGCTACCCGAAGTAATCTCCCGGCAAGAATCGCATTCGTTGCAAGGAGTCGCCGTCGGCCCCTTCGCGCAATTCATCGCCTTCGCCAAAATCCGCGCCGTAGTCGTCTTCCCGACGCCGCGCACGCCCGAAAATATGTAAGCATGCGCCACGCGATTCGACGCAATCGCATTCTCCAGCGTCTGCGTCACGTGCCGCTGCCCTACAACATCAGCAAATGTCTGAGGACGCCACTTCCGCGCGATAACTTGGTATGCCATGAGGATTTTTCAGCCCCGCTCCCGAAGCCCCGAAAAAAATCAGAGGAACTTCGGGTGTTCCGCGGCACACGAAGCTGACCCGCTACCGTTGCTCCCTTCCGGGCCTGGCGGGGTTTACGGGGAATCGTTGCACAGAGCCCGAAGTTCCACCGATCCGCAGGAAATTTTTTCCCGCAAGCGAAGTCTAGCACACGCCACGAAGCGGTGAAAGTTTTCGCCGAAGTAGCGCCGGCGTCCCCGCCGGCATCCGACGATCACGACTTGAACAAAGGGCAGCACTCAAGCGCGGACTGAGCAGTGTGGGTTAATGTAGCGCCGGGCTTTCAGCCCGGCATCTTCATCAATTGAGGCAAAATCAGCAGCGACTCTATTCCTGAAGTAGCGCTGGCGTCCCCGCCGGCATCCGACAATCACGACTTGAACCAAGGGCAGCACTGACGCGCGGACCGAGCAGTGCGGGGTTATGTAGGGCCGGGCGTTCAGCCGGACATCTTCATCATGTGAGGCAAAATCAGCAGCGATTCTATTCCTGCGGCGTATTCGCCTGCGTAGAAGAAGGATTATTCCGCTTAAGCGCCTCCCGCACCGGCTGCGCCACAGCAGCAGTCTCCACGCGTTCATCATTGATCGCCGCCAGCGTAGCCAACGTCTTCGCACTCTCCGCCGTCTGCCCAGCTTTACTCTGCGCATCAGCCAGCAATTGCAACGAAAGCGGATCGCGCGGATCTTCCTGGAATTCCGCAACCGCCTCGGCAAATTTTCCGTCGAGCAGCAGCACCGCGCCGTTCGTCGAGTGATAAGCAGCCTGAATCACGTTGCTGCGGCTCTTCTCCGCAAACGGAGTGATCTGCTCGAGCGCCTTCGCGGCAACATCAGCCATCCCGGCTCGCGCAGCGATGAACGCCCGCGTCTGCAAAATCGTCGCAAGTTCCGATTCGCGTTCCGCGCGCGGCAATTCGTGTTTCTGCGAGAGCACCGCCTGCGCCGCATCAAGATCTTTCAGCCCCGCCGCAGCGTCCGGATTGAAAAGCGCCATCGCCCGGTGGCACTCGGCCTCGTCGACCGCAAGATCTTCCTTGTGCGCCAGCGTCGCGAGCTCCGTGTAAGCCTTGCGCGCCTCGTCCTGCTGATTCGCACGGAAATAAGTCATGGCCCACAGCATGCGATATTGCAGTTTCGTCGTGCGCTCTTTGGTCATCGCAATCGCGCGCAAATATTCCACTCGCGCGCGGTGCTCATCGCCCATGAACGCGTAATTCGAAGCGATGCCAAGCTGCGAAGTCGTGAAATTCGGCGAAATGAACAGCGCCGCGCGATAATGCTCGATCGAATCCTTGAAATCCCCCGCCATGCGCAGCAGCTCGCCATAAGAATCCTGCGGATTCGGCTGCCCCGGCAATTGCGCCACGTACTGTTCCATCAGCTTCGGCGTCTTGCTGTAATCGCCGCTCAATGAATAGCAATAAGCCAGATTATTCAGCGCCGGATAATAATTCGGATCCACTTTCAGCACGTGCTGCAAGACTTCTTCGGCGCGTTCGTAATTGAGCTGCACGGCCAGCAGCCATTCGCCGTACATGTTGCCAAGCCGCGCATCCCGCGGATACGACGCCATCAAATCATTCATCGCGGAAATCGCCGGAATCAGATCGCCGTCTTTCGTACCGATCATCCAGCGAATCAAAAGCTTTTCATCCGCGGCAGCGTGAGCGAGAGTCTGCTTCGCAAGCAAGATTTCGTGTTTCTCTTCGCGCGGGTCGTCGCTGAAAAAAGCAATCGTCGCGTGCACCAGCGCGAAATTAGGATCGGCCTTCGCCGCCCGGCGAAAATCGTTCAGCCCTTCCTCATCGAACAGCAAATCCTCTCGGTGCAGCATCCCGAGTTCGTAATCGTGCCGCGCCTCTTTCGATGAAGTGGTCACCGGCACCTTGTCCGGCTTCGCTTCGTTATGAACCGTTTTCGCGGCAGGCGCGGCAGGCTTCGCGGCTGGAGTTTTGGCGGTCTTCGAGGCCGGCGCTTGCTGCGCGCCAGGCGCTGCAGCCGCAACCAACACCAGACCCGCCGCCAGAAGTCCGATTCTCAAAATGCGCTTCAATGAAATGTTTCTCATTGTTCCTCGCCGGTGGAAATTATTGCGAGCGACCCTTCAGCACATACCCCGGATCAAACGGCTGCTTGTCATCAATCTTGATCACCTTCACGCCGCTGGTGATGTTGTACACATCAATGATGCCGATGGCGTTCGTGCTGGCCTCCACGGCCTTCACCACGTCCTCATCCGTCGACACAAAAACAATCGACGCGCCCGACTTGCTGCGCCCCGCGTCGGTCAGCGCCGCCTTGCCTTCATCCGCCGATACTCCCATCACTTTTTCGATGATAAATTTCATCGGCGGCGAACTCGGATCGCGCAGAACCAGAGTAATCGCGCGCCCGTTCGCCCATGTCCCGGTCTTCCCGCGAAAAATCTTGCCGAGATCAGCCAGCGGCATCGTCTTCGTCGCATTACCAGGGTGCACAATCACGGCGAAGTCGGTGGCGTACACGGCCGTAGCTGCTGCCGCCAGCGCAGCCAAAAGACATATCACCATCAAGCGCTTTCGCATCACGCTGCTACCCGTTGAGCGATTCGGAGAATAAGCGGCGCCTCTGAGATGCCGCTTAAAAAAAGATTAGCACCGCGAAAGCTTTTGCCGACTCACCGCGCAAGGCCGGTTGTCCACGTAGTACCCTCAGACTCGAGCCTCCGATCTCTGGTAGCACAGGCACTCCTGGCTGTGTCGGCCCTTCTTCTCGCCCACCACTCGCCTCGCCTAATCGTAAATACGGCCACAGGCAGGAGTGCCTGTGCTACTCGCGCCGCGCCACCCCATCCGCCACCGCGCCGAAATCCCCTCCCTCGAAACCCGTGAGGCCCTTCTGTCGCGCTCAGACCAAGCGGGGCACCTTGGAAAGCAAACAGGCCGAGAAAAAGCTGGTCCGCCCGATGAATCGCGGACGCATTCCGACGCCGCCTACTCGCCCCAACACCCCGGCAGTGACTCAGTTTCCGATTACCGCGTTTATCGGGACCTGGCCATAATTTATGGGTGCGCGTCTTGCGTGCACAACCCCCCGGTCACCTCACCCTCATGTAGCATAAGGTCTCTCATCCGCACAAAGGTCGTTCCTGGCCAACGGCATACGATAAGCTTTCTCTTGTAGGATTCCGCTAAGCCATGAACCAACCCACCAGAAGCTCCGTCGTGCTCCTCGCTCTTGCCGGACTGGGCTCAGCTCTATTTACGGTGGCAACCACTTTTAAGGGAGATGTCGCTGAGTTCTCTGTGGGTCTGGTTCTCGGAGTATCTCTAGCCATCTACTTCGTGGTCTACGAGGGGTATCGCACTCCAGGCAAAATCCTGACGTTTATTTGCGCTTGCACTGCCGCCTTCCCCGCCGCTCAGTTTTCCGCCGTAGGGCTACTGTTTGTATTTCCCGGCGACGCCTCGGGTGGGTCTGCAAAGTTCGATATTCCCGTGCCAGTCTTTTTTGGGGCAGGCTGGATTGGGGCGTTTCTTGTTCTTGCAGCGGGAACCTTTCTTTTCGGCCCCCGAAATATTAATTGGAAATCTCTACGAATGGTTCTCCCGTGGTCCATTGCCGGCGGTCTTCTGGGAGTCGCGGGTGGTGGTGCAGACGGCATCCGCACCCACGGAACGTACCACGAAATGCTTCTCTTGTTCCTCATCTGGCAACCGGGTGTCGCCATCTTGCTCGGTCTATTACTTTCACGGGAAAGACGGTCGCTGGCTGTGCCGTCCACGCCCTTCCCTATTGCGCAGGGCGTGCCAAAGGTTCGAGCGAAGCCTGGGATTGCGGTTGTAGCTGGGGTCTTTTTTACCTGTCTCCTCGGGTTTCTCGGCTTCTTAGTTGTCCGGACAGTTCAGTCGGAACGCATCGCTTCGGACAGGGCGGCAGCCCACAAGCGCTCTATTGCCGAAGCTCCGTCAGTTCTTGATTTGCCCCGCATCGAGCCCCTGCTTCCAGAGCAAGCTCTCATCGTCCACGAAATCGCCGGTCTTTATCCCTGGTTGCCGATGTCGAATTCACTCGGCCCCTCAGGTTCGGTCCCCGCAATAAACTACGCCGTGGGTTACACCGTAACTAAAGATCAACACGGTGGCTCGATTCTGCGGGTTGTCGCTGTGAATGTTACGCACTTGCCGACCGCGGAATGGGCACGCTACCGCGTCAGGTACCCTCCGGCGAATGTTGCTATTCAATCTAGCGAATACCTCTCGAATGTTAAGAAGTTTGGCCAGACTGTCGTTCAAGATACGTCGAGGCGCTACCCCGATGGTGGCGGCACCTTGTGTTTTCTGTGGCCTAGTGGAAACTTCGCCGTCTCCCTCTGCTATGAGACACGCCAAGTTGATGACGAATTTCTCAAGCAATACCTCGAAAAGTATCCGAGCTCTCTGTAGCTCACAACTTACCGTGGCGGTGACGGCCTTACTTCACTTGGACGTAT
>DAITPO010000147.1:2078-8259 GCA_036833535.1 Candidatus Acidiferrales bacterium | reverse complement strand
CGTTCCGCCTGCCGCCGCAGGCGTTACTTGGATTTCGCATTGAAAAAAGCCGCGCTCAAAACGATCCAGGGATTCATCGGGCGGTTCGACGAAGCCGTCGAGCACGGGCAGCCGTCCTGAAGCCGAAGCGCGAAGATCTTTCACCGCCGCTTCCACCGCGTCCTTGGGATTCTTGAATGTGCGCTCGACCGGGGCGCTCTGAGCGGCCATGGGTGATGGCGCGAAAACGGTTGCGATGAATCCGAGAAACGCCGCGAGGGCGATGGCAATCCGGGCGAATGATCGGACGCGAGTTCCGGCGATCATGGCAGCGGCTCCACATCATCCTGAGAGAGCCAGCCGCGCTTGCCGTCGGCCGTTTCGATTCCGTACCAGTGTTCGGTGATGATCAGGACGAGAACATCGGACTTGGCGTTTAGAGTTTCGAGTTTTGCGGCTTTCTGAAAGGGCGCCGACTTGAGATCCGCTCCCGGCTCCTTCACGCGGACTTCGATATCGTGCTGCATTTCGCGAATGCGTTGCTGGAGCGTGCGGATTTCCGCCTGGGCGGACTCAAGTCGCGCGACGGCCGCCTCGCGGGTTTCCGGCTGGCTGGCCTTCACGCGCGCTTGTGCCTCGCGCAGGCGCGCGGCTTCGGCGATTTTTTGCTGTTCGAGCTGAATGGCGGCGAGTTGATCCTGAATTTCTTTGAACTCGCTCGTTTCTACGCTGCCGTCGGAGGGGTGAGCTGTGCGGCGGCCGTCTTCGACGAATACGGCATCAATTTGAAGCCGCGTTTTTTTCTCGTTGATTCCCTGGACGACATAGCGAATGGTGATTGTCCCAACGTCGTTGCTCTGCTTGAAGTGGCGGGGCGCGACCGTTTTCAGCCGCACCTTGTAAAATGCCTGACCAGGTCCTTTCCAGGAGCCATAGTAATCCGAAGACTGTGCGGGCTCTGCGCCGTTGAGGACCGGCTCCTTTTCATATTCGAGCGTGCCGTGAACGGTATCGTCGCTGGCGACTTCCCGAACGGCTTTGAGCACGTCGGCTTCGGGCGCGGGTAGCTCGATGACGAAGCTTTCGTATCCGGATTTCTTTTGGTCCTGTGAAGCCGCGGCAGTCACGGTGATGAGGCAGATGGCGAGGGCTGCGACGAGTCCGTTAGTCTTTCGGTGACTCGCCAGGTTGCGAAATGCGGCTCCTGGCCTCGGCGATTTCTTGACGTTCTGTTCCGGTGCCATCATTTCTCAGTTTTCTTTCGACTCCCGTCATTCAAGGGGAACGCAGCGTCGCACACCGCGCGAGGTTGCGCAATACCCGTCGCGTGCGGTTATGGGGGACTCGATCGGGGAATGGGTCAAATTCTGCGAGCCCTGGATGACCGAAGACCTCTATTTTGTGGCGAACGGTAGGTGCATTTCGATCAGCAGGCCGCCGTCTTTGCAGTTCTCTGCCCGCACTGTGCCGCCGTGGAGGCGGACGGCGCGTTCCGTGATGGAGAGGCCGAGACCCGATCCGCCGGAGAAGCGATCGCGGGCGTCACCGACGCGGTAGAACGGCAGGAAAATATCTTGAAGGGAGGCTTCCGGCACGCCAGTTCCATGGTCGCGAACGGTAATTAAGGCGGTTCCGTTTCCATTTGCGGAGAGAATCTTGAGCGCGATCTGCACTTCGGTGCCTTCGGCAGTGTAAGCGACAGCGTTACGAATCACGTTTTCGATGGCGCTGCGCAAGAGTTGCCGGTTTCCAAGAATGGTGCAGCCATCGGCGTGGGTCACGCGCACGTGACGATTGCGAGCTTTGGCTTCAAAATCGGCGTCGGCGGCTACGTCGTGGACCACGCGATCGAGCACGACCGGGTCTCCCTCGAGCGCTTCGCTACCGCTTTCAAGCCGCGCGAGTCTGAGAAGACTGCCGATCAGTGTATTCAAGCGCCCGGCTTCGAGTTCGATGCGGTCCAGTCCGCTGGCACATTCCGGATTGGCATAGAGGCGAGTGAGGCCGAGCGCGACGGTCAGGCGGGCCAATGGGGATCGCAATTCGTGAGAGATGTCCGCAAGCAGCCGCCGTTGAGATGAAATCAGCGATTCGATTTGCTCGGCCATGTGATCGAAATCGCGGCTGAGCTCCGCCAGTTCATCGGCGCGATTGCCCGCGGCGGCGCCCACGCGCGCGCTGAGATTTCCGGTAGCCAGGCGGTGCGTAGCCGCGCGAAGGTGCAGAATGGGAGAGGTGATGTAACGCGTGAGCCAGAAACATACGAACCCGGCTATGAAAAATACCGCGGCAGCGCGCACGATCTGGACCTGAATGGGAGCGCGCAAGACGTCGGCAACGGACTCGACGCGCGTGCCGATGACAAGCACATAGTGGGTTCCGGTAGAGCCAGTCGTTCGTGTGGCGGCGAACTTTGTGCCGTGCAGATTTTTGATTGTTGTTTCGTTCGTTTGCAGGGCGAACTGCGCCATGTCGTCAACTTCAGGAGGCGCCGGCTGCGACAGAATCTCCTTGCCCTCGTCGTCGTAGAGATAGGCCTGCCAGCCGAGAGTGGTCTCGAGCGAGGTGAGAAAGCCCGCCAAGGCGCCCATGCCGTGATCGTCCAGAATGTCCGCGGCGCGCGCCGCCACGAGAGGCATGACGGTGCGGTCAAATTCCTCGGCGCGCATGGCTTTGAATTGGGATTGCGTAGTGATGACAGAGGCGATGAGGGTCGCGCTGACGAGCACCATCGCCAGCCAGAACGACAGAAATATCTTTAGAAACAGACTGCGCAATTCCAGTTCACCCGCTAGCGCTTACTGCGGCGCATCTGACACCACGTACACGTATCCTACATTGCGAATCGCACGAATTCGCTCCGTGCCGTCCTGGCACGTCCCCAGCTTCTTGCGAAGGTTACTGATATGCACGTCCAGGCTGCGATCCGAAGGTTCCAGCTCGCGGCCCAAAGCAGCCTTAACCAAGTCATCGCGGGAGAGTACCCGGCCGGGCGACTTGAAGAACAAAGCAAGAAGCTCGAATTCCGCTGCGGTCAATTCTACGTCACGAGTATTGTGGCGCGCGGTGCGCGTGCGTGTATCCAGGCGGATGTCGTCGAGGAGAATTGTGACGGGACTCACAAGGTCCCTGGCTGGCCCGGCTGCTGTTCGCCGCAACACCGCATGGATGCGCGCGGCGAGCTCGCGGGGATTGTATGGTTTGGGCAGATAATCATCGGCGCCGAGTTCGAGCCCTACGATGCGATCCACGTCCTCGCCGTGCGCCGTTAGCATGATAACTGGCACCGCGGACTTGGCTCGAATCTGCCGCAGTACTTCAAAGCCGCGAATACCGGGCAACATCACATCCAGAATCACCAGCGAATAAATACCGGAAAGTGCGCGCTCAACGCCGCTCGAGCCATCGTGAACGGCCTCAATCTGAAATCCCTGAGAATTCAGATATTGCTCGACCAGTTCGCAAAGTTCCACGTCATCGTCGACGATGAGAATGCGCGTCGCAGGCCAATCGCCTGGATTTTCAGTCTTGGCCGGCAGCATCCAGCTAGTTTATACCTCGCTCGCGCGGGAATCGAAACTGTGAAAGAGCGTCCGAAACGATAGCGCGGCCGGGGCGCCGTTTGGGGGCGATTCCGTATTTACAGACATATTAGACTCTGGAGCTCATGCTAAGCCACTGATTATGAACAGTTTATACCATAATTAGGAACGTTTCATAAAAACCCCGTCCCGTCGCGGTAGCTTAAGATAGGTAAAGGATTATTAATTTTTATTGTTGCAATCGGAATTTTAGGGGAGTACTTTCGTCGAGTTTTTCGACGTGGTTCGGCCAAGGTTTCTTTACGGCACAGGCATTCGAGCCCACGAATGATTGCCTATCTCAGATTTGTCGCTGATGCAGGTACCGTCCTCCGCGGATGGGTTTTTCCCTCTGGCCTGAAGAGTGAATTGCAAAGAATCGGAACGGAATCCCAACGCCCGTATTAAGGAGGTCGCATGATCACTGGGTCTGCGAGGAATTTGAAGAGCAGTCATCTTTCCGTGCTGAGTTCTGTGCTGATGTTTGCGTGTCTCGTCGTTGGGATTCTTCTCGGAGACAGCCAGGCGGCCTACACGCTGCCGCTCCACAAGGTGACGGCCATTCCGGCGTTCGCCAGAAAGTATGGCTTGCCATGTTCGGCGTGCCATACGGCTTGGCCGAAGCTCAACAATTTCGGCATGACTTTCCGCGACAACGGCTACCAGCTTGGGAATGATCGCGACTCTCCCATCTTTCAGAACCCTTCGTATTTCCCGGTGACTTTTCGAATCACGCCGAACTGGCATCTCGAGCACGCCACCAACCAGGCGGTCGACGCAACACCGGGTGATCCCTCGACGACGGGCGTTTCGACAGTCACAATGCACGGGTTCGATCTCTCTGGCATGGACCTTTGGACTGCGGGAACGCTGTTCAACAACATTTCCTTTTCGCTACTTCCTTCGTCGGACTCCACGGCTTCTTTCCACTTCGAGAACGCGTTCGTGCGATTCGATAATTTGAAGGGAAGCTCGTGGTTCAACTTCAAGTTTGGGAAATTTGAGCTGAATAACCTCATCTCCGAAAAGCGTTTCCTTTTCCTGTCGGGGAATGGGGGTTTCTACCAGAGCTACCACTTCGTTCCTCCGGGCGACACGAACGACTTCGGGCTTGGTGACAACCAGATTGGCGTGGAACTGATGGGCCACTCGAGGAATAGCTACACGCGCTACTCGGTAGCGGTGCTCAGCGCCAACGACGGAAATGTCGGGTTCTTGGGAGGAAGCGGGGCGCCTTCAGGCCGAAGCTACGACACGTACCTCACGTTTGATCAGGCGTTCGAGGTCGGCAGTCTCGGAGTGCAGAGAATCGGCGGGTACGCCTATATCGGCGAGCGGCCGACTTATTTCCAGACTTCCGGTGGCGCGCCGCTTTACGGGATCGGAAACGAGCCGTTCTATCGCGTGGGCTTCACCGGCGATCTCTATTTCGGCAAGATCAACATCATGCCGTTCTACATGCACGGCCACGACAACATGTTCCTGGGGCTGGGCCTGCCTTCCAACTCTCCTGCTTCCGCGATTCCGACGGGCGCCAAAGGTCCCTCTTGGAATGCCGGATTCGTCGAGGTTCATTACTACCACAGTCCGCAGCTCGTATTCTTCGGCCGCTTCGAGACGGTGCGCATGCAAACGCAGGCCAATCCGGCGACGCCGAGCAACTTCGGAAACATCGATGCGTACTCGGTCGGCTACCGCTGGTACCCCATCATGTTTAGCCGCGCGGGTCTCGCCTTCCACAACGAATATTCCATAAGCAAATCCATCGGCTTCGCGCCGTTGAGCGGCACCGGCGGCGCTTCTGCGAGTACGACGGACCCTGCAGTGTGGAGCAGCAGCTTGATGATCGGCTTTGACTTTGACTTCTAGGAACGGAGGACTCTGATGAGAAGAATAGCAACTGCCTCGGTCTTGATTTTTCCCATTGTGGTCCTCCTGCTCCTGGCGACTGCGAGCCCTTCGTACGCGCAGATCGACCACAATATCAAGCCGGTCAATGCCACCGCGCAGAGCCATGTTGGGGGACTGACCGGCAGCGCTTCAGGCGAGGCTCAGGGCGGTCTCGTTCTGTACAGGCGCTTCTGCGTCGGCTGTCACGGACCAGCGGGAGACGGAACCGGCGAGAACGCGCAGTGGATCGATCCAAAGCCGAGGGATTTCACGTTGGCCGTCTTCAAGTGCCGCTCCACGCCCACGGGCACACTTCCGACGGATGATGACTTGTTCAATGCCGTGACCCGTGGTTTTGATACGACCAATATGCCGTCGTGGCGGCCCCTCACGGACCAGCAGCGCGCAAACCTTATCGCTGCGGTCAAGTCGTTCTCGCCGCGCTGGCAAAACGAAAAACCCGGAACGCCCATAACGATTCCGGCCGAGACGCCGATCAATATTGAGAGCGTTCTCCGCGGCCGCGCGCTTTTCCAGAAGATGGAATGCTGGAAGTGCCACGGACCCGCCGGGCACGGGGATGGTCCTTCGGCCTCGACACTGACGGACAGCAAGGACAATCCGATCCGGCCGTATAACTTCTCCACCGGCACGCGCTTCAAGTGCGGCGAGACCAATCAGGATCTCTACAAGATCTTCATGACCGGCTTGGACGGCACTCCCATGCCTTC
>DAITPO010000147.1:0-1978 GCA_036833535.1 Candidatus Acidiferrales bacterium | reverse complement strand
CTCGCAGTCATTGTGGCAGTTGGCTCAGCAATGGTTGTCGCTGCCGCTCCACCCGCGGGAACCGGCACGATCACCGGCAAAGTCACCTACACCGGCACTCCGCCGAAGATGAAGCCCATTGACATGTCCAAGGAGCCGACCTGCGCTAAGCAGCACGCGACTCCCATCACGACAGAAAACGTAGTCACCGGACCCGGTAACGCTCTTGAATATGTCGTTGTCTATATCTCTGCCGGAGACCAAGGCTCGACGCCAGGCACCAAGACCGTCGAGTACGATCAGAAAGGCTGCCAGTACATCCCGCACGTAGCGGTGATGCAGCCGGGGCAACCTCTGGAGATCAAGAACGACGACCAGACGGCGCACAATATCCATCCGCTCGCAAAAGTTAATCAGGAATGGAATAAATCGCAGCCGCCGGGAACCGCGCCGATCGAAACCAAATACGATAAGCCGGAATTCATCGCCGTGAAGTGCAACATTCACCCGTGGATGCACGGCTATTTCGCGGTCATCAACACGTCCCACTTCGCGGTCTCTGCGAACGACGGCAGCTTCAGCTTGGCCGGACTGCCCGCGGGCAAATACACGGTCACCGCGTGGCACGAGCAATATGCGGCGCAGTCTCAGGAAGTTACCGTCGGCGCCGGCGAGACCAAGAACATCACCTTTACATTTAAGGCTCTACCGTACTGATCGGCCCCGGGGCTCTCGTGTGTTACCTGACCGTCTGCGACAACGCAAACGGTCAGGTGGGAATTGATTAGCTATTCACATCGAAGCAATTTTTCGAGGCGAACGATCATGGGCAAATTTTTCGCTGTGGTATTGACGATCATCACCGTCGTTTCCGCCTACTTCGTGATCGCGCATACCTGGTGGATGCCGGTGGATGTCTCCGTGCACGGGCCGGGCGTAGATCACCAGTTGGAGGAAACGATGCTCGGCTCGGGCATCCTCTTCGTCCTCTCGCAGCTCGTTCTCGCCGCCTTCGTCTTTATGTTCGGTGACAGCAAGGGCGCGCGAAAGATGAAGAAATTTCCCGGTGGCGCGACCCCGCTAGTCATCGCCGCCATCGTCCTCGTCGGAATCGAGGTCCTGACACTGTCGTTCGTCGGCTCGAAGGTCTGGGCTTCGATTTACTTCACCCCGCCGGATCCCAATTCGCTGGCGGTAGATGTTCAGGCGGAACAATTCGCGTTCTATTTCCGCTACGCCGGTCCCGATGGCAAATTTGGTGAGCTTCATCCGGACAAGATCGATGACGGCAGCGGGAATTACTTTGGTCTCGATCCTGCGAATGACGTGGCGGCGCGCGACGACATCGTAGTCGGCTCGCTCACCATCCCCGTGAACAAGCCCATCTTGCTCACGCTTCACGCGAAGGACGTCGGTCATTCCTTCTACGTTCGCGAGTTGCGCATCCAGCAGGATTTCGTTCCGGGCCTCGTGATTCCAATCCATTTCACCGCGACGCAGACGGGAAGATTCGAACTAGTGTGCACGCAGCTCTGTGGTCTCGGACATTACAACATGAAGGCGTATGTCGAAGTCGTGTCGCAAGACCAGTTCGATCAGTGGTTGAAGACTCAATCGCAATAGCGTTTTCTCCCGGGCGCCGCGGCGGCCCATGGCAGCCGCGCGCCGGCTTGAGACTGTGAGGAAGGCCTATGGAGCAAGGATCAGCGCAGCCCGCGGCTCATCATCATGCGCCGCCGCAGGGCTTCATCCGCAATTACGTATTTAGTCTGGACCACAAGGTCATCGGGCTGCAGTACTACGGCCTGGCGCTCGTCGCCGTAGTCACCGGCATGGTGCTCTCCTGGTTCATGCGCATCCACCTGGCCTGGGGTGCGGCCGCGATTCCGCTGCTCGACAAACTTTCGCCGAACGGCGCGCCCGGCGGCGTCATCACGCCCGAGTATTACCTCTCGCTGATGACCATGCACGGCACGATCATGGTGTTCTTCGTTCTCAC
>DAITPO010000146.1:0-8280 GCA_036833535.1 Candidatus Acidiferrales bacterium | reverse complement strand
CCGGGGCAGAAGGGACAGATTCCCTTGCCCTTGATCTCCACGCTTTCGCGAACAAAATCGCTTGGCCGCTTTCCGCGCTCGGTGGAAATGATTACCCAGCGGCCGGTAATCGGGTCTTTGCGCAGTTCAGGCAAAACTCCCTCCCCTTCTGCCAAAACGATTTATCGCATCCCCCGGATGGGATCGGGGCGGCTCCCGTTCCGGATGCGGACGAAACTACAATGCTACTACGCGGGAGGACACTTTGGGCCCCCACAAGGTAGGGGTGTGTCCACTAGGTTGTCAAGGCTGCTCTGCGAATGCATCTTTGTGCAGACGCACCACCGGCGGTCGCCCTCGCCGCGATTCGATGGCCAGAATATCGAAGCGATAGATGGTGCCCGCCGCGCGCGTGCTCCTCAGGAAAGCTCGCGCCATTCTCGAAACGACGCGGCGCTTCGTCTTATTGACGGCATCTTCCGGCAAGCCTGCAGCTTCGTCGTCGCGCGAGCGAGTCTTCACCTCAATAAACGCGAGGATTTCCCCGTCGAAGCCGATTAGATCGATCTCGCCCTTCATCCCTGGCACTTTGTAATTTCGCGCGACGATAATGTAGCCGTGCCGCCGCAGATACCAGTATGCGAAAGTCTCGCCGCGAACCCCCGTGGTGTGCGCGGCTGTGCTCTTGCGGGCAGCCGGGGCGGTACCCGACTGGTCGTCGTTGATCCCCTTCCGCGCCGCGAAATTCACCAGGCCGAACATGACTCGAGCCAGAACCGGCATTTCTACTTCTCCACTTCGAACGTGAACTCCATCACTTTGCCGCGGATCACGAAACTCAGGTAGTACTCCCAAAACCGCCGGAACCATCGTGCGTGATTCACCAGAAATTCGAATCCGAGAATCCGCCACAACCGCAAAAGCTTGATGCGCAGGCGCAGCTCGCGGAGACGCGCGCGCGTGTACCACTTCTCTTCCCCGTGCAGGCCACCCACATAAAAATAATGAAACGATTCACTGCTCAAATGGCGACGGTGCGTCGGGTCAGTGTAAGAAGAGAGATCGCTGTAATGCGGCGTGACGATGAAAATCGTCCCGCCCGGCCGCGCCACGCGATGCAACTCTTCCATGGTGGCGATCGGATCTTCGACGTGCTCGATCAAGTGGACGGCGCGAATCTCATCGAAGCTATTGTCCGCGAAAGGCAACCGGCCGCGATCGAGGTGGCACAGCACATCCGCAGCGGTCCGCGGGTTCATGTCCACGCCGATCGAGCCGGGATATTTCGATGGGCCGCAACCTACGTCCAAAACACGCGCCAATCGCGCCTCCACCGTCTCAAAAAAGCAGCAGCCGCTTGCGACAGGCCAGCGAACGCGCCTGCCTCACAATGCGCGGCGGTATTCTAGCAGGTTGCAACGCGCGGACTACCAGCGGCAACTACGGACGCCCTTACCAAATGAAAAGGGACAGGCACGCATGCCTGTCCCTTCGAAAGACCAGTCGATTGTTACACTCCGCGTTCGACTTCGCTGATAATCCCATCCAGCGTCTTTAACGCGAAGTCCACCTGCGCTTCATCGATCAGCAGCGGCGGGCAAAGCCGCAGCGTCGTATCGCCCGAGCCAAGCACCAGCAGCCCCTTGAGAAACGCCTCCTGCACGATGCGATTCCGCAGATCGGGCGCCTTTTCCTTCGTCTTCTGATCGCGCACGAACTCGATGCCGATCATCAAGCCCCGCCCGCGAACTTCGCCGACGATCTTGTGCCGCTCGCGCCAATCCGACGTGCGCTTCATGATGTAATCGCCCATGCGCGCAGCGTTGGCGATGTATTTTCCTTCGAGCAGGTCGAGCGTCGCGAGCGACGCCGCGATGCACACGGGATTCCCGCCAAACGTCGACGCGTGCGCGCCACGCGTCCAATCCATCACGTCTGCGCGCGCGATCATGGCACTCAACGGCATTCCCGACGCGATACCTTTCGCCGTGCAGATAATGTCGGGCTCGATTCCCGCATAATCAACGGCCCACCATTTTCCCGTGCGGCCCATTCCCGACTGCACTTCATCGGCCACCAGCATAATTCCGTACTTCGTGCAGATCTCTCGCAAGCCCTGGAGAAATTCAGGAGGCGCAGGCAGGTAACCGCCTTCGCCCTGAATAGGCTCGATGAAAATTCCCGCCACTTCAGTCGGATCGACGCGCCGGCGGAAAAGCTCGTTCTGCAGATAGCCCAGGCAGTCTTCCGAAGCGTGGTCCGGCCGCACGCCGTACGTCCCGCGATAAGTGTCGGGATAGGGCGTATGAAATACGCCGGAGAGCAGCGTGCCGAATCCCTTGCGTTGCACCGCGCGGCTGGCTGTGAGTGAAAGCGCGCCCATGGTGCGTCCGTGAAACGCGCCGTGAAACGCGATCAGCATGTCGCGCTTGGTGTGAAACTTCACCAGCTTGATGGCCGCTTCGACAGCTTCCGCGCCCGAATTTCCGAAGTAGACGCGCTTAGCGCTCTTCCCCGGTGCAATCGCGGCGAGACGCTGCGCCAATTCGACCAGCGACGGATAGTAGAAGTCCGTCCCAGACAAGTGGATCAGCTCGGCGGCCTGCTTCTGAATCGCGGCGACAACTTCGGGATGGCAATGGCCCGTCGCGACGACCGCGATGCCCGCAGCGAAATCGAGAAACGTGTTCCCGTCCACATCCTCGACCATCGCGCCGCGCCCACGCCTCGCGACCAGCGGATAATCGCGCGTGTACGACGGCGAGATAACTTTGTTGTCAGCCTCAACCAGTTTCTTCGCATTCGGACCGGGCAGTGCGGTCACGAGATGCGGCAAATTCTTTTCCAATACGTGCGTTTCCGGCATGATTTCCTCCCAAAAAGATTTTCCGCTCGCGCAAACGGGCCACCGCGCGCGCTCGGGGCAAAGCTGTTTCAGGATTGAGAGGAATTAATCGACGCTGAAAAGACCGGGGCGTTCGCGCGAAGGCAAACTGTGCAGCGGCTGCGGATTGTGATTGCGTGAATTCACTTGCGTTTCCAGCGAATCCCGCCGTCGCGGGTATCTTGAAGAATTATACCATTGTCCGCAAGCTGTTGGCGGATCTCGTCGGCGCGTTTGAAATCGCGTTGACGGCGGGCGTCCTGGCGCGCTTTCACCAACGCTTCGATCTCGGCGTCGCTGATTCCAGCCTCTTTCGCGCCGAATCCTAGCGCGCGAAGTTTTTCGTCGTCGTCATCTTTAAGCACCGCAAGGACGCGATCAAATCTCTGCAAAGCCGCGAGCACGCCCGGCGCATCTTGCTGGCGGAAATCGCCGCGATCGATCGCGGTGTTGACGTCGCGCACGAGATCAAAGACCGCGGCCAGCGCCTGCGCCGTATTCAAATCGTCCTCGAGGCCTTTCTCGAAAGCCTCCTCGGCTCCTCGAACCAGCCCCGCCATCGCCGGCGTTTCTCCGGCCGCAAATTTCTCTTTTTCAAGCCGCGAAACGAAATTTCGCAGCCGCTCGACAGAGCTAGCCGCCTGCCGCAAGCCATCCATCGTGAAATTGAGCTGCCGCCGGTACGGAACCGAAAGCAGCAAGAAGCGAATCGTCGATGGCTTGTAACCCTTCGCAAAGAGATCGCGCAGCGTATAGAAATTGCCGAGCGACTTCGACATCTTCTCGCCTTCAATAATCAGATGCTCGGCGTGCAGCCAGATTTTCACGAACGGCTTTCCGGTCGCCGCTTCGCTCTGCGCGATTTCGTTTTCGTGATGCGGAAACGCGAGATCGACGCCGCCCGTGTGGATATCAAGCGTCTCGCCGAGATATTTCATCGCCATCGCCGAACACTCGATATGCCAGCCCGGCCGGCCCTTGCCGATGGGCGTCTCCCAGAAATGCTCGCCGGGCTTGGGCGCTTTCCACAGCGCAAAATCACGCGCGTCGGCTTTCTCGTAGCGGTCCACGTCCACGCGCGCGCCCGCCTGGATGCCGGTCATGTCGATTTTCGAAAGCTTGCCGTAAGACGGAAACTTCGCGATGCGGTAGTAGATCGAGCCTTCGCTGTCGTAGGTGTAAGTCTTGCTCTGCAATTTCTGGATCAAGTCCACCATGTCGCCGATATGATCGGTGGCGCGAACAATTTTCTCCGGCTTCTCAATATTCAGCGAGGCCATGTCTTCGAGAAACGCATTCGCATATTTCTCCGTGTACTCGCGAATGCCCACCCCCGCCGCGGCCGCATTTTGAATGATGCGATCATCCACGTCGGTCAAATTCATCACATGGTTCAGACGATACCCGCGCGAGATGAGAAAGCGCCGCAAGACATCCTGAAACACAAATGTCCGGAAATTTCCGATATGCGCAAAATCGTACACGGTAGGGCCGCAGGTATAGATCCGCACCTCGCCCGGATGAAGCGGCTGAAGCGCCTCTTTGCGGTTCGTCAAAGTATTTTGCAGCAGGATTTCGCCCATAACCATCCCGTCGGCGCCGTTCAAAGGCACCGACATAAACGATTCATTTTACAGGCGACCTTCGGCGAGTCAAACGGCAAGCTTAATGCGGTTGCAAATTACCGCGTGGCGAATTGCGCCGGTGCTCGATCAGCGGCTCGTAGCAGGAACAGGCGTTGGCCGCTCGAGCCTCACGCGATGCGTGACAAGCGTGACGTCCCCATTCTGCGAAGTCACTGTATCCGCGGGTCTCGTGCCGGAAATCGCCAGACCTTCGGGCGGCAGCGAAAACGATCGGTCGGCGACGTAGATGTCCATCGGCGATGAACTAGCGACAGTGAATCTCATCTCCACGCCTGCTATATCAACCGTGGGGATATCGTAAAATCGCCACGCCCCCATCGAGCTTTGCAGATATTGCAGCACGCGGCCGCTCGGTTCTTCCACCGCGTGCCCCGCCATTTCGATCGCAGTCTGCCCCGCTTGCGGCGGAAACACGATCGAAATTTCCGGAGCTCCGCGCGGCGACGTCAATTTGACGTGATAGCGAATCTTTTCATCCACTGCCTCAGCATCGAGAACTGTGATCACGGGTCCAGCTAGCTTCACGTCCGGCGCATCGGCCGCATATCGGCGTGCCGGGGTCCAAGGAAACACCGCTGCGGGCTTCGCGCCAAACGCGGCTGCCGCGGCAAGCTCAGCTGGCAATCGTCCCGAGTCGGGATCTGCGATCCATTTCGCGGCATGTGTATCGGCGTCGAGCCAGTACCCGACCGTCAGACGCTGCGGCGCCGCCGCCGAATACGGCACCATGAAAAATGCCACGACTGCTGCCACGAGCGCTACTCCCGCAGAATCTTCCGCGAATGTGCGCCTCTCGCGAGCATCATCCAGCGCCAGCAGCGGCAGAATGCTCGCGAGAGCGAGCGCGAAAAGCGCAGCCACGGGCACCAAGAACACGGTACCCAGCGCATCGTAGAGCTGCCAAAGCAATGGAACAAACATGACAAACGTCAGCACCGCCGGCAGAATCGCGGCAAATTCGCGATTCCCCGCCGAATCTTCCTTCGTCAGAATCGCCGGAATCACCGCGACCACCGCCCCAAGCGCCGGCACCAGAAACACGTAGCACGCGCCGGCCGCATACTTCGCCGCAACGATTCCCAACGCGCAGGTGAATACGCAATTGGCAATCCAGAATCCCCAGAATCCCGCCCTCTTCGCAGCAAGCAGCGCAACAATCCCGACACCCACAAACCCCAACGCAAAAAACGCGATCTGCGCCGGAAGTGGATGCGCGATCCACGGATACTCGGCCGTGGACGGCGGAAAGCGATGCGCCGCTCGCAGCAGCTTGAAAAGCACGTAGCCTAATCCGCCGGTAATCAGTATCGCCACGATCCAGCCCAACAGCCCTAACGCTAGAGCGCCGATATGCACAACGAATCGCCGCATCACGATGGCAATTTCAATCAGCAACACAATCGCGAGCACGCAAGCCAGCGCCAACGAGCGATGAGCCTTCCACCGGACTATCGCGCGCCCAAACACGTCGAAATACACAGCCTCGCCGCTCGGCACATCCGTAAGCACCTCATCCGCAAGCGCGAGCACCGAAGCGAGACCATTCTCGCCCTCGCTCTGAATGCTCCCGGGATCGGCATTCGCAAAATTGTCGCGCGGCGTGTGATAATTCTGCACGCTGCCGATGAACCCAAAATTCAGCCCCTGATACCCCGCCGCCTTGTACACCGTGAAGTCCGTATCATTCGGCAGCAACTTGTAAGCCAGGTACGCGATTGAGTTCGTCATCGGCCGGGACATCGCGCCGTCGTAAATCCGCACCGCCCAATCATTCGCTTCGCCCGTTTCAAACATGGTGCTCGACCCCGACGTCCCGCGATTATCCAGATTCACCGCCGCTTTCACTTCGCGTGCCCAGGGATGCGCCTCGACAAAGGCCTTCGCGCCAAGCAATCCAGCCTCTTCGCCTTCATTCAAAAGAATGATGACCGGATGGCGCAGCGGCGGATGATTTTTCAGCGCCCGCGCAATCTCCAGCACCGCCACAGTCCCGGCGCCATCATCCGAAGCGCCCGGCCCGGCGGGCACCGAATCGTAGTGCGCTGAAACCAGCACGGCCCCCGGAACGCCCGCACCGTCGAGCCGCGCCACAACATTCTTCACCGCGCCGCAAGTTCCCCACTCATCGCACGCGAATCCCGTCTGGATCTGCGGCTGATATCCAAGATCACTGAGAATCTTGACGATCTTCTCGCGCACAATTCCGTCCGCCGCGCTCGCCACCGGATGCGGAACGCCATCTCCGACAAGCTGTCGCAGAATTTCCCGCGCGCGCCCCGCAGAGAATTCCGCCACCGGCGCATCCACTGGCTTCGGCGCCGGCGGACGGTACTGCGTCACGGTAAGAACGAATACCAACGCAAGGAACGCCAGCGAGACAAGCAGCCCGCGGCTCGATCGTTTAGGCAAATGCGGCATACGCGCCTCCGCCAATGCCCGCGATGCTACGTCGCCCGCCAGCGCGAGTCAAACGTGAGCCGTGCTTCACAAAGTGGCGTCACAAGCCCAATCCGGTGATAGAATCCGCCCACTCGAAACCTCACAGGCCATCTTCACATCGAATTCGAGACTGCTCGCGTACTGCGATTCTCTATGGGAGGAATTAACATGGGTTTGCTCTGGACATTGATCATTGGCGCCATCGCCGGCTGGCTGGCCGGCACTCTAGTGAAGGGCCGCGGCTTCGGCATCATCGTGGACATCATCGTCGGAATCGTCGGCGCATTTATCGGCGGCTGGGTGTTCGGCCTTCTCGGCCTGACCGCCTGGGGCCTGCTCGGCCAGTTGTGCATGGCCACAGTTGGCGCCGTCATCCTGCTGGTGATCATCAAAGCCATCAAAAGCGCCTAGCATTTCGCCGCGCGATCGGGGCTCCGCGAACATCGGCGGAGCCCCGGCGCGGTTCATTCCCCTCTTTTTTCACAGACACAATTTGTGGGTATAGCCTTTACATCCTCCACCACCGATGCTATCTTCTTCTCCCGTAACCGCCGATACGCACGCGCCAGGCGGCAGGGCCACGGACCATCGACCCTCCAAGCTTTTTGTCTCGGAACACCTCCATCTCAATTGAAGAAATAGCCGTCTCTCCGCACGTCCCCGCGCGGAGACAAAATCTGGTTCGAGGCTAAGCGTGCTCAAACTTCGTAAAGTCGATCTCTTGGGCTTCAAATCGTTCTGCGAGAAGACCCATATCACCTTTAGCGGCAACGGGATAACCTGCATCGTGGGCCCCAATGGCTGCGGCAAATCGAACATCGTGGATGCCATTTCCTGGGTCCTCGGCGAGCAGAGTCACAAGCTCCTCCGCGCCGAGCGCATGTCCGATTGCATCTTCAATGGCACCGCCAAGCGTCCGCCGCTGGGTCTCTCCGAGGTGATGATCACTCTCGTCGACCCCGAGCTCGCCGAAGCCGCCGCGAAGATTCTCGATTCCACGCCGGCCGAGCCGATCGAAGAAACTGCATCATCCGAAAATTCCGAGGACACAATGGCCGCCGGTGACGCCCCGGCCGAAATGCCAATTGACGCGCCAGCGAGCGCTGAGGCCGCTGAAGACGCCACCGTCGCTGGCAAATTCCGAAAAAAGCGCGCTCAACACAAACCCGTGCACGCGCCCAAGCCCGGCGAAGTCGTCATCGGCCGCCGCCTCTACCGCTCCGGCCAGAGCGAATACATTCTCAATGGCCGCGTCGCTCGCCTCCGCGACATCCAGGAACTATTCATGGGCATGGGCCTCGGCCCCGATTCCTACGCCATCATCGAGCAGGG
>DAITPO010000145.1:1918-8293 GCA_036833535.1 Candidatus Acidiferrales bacterium | reverse complement strand
GGTTGGAGGCGTCGTGCTGCTGGTCATGGGGGCGAGGAAGACGTCGTAGCTGCTACTGAGGATTGCGCCCCGAGTGTGTTGGCGCTGGGACACAAGCGAAGTGAAGATTAGGCCAGGAATCTTGGGACATGACATGAGAGGAGAATTGCGATGCTACTTCTAATTATTGTTCTGCTGTTGTTGTTCGGCGGAGGCGGCGGGTATTACGGGTATTCGAGGTGGGGGACAGGCGGGGGCCTGGGGATCGTAGGCACGGTCGTGGTCATCGCGCTGATCTTGTACCTGCTCGGCGTGCTGCGTTGAGTTTTTCGGGATCACTCTGAAATGGTGACGGTCAAGTGTCTTTAGAGGGGACTCGCAGATCGAATCGAAACATCAACCGCGCCCGGCGTGACAATCGCGGAGCGCGCGAAATCACTGCAATGGAGGCATGACACATGAAACCAGTTGGATTTATTGCCACGGGAGTTTTGCTCCTCCTTTTTGGAGCTGTAGCTCCCACGTACGCACAGCAGGATCAACACGAACAAGACGCGAAGCCGGCTAAACAGGAGCAGAAGGCCAAGCCTGAGAAGCAGCAACAGGCCAAGCCCGCGAAACAGGAACACCAGGCTAAGCCGGAGAAGCAACAGGAAGCCAAGGCTCCAAAACAGGAACAGCAGCATCAAGCCAAGGGCCAGCAAGAGCAGCAACAGAAACAGTCGCAGCAAGAGGCCAAGTCTGCGAAGCAGGAACAGCAGCATCAAGCCAAGGGCCAGCAAGAGCAGCAACAGAAACAGTCGCAGCAAGAGGCCAAGTCTGCGAAGCAGGAACAGCAGCATCAAGCCAAGGGCCAACAGGAGCAACGAGCCAATACTCAGAAGCACGAGCAACCACAAGGGAACTGGGCCCACAGTGGTCAGAGAGATAATCGCGGCCACGAGTACAACGAAAGCAGGTTTGGACGCGAGCATCATGCCCGCTTTGAAGAGAATGGCGGTCGCTTCTACAATGGGCGTCGGGAATACTCTTACGGTGGATACTGGTTCTATGCGGGAGCCTATCCGCCTTGGTTTTACGGGCAGGAGGTGTACTTCATTATGGGAGCGGACGGGCTATGGTATGCAGTTGCATACGGCGACCCTTCCTTGATGTTCCAGGTCGATATCGATTAGCGTGAGAAGTGCGCGGGTGATGGAGCGTTTGTTCGGCGGGGGCCGAAGCCTTTTGTGAGGGTTTGCCGTGGGTGCCCGATCTTTCCCCGTTCGTGGGACAGGTCGGGTTCTTCGGCCCCGCTTTTGATTTCTTATTCTCCGGGTTCGGTGGGCGGTCCATTGCCTAGGTGTCGAAGTCTGGGCTTTCGTCCGCGGGTTTGACTTTTCTTCGCCCCGGTTCCCCTGCAATTCGGCCCAAGGCTAGAAGCTGGATGCTAGAAGCTGGTGGCTGGACGATAGGTCCTCGAGCCGTTCGGCTGGCCCGGCCCTGTTCCGACTTCAAATTTCCAACCTCCAAACCCCGCCCGACTGCCCCAATTTTGTATCGAACGTACCATTGACCTTCGTTAATACCTGCGCCATTCTGAGTGCGGTACTGCGCAGGCCAGACAAAGTGCCTTCGCGATCTGCGAGCCATCCTAGCGCCGCCAGCTTGGCGGCGTTTTTATTTGGCGTGGCGCCGCTCGGCAGTGCTTTCTGGGATGCGCCGCTACTGGAAGAGGCGGAAGGGCAGAACGGCGGAAGGGCCGAACGGCGGGCGGGACTGAAATGCAAGGCCCGCCCCAACGGAGACCGGCCGATTCTAATCGAGACACGAATTTATTAGAAGCGATCGTAAGTCCAACAAAACAATAGACGGAGGCAGGTTCAAATCGAGACAAATCACGCCATTTTCAATGCGCATATTTCGGGGGCGATGCCTCAATACCGTTGGCCCTACATTCGAAAAATTCGGCGGAACGAAGATCGAGGCGGTCTGATTTTTGTTTCGGTTAGACGCGACCCCGATCCAATGTTTTCTGCGACTTACGAGGGGTTTTAATTGAACCCTTGTTTCGGTTAAACGTTCAAGCGAGGTGAATGAGAAGCGAAAAGAGGAGGGCACAGAGTGACCACGAAAATCCGGGCGACCCGCAACTACGAGTTTTGATGGCGAACGCCGAACCAGGACGCGCAGGCCAGCAGTAGCTCGTAACAACGCATCACCCCGCCGCCAAACAGGAACGACAACACCGCGATTAATCCCAACGCGCTGAAGAAGATACAGAACATGAAAAACGCAGCAAGTAGGTCGCGCACGGGAAACAGCGCGGCGACCACGAGCGGTGCAACGAGGCAGCCTGCAACCAGGAATTTGCGTCTGCGAGCGCGGGTCATAGGACCACCATGATCCCACCTGGGAAGCCCGCTGTATGTGATGACCCGCACACGGAACTGTGACGATGGGTTCTAGAGGCGGGAAAACGGAGGCGAAGAGAGATTCCTTGACGGAAGGCGCCTCTCAACGACGGAAAGGAGGACGCGTAAAAGACAAAGTCCCCACGCGCAACTGCGGCGTCCGCCGAGGCGGAGGCACCCGGCCGGAAACCGGAAACGGGAAAAGTCAAAAACGCCGGCAAGCTGCCGGCGGTACGGAGGTGCAACGGAGCTTCAGAGCGAAAACTTGGCTTCGCCCTCGACTACTTTTACTTCTAGCTTTGGGGCTTCGCCTTTGGCCCAGAGGTTGGCGCGCTGCTTGGAGCGATAGCGGAGCGGGCCGCCGTCGGGTTGCTGGCTGCGTTCTAGTGGGCGCGGGATGCAGACGAACTCGCTTTCGAACGCGTTGCTTGTGGCGCTGACAATTGCATAGCCGTGGCCGCTCATGTCTACGAAGGAGACGTGCGGCGATAAATCTGGATTGGAAACGGCTCGGGCTTTGGCGAGGTCGCCGGACTTGGCATATTCGAGGCAGGATTTGACGCCGTGGCGAAGCAGGAGATTGATCATCGGTTGCGGGCTCGAATCCGTTGGGCCCTGGCCGACGAAAAACAGATGCATCGGATGATCTTTGGGGAAGACGTGCTCGAAGGCTTCGACGAGGCCGGGAGCTGAAATCGAGCCGGTGACGAAGGCGATGCCGACTGGTTCGAAGGGCTTGGGCGGAAGCGATTTGGCGGCGAGGCCGGCCCAGAAACTGTGGCGATCGCCGGCGACGGTGGCGAAGCCGGTGATGCCGTTGTCGCGGACGAAATCGTAAATTTCGCCGCGCTCGGCGAAGGCCGTGCTGGCGTCGGCGCCGCTGAAACCTGCGTAGCCCGCGCCGGGCCAGGGTTTGGTGTAACCCGGCGGAAGATTTTGCGGGTCGGCGCGCATTTCGAGAGTGGCTAGCGTGTTGCCCCAGATTTTCCAGGTGGCTTTGGAATTTCGGAGGCGATCGAGGAACCAGGATTTTTGTTCGGCGCCGAGAACGGTTTGCGGCGGCTCGTCGCGGCGGAAATTCGGAATCTCGGCGCCGCCGAAGCGGATGGACGCGGGCGCGTGGCCGCCGTTGTAGGCGCGGCCTGCATCGAGAATTTCCATGGCTTCTTGCGGCAGAAATTCGGGGAAGTCGTCGCTGGAAAAAGGCTCGGCTTCTTTGCGATCGGTGGGCTCTTCGGAGCGGTAGCTGCGCTGGTCGGTGATGATGAGCTCGACGTTGCGGCCCCAGCGCAGCGCGCGATAGCCCTTGAGGCTAGCGAGCGCGGTTAGATTGTTCGGCTCCTGGCCGAGACCGTGATCGTCGAATTGCGTGATCGGCGCGTCGGCGACTTTAGGCGGGTTGAATTCGCCGAGCGACGGGCCGCTCGATTTGAAGAACCGGCCGGGCTGATATTCGAAGAAGGCTTGATTCGCGGCGACTTTGCGGGACTGGCGCGGATGCGTGACGCCTTCGAATTTTTGCAGGCTCTGCCAGCCGAGCCAGCTGAATTCGTGATTGTCCCACATGCAGACGAACGGCCAGCGGGCGCGGGCGTCTTGCAGATCGGGATCGTGGAGATAATTGCGATAGATGGCGCGGTAATCGGCGACGACCGTGGGAATGTGGAAGTCGCGGATTTTTTCGCCGTGCTCGTAGCGGACGATATCGCGGATGCGGCGATCGTACATTCCCTGCGGGCGATCTTCGGGGTACCAGACGATTTCGTAGATGAAATCGCCGAGATGCAGGACGAAGCCGAGGCGATCTTGCTCGGCGGCGCGCTCGTCTTCGAAAATCATGCGGCGATAGGCGTTCTGGGCGCCCTGATTGGCGTTCTGGCAACTGATGAAGGCGAAATGGACTGGCCGCGGATCGTCGTCGGCTGGCGCGGTGATGGTGCGGCCGACGCGGCTGCCGTTGCCTTCGGCGTCGGTGAAGCGATACCAGTAAACTTTGGCGGGCTTCAGGCCGCCGACGAGCACGCGGCAGGTCCAGTCGGCGGCTTCCGAGATCGCGGCTTCTGCGGTGGCGACGACTTGATGGAATGATTCGTCCTCGGCGACTTCGAGATGCAATTTGACTGCGGGGTGGGCGTTGAAGGGCGGGCGGCGAGTCCACAGCAGGACGCTGTTGCTATCCGGATCGCCGGATGCGACGCCTTCGGGAAAAATATCGCGGCGTTCGCGCCAGGGAAGTTTGGAGCGCGTGCCGAACGGGCGGCCCCACGCGGCCGTCGCGCTCAGCGCGATTGCCATCTCGACAAACTTGCGCCGGCTGAGCTTGCTCATGGGCATTGGCCTCGACACGCACATTGTAAACCTGGAGGAGGGATGCGCGCGCGGGATTACGAGAGTGCGATGGGAATTTGCCGGTGGTGGAGCTGGGGTTGAAACCCAGAGACAAAAGGCAAACAGCCTCAGGTCTGAAGACCTGAGCTACATTTTGCTTCGCAGCAACGCGACGATTGCGAGCATTACGGCTGCTGTGCCCCAGTGGATAAGAATGATTGGAGTGAAGATCCAGTGAGCGTGGCTGAAGACGATCAGGCCATCGAGGATTGGAATCAGCGTCAGCGCGACGATGGCGGAGGCCAGGAAGCGGCGGTCGCGTTGAGCCAAAAATGTGAGCGCTACGATGCCGGTGGCTATGTCGCGCGCGGCTTTGATGGCGAGAAACGGGGCGTCGTGAGGATCTTGGAGCGGGACGCCGAAGCCTTGCGCGCCGATTTGCGGTTGGAGGAATTCGCGGATGCCGATGAAGATTATGCCGGCGCCGATGATGATGGTGAGGATTCCGGGAAGGGAGGAGATTTTTAGCTGGCTGGTTTGCGCTGTTTCAGGGGGTGCGAATTGCGTGGTCACGTGCATTTTTGGCTCCTTGGGCGGGCGGAGGGGGATCGAGGCGGGTTCATTTAATGGGATGCGCGGTAATTGACGGAAGTTGCGGATGCAGGAACGGGGAAATTGCAGATCTGAAATTTGAAATTTCGGATGACGGAACCGGCAAAAGCTTGTGCGGCGGAATTTGTGGGCGTAGGATGCTGGCGCTTGCGGTTGCTTCGATCGGTTCGCGGCCAAATTTCTTCACATTCAAAATCTTGAGGGGGAGAGCGATGAGACTACGATTTGTGAGCATGATGGGGCTGGCGTTTTTGTTTGCTTCGGCGGTTGGGGCACAGACTAAGGTTTCCGGGCAGCACAAATGCGACAAGGCGCCGGAAGTTATCGGCACGGCGGATGCTGGGGACAAGCCGGGGCACAGTTTGGCGGTGGTGAAAAATACTTGCAAGTGGACTACGCCGATGGAGATGGAAGGCGGAAAAACTACGGATGGAACTTCCGTGGCGTTTTTGGAGATGACTGCGACGCGCGCGAGTTCTAACGGCACGTACGTTGGGAACATGGACAGCGGCGATAAATACTTCGTGAGCTTCCGTGATTCCGGGCCGGCGAAAGACGGGAAGCCCGGGGTGACCAAGGGGACTTGGTCTTATACGGGAGGGACTGGGAAGTTGAAGGGGATTTCGGGGAAGGGGACATACACCGTGACGCCGAACGCGGATGGCGGGGCAGTGGTGGATGTTGAGGGCGAGTATTCGATCGCTGCGGCGCCGGCGAAAAAGGCGGCGGCTAAGAAAGAGAAATAGATTCGCGAGCGAGTAGGCTGAACGCGCAATCCAAGAGCCGAGATGCCATTCACTGAGAATTCGGGCGCCAAAATTTACTGGGACGAATCGGGGAACGGGGCGCCCGTTCTCATGATTATGGGATTGGGTTGGGCGTCGGCGATGTGGCACCGGACTCGGCCCATATTGGTGCGGCGTTATCGGACTATTGCGCTGGATAATCGCGGGGCGGGGCGAAGCGACGTGCCCGCTGGGCCTTATCCGATTGCTTTAATGGCTGCGGATGCGGCGGCGGTTTTGGATGCTGCGGGAGTGCAGAGCGCGCATGTGATGGGGAT
>DAITPO010000145.1:0-1818 GCA_036833535.1 Candidatus Acidiferrales bacterium | reverse complement strand
CCTACGGAGCGCGTGGCTTGGGCGGAGGTTTTGCCGGTTAGGCGTTGGGCTACCCAGTTGGCGGCTTTTTGGCTGGAGGCTACCGCGCCCATGGCTAACGACTCGGGGCCTTCGCTGTCGGCGTTGGCGAAGAAGACGCGGTCTAGCGGGTGGCGGGCTTCAGGGATGGTTTTCGTGTAGTTGCCTGGAGTGGCCATTAGCATGGGGTGGCCGCGGCGATACATGTGGAGCTCGATGGGATCGTGATCGAATTCGGGGAGTAGTTTTTTGAAATCGCGTAGGACGTTTAGTGCAATTTTTTTGCAGCCGTCTTCGGTTAGTTGCTTGTGGCGATCGTTTTCGTCGAGCGGCGTGTAGAAAGTGAGGATGTTGTTTTTCTGCTTGTAGCCGGGTTTATTGCGGATGGTCCAATCCGCAACCGTAAAATCGGTGAAGGAGTTGCCGGGGCACCAGTTGTCGTAGCCGCGATTGTAGATGTCGCGATCGAAGATCATGTTGATGACCGGATAGGGAGCGTAGCGGATAGCTTGCATGGCGTCGCGTTGATTGGGGGAGATGCCGGAGGTGATGCGTGAGGCGATTAGTTTTGGGGCGGTCATGATGGCCAGGCGGGCGGAGACGGTGTGGAGTTGGCCATCGTGAAAGTAAGTTACGTGGACGGAATTTTTTAGTTGCTCTACGGCTACTGTGGTGGCGCCGGTCAACATTTGCGCGGCGTATTTTTCGAGCAGTAACGCGGCTAGCTTTTCGGAAATGGCGCCGTTGCCGCCCGGCAACGTGACGCGATCGTCTTTGGCTTCTTCGCTGGCGAAATCGTGGAAATCCTGGAGGGCGATGTAAGTGGAGGTGTCGGCGGATTTGGCGCCCCAGTTCGAGGGGCCGTAGGCGTCCCACCAGTGCGTGATTTCCGGGGGGAAGCCTTGGAGATATTTTGTGAGCGGCTCGCTGTCGTATTGCTTGACGTGCTTTTCGGGATCGAGAGCCAGCATTTTCTTGCGGAATTGCTTGAAGGCATCGCGGATTTTTTGCGGATAGGGGAGTTCGTCGATGCCGCTGCGCCAAGTGTCGGCGACCCATTTGCCGTTGACGATGGTGGGATCGGCGAAATTCACCGGCAATTGCTCGAGGCCGATTTCTTTGGCGAGCTGGTTGCTTTCGGAGCCGACGAAATCGTACGCAGAGCCGGTGGCGAAGCCCTGGCCTTGGAATTCTTCTTTGAAAGCGTTGCCGCCCCAGTGAGGTTCCTTCTCGAGTAGCAGGAAATTTTTCTCGCGCAGGAAATAGGCGCTGCTTAGGCCTGCTATTCCGCCGCCTACGATGACTATGTCGTAGCGCTTGCTGACTGGCGGAGGGATGAATTTCTGGCCGTCGCGGACTTTGTGGCAGATTTCGAAATGGTCGCCATCGAGTTGCGGAGTGGGGGCTTCGGCTGCGGAGAGGAGCTTGAGATCGAAGGGGCAGCCTGCGGCTACTGAGCCGGCTAGGACGAAGCGCAGGAAGTCGCGGCGGGATTCGGTCATGCTTGTTCTCCTTGGATGGCTGAGGGTAGGACGTCGGCGGCTTCTTCGGCGCTTTGCGATCTGGTGCGGAGTCGATACCAGACCAGGATTAGGACGATGGAGAAGAGGAGGATGATGCTCGAAACCGCGTTGATTTCCGGGGTGATGCCGCGACGCAGGCGGGACCAGATTTCGAGTGGAAGCGTGTTGCTGCGGCCTATGAGGAAGAAGCTTACGGCGATTTCGTCTAGCGAGAGAGTGAAGATTAGTAGCGCGACGGCGATTATCGAGACTCGAAGATTGGGGAGCGTGATGCGCC
>DAITPO010000144.1:6952-8293 GCA_036833535.1 Candidatus Acidiferrales bacterium | reverse complement strand
GCTGGCGCTGCGCCTTCGGGCGCGGACGGAGCTGCTTGCGGCGTTTCCGCTGCAGGCGCTGTCGGTGGATTTTGTTTTGGTTCGTTCTGATCGGTCATGTCAACTTTCCTCTCGCGTGCTGCTTGGTCTCGTTAGCTTCCCGCTGGAGCGGACTGCTCGCCGCCGCCGCTGGCTGGTGCTGCGGGGGCGGGCGACGGAGTCGCTGATGGCGCAGTCTTCCGCGGGCGTCTTGCGGCGCGGCGCTCGCGGTGCTTGGCTAGTTTTTGCTGGCGCTTCATGTCTTCGTCGATGCGGATGGTGAGATATTTGATCACCGGATCGGCGACTTTCAGGCGGCGCTCGAGTTCCTTGATGAGCTCGCCGTGATTGGTGCGCAGGGAGATGTAAACGTAGAAGCCCTCGCGCAGCTTGTGAACCTTGTAGGCCATGCGCTTGCGGCCCCATTTTTCGACCTTCTCGAGCTTGGCCGATTTTTCTTCAGCGGCGTGCTGGAGAGTGGCGATGATTTTGTCGATGTCGGCCTCCGGGGTGTCCGGGCGGCTGATGAAGATTACTTCGTAGAGTCTGTCTTCCATGGTTCCTCGGTTTCTTTGGTTCTACATCTTCTCAAAAGCGTGAAGCTCGAACAGCGACTGACCCTCAGCGGCTAAAGCCGAGTAGTTTTCGCGTCGCTTTCGGCACGGCTAAAGCCGTGCCCTGACAAACCGTCTTCTCAGGCATCGATATCGGCGCCGGCTTCTGCACCGGGTTCCGGTTCTACGCGGCGATTGAATTTCGCCATCGCTTTGCTCGGGCCATCGCCGAGAATTATTTCTACTGCTTCTGCGGCGTCCGTGGCCATCTGTCGCGCGATTTCGCGATGCCCGCGATTCATCGGGCAGAGAACGTAATCCGCTAGATCGCCGATCGGGTGCTCGGGCTTCACGCCCATGCGCACGCGGATAAATTCCATGCCCGCGGCTTGCACGATCGACTTCAGGCCGTTGTGACCGCCGGCGCTGCCGCGCTCGTTGATGCGAATCATGCCCCAGGGCAACGCCACTTCATCGCTCAACAAAATCAAATCGGCCGGCGTGCATTCGAAGCGCTGAAGCATGTCTCGCACAGCAACGCCGCTCAGATTCATCATCGTCTGCGGCTTGGCGATGACCACTTCCTGGCCCGCGATTTCGCCGCGCCCGAGGAATGATTTCGCTTCGGGGCGAGTTAAGCGAATTCCGTTGCGCGCTGCCAGCGTGTCCGCCGCTAGGAAACCCAGGTTGTGCGGCGTCGATTCGTATTCCGCGCCCGGATTGCCGAGGCCGACGATCAGTTTCATCAGCGCACCTTGCCGGTGCAGTT
>DAITPO010000144.1:4711-6852 GCA_036833535.1 Candidatus Acidiferrales bacterium | reverse complement strand
GCTAAAGCCGCGGAGATGTTGTTGGGCTTTCGGCACGACTAAAGTCGTGCCCTGACAAAACTTCTGCCTTTTCGCACTAAGCCCGAATGCCGAACACAAAGGCAAAAGAGGGGCCGAAAACCCTCACCCTTCGCAGAAAGCGCGAAGGATGGGCCACCCGACAAAGCAAGACTAAAACCAAAACCGAAAACTAAAAGCAAAAGCGGGGCCGAAAACCCCCACCCTTCGCAGAAGGCGCGAAGGATGGGGCACCCGACAAAGCAAAACCTAAAGACAAAACCTACGGGCAAAACCCGAGCAGAAACTAAAACTGTGAAACCTAATGCCACACCGGGCCGGTGGTGAACCCCGGCCCCCACTCTTCTTTGCCCTACTTTTCTTTGCCCTTCTTTTCGGGCTTCTCGGGCTTTTCGGCCTTGGCTTCGGGTGCGCCCTCTTCGCCTTCTTCGACTTCCTTCTTGCCCTTCTTGATGACCTCGGGCTCGGCCGGGGCTACTTCGGTGGCTGCCGCGGCGGCTTCCGGCGTGGCTTCCACTTCGGCCTTTAGCGTTACGACGTGGAAGAGGACGCGCTGCGGATCGGTTAGCAGCTTGAGCTTTGCCGGATCGAGCGGGACATCCGAAGCGCGAATCTGCTTGCCGATTAGCAACTCGGAGACATCCACTTTGAATTCTTCGGGAATATCCGTGGGCAGACATTCGATTTCGATTTCGCGGGTGACGATTTCGAAAATTCCGCCCTGCATCTTGACGCCCTGCGCTTCGCCGACCGGATGCACGGGCACTTTCACGCGCATGCGCACGTCCATGGCTACGCGGAAGAGATCCACGTGAAGCAGAGCGCCGGTGACGGGATCGACCTGCCAATCCTTCACCATGGCCTGCTCTTCTTTTCCACCGGAAAGCTGAATGGTGAAAATGGAGTTGTGGCCGGATTCTGAGCGCAGGATTTTGGCGACCTGCTTGGCGTTCACGGCGAGCGATATCGATTTGCCCTTGCCACCATAGAGAACGGCGGGAACCATGCCGGTGAGCCGCGTGCGGCGCGCGGGTCCCTTGCCGCGCGACTCGCGATCTGTGCCTTCCAAGACTAATGTCTGCATACGACCTTCCTTCGTGACCTAGATAAAGAGTTCGCTGATCGAAGTCTCTTCGTGAATATTGCGAATGCCGCGGGCGAGCAGTTCCGCCACGCTGAGAACCGTAATCTTCGAAAGCTTCTTGGCCTCGGCTGTAAGCGGCACCGAGTCCGTGACCACCACTTCCTCGATCACCGATTGCGTCAGGCGTTCGACGGCCGGGCCCGAAAGAATCGGGTGGGTGCAGCCGGCGATTACTTTCGTCGCGCCGTTTTCAATCAGCGCTTCGGCTGTTTTGACCAGCGTTCCGGCGGTGTCGATTATGTCGTCAATTATCAATGCCGGGCGGCCTGCGACGTCGCCGATCAGGTGCATCACTTCGCTGACGTTGATGTCGATGCGGCGCTTATCGACGATGGCCAGAGGCGCGTCCATTTTTTTCGCGAAGTAACGGGCGCGCTCGACGCCGCCTGCGTCGGGCGAAACCACAGTGAGCGGTCCGTATTCTTTTTTCTTGAAATACTCCACCAGAACCGGGGCTGCGAATAGGTGATCCACCGGCACGTTGAAGTAGCCCTGGATTTGCGGGGCGTGCAAATCGAGAGTGAGGGCGCGGCTGGCGCCCGCGGTCTCTAGCAAATCGGCTACGAGCTTCGCGGAAATGGCTACGCGCGGCTTGTCTTTGCGGTCCTGGCGGGCGTAGGCGTAATACGGAATTACCGCTGTGATACGCCAGGCTGAGGCGCGCTTGAAGGCGTCGATCATGAGTAGAAGCTGCATCAGGTGGAAATCTACCGGTTGCGAGCACGGTTGCACTACGAAGACGTCGGCGCCGCGGACGTTTTCGAGGATTTGGAAACGTGTTTCACCGTCGCTGAAGCGGCCGTGCTCGGTTTTGCCGAGCTTTACGCCTAGATAGCGGCAGATGGCCTGGGCTAGAGGCGGGTTGGCGCTGCCGCAGAAGATTTTGAATTTCTCGTCAATCAAGAGAAGTCACCTTCGGAAATAAAACACTAACAATTGAAGTCCTCGCGCCGCGCACGTTCGCTGCCCCCTGCCGGCT
>DAITPO010000144.1:0-4611 GCA_036833535.1 Candidatus Acidiferrales bacterium | reverse complement strand
GGCTTTCGCGGTCGTAAGATGCCGGCGGGACGCCGGCGCTACTTTAACCGCGCGCCGCGGACGATTGCTGCCCTTGGCTGCGCGCGAGGTCGTAAGATGCCGGCAGGGACGCCCTTCGCAGCTCAGGGTAAACCGGCGCTACACAAACCTTGGGCGCATGATCCGGGCGTAATCTTGCCTTGCAATGGTCTCGACTACGAAGACCTGGTCTTCCGGGAAACCAAATGCGGCTCGGCGCGCCTGCGCTGGGCTCCGGAATAATCCGAACACCGCCGATCCGCTACCGGCCAGCGCGGCCTCTGTTGCTCCTTGTTGAAGCAACTCGCGCTTGATTGCTGCGAGGCGCGGGTGGCGGCGGAAAACCGGCCTTTCGAAGTCATTCGATAGGGAGGCTTCCTGCCGGCTCCAACATAGAGCGCAGAAACTAGAGATTTTACGAGGCGAATCGTGCTTTGTCAATTCCGAAGAAACCCAGCGATAGGCGTCGCGGGTGCTGACGGCGATGCCGTTCGGCGAGACAACTACGACGGAATATTTCGGGCCATCGGGCAGCGGATAGAGTTCGTCGCCGCGGCTGACTCCTAGCGCGCGTCCACCGAAGAGAAAGAACGGCACATCGGCACCCAACGACGCGCCGATTTCCATGGCGCGGGCGAGAGGCAGCTTGCGCCCGGTGAGGCGCAGCATTCCGATGATCGCCGCGGCCGCGTCGCTCGAGCCGCCGCCGAGGCCGCGGGCTACCGGAATTTGCTTCGAGAGGCGCGCGTGAATTCCGCCGCGGAAACTCAACTCGCGGCGCATCGCTTCAATCGCGCGATGCACGAGATTTTCGCGACCGGTGGGAAGAGCAGGATCGTCAGTTTCAAGCGTAACGACGCGGCCGCGCAGGTTCGTCAGTTCGAGAACGTCGTGTAGGGTGATGGATTGAAACAGCGTGCGCAGTTCGTGATAGCCGTCCGGGCGCCGCCCCAGGACATGCAGGCAGAGATTCACTTTGGCAAACGCCGGGAGGCGCACTGAATTTTTCATGCGGAATCGTTTATTGCGGTTGCGAATTATCCGGTGCGGGCTTTTGCGCTACGCGCTTCTTGGCGTCTTTCAATCTCTGGTCGAGCTCGCTTACTTTGTCGGCTTCATAATCGGCCGGCAAAGCCTTCTGCCATTCCGTGAGCGCCTTTTCCCAAAGCGCTTCGGCCCGCTGCATCCGGCCCATCTTCGCATAGACATCGCCTAGATGTCCGAGAATTGTGGGGTCCTCGGCGTCGCGGTCCACGGCCTTGCTCAGGAATTCTTCGGCTTCCGCCAGCTTGTTCTGCTTGTAATAGGCCCAGCCGAGGCTATCGAGATACGCGCCATTGGCGGGCTCGAGCTCGAGCGCCTTGCGAATCAGCGAAGTGGCTTCATCGAGGCGGACGCCGCGATCCGCCAGCATGTAGCCGTAATAATTCAGCGCTGCGGCGTTTCTCGGATCGATCTCCAGCGCCTTTTTGAATTGCGCTTCGGCCAGATCGAATTTTTTCTGGCGCTCGTAAATGGCGCCGAGCATGAACGCCGCGGTTTCCTTCTCGGGCGGCTCGCTGGCGAGTTCCTGGGCCTTCATCGCGGATTTTTCGGCATCGCCATAACGGCGGCCGCGCTCTTGGACTTGCGCGAGATCGAGATAGACTTCTTCATCGTCATCGCCGCCCTTGAGCAGCGCGCGCAGAACTTTGTCAGCCTCTTCGCCCTGGCCCTTCTCGCCGAGCAAGATCGCGTACGTGACGGTGAGGCCGCGGTCTTTCGGGGCATCCTTCATGGCTTTCTGAGTTTCGTTGAGGGCGCGATCGATTTCGTGGCTTTCGCGATAGGTATCGATCAGCAGCATCTGGGCGCGCTTGGCGGATTCGGGGCCGAGCTTGGAGAGTTCCTCGTAGGAGCGCTCCGCGGAGGTGAAATCTTTCTTCTCGCGATAAATGCGGCCCAATTCCTCGTAGAGAATCGCCAGGGCGCTGGGATTGCCGTTCGAATCGGTGGAGGCGCGCACTCCGGCTATGGCATCGGCCAGAACGTGCGCGGCATCGTCGAAGCGGCCCTGCGCGTCGTAAACCAGCGCTTCGTTGTAAACGATCTCGAGATTTCCGGGGCCGAGTTGCTTGGCTTTGACGATGCTGTCTTCGGCTTCTTCGAAGCGGTTCATGTGACGGTAAATCTGCGAGAGGCGCAAATAGTTTTCGGGCGATTCAGGCTCGATAATCGCGAGGCGCTTGAATTCCTCGAGTGCCTCTGGAAACTTTTCCTCGGTGAGCAGAGTTTGCGCGAGCTCTTTGCGATGCGTGACCTCGTCCGGATCGCCATCGACGGCTTTTTTGTAGGCTTCTTCGGCCTTGCCGTATTCATGCGACTGCGAGTAGGCGTCGCCGAGGAGATCGAAGAGCGTCGGCGAAGTGGACATTGATGCGGCCTTGGTGAGCAGTTCGATGGCTTCCGGGGCGCGGCCTTCATCCATGAGGAGCTGGCTCATTTGCTCGAGGGCGCCTTCGTTTTGCGGATCGCGGCTTAGAATTGTTTTCAGCGTGTCTTCGGCTTTGTCGTGCTCGTTCTCGAAGCGGTAGAGGCGGGCGAGCCAGAGAGCGGATTGGCCGTCTTTGGGATCTAGGCGCAGGATTTCTTTGAATTGCTCGATGGCTTTGTCGATTGTGTCGCGCTGGGCCGAGCCGGCATTTACTTCGCTCAGATTGCGGACGTAGATACGCGCGAGGAGGCGATGCGGCCCGGGATTATCGGGATCGGCTTTGATGGCCTGTTGCGCTTCGGCGATGGCTTCGGGAGTGCGCTGCGATTTCGCGTAGGTTTCTGCCAGGCGTTCGATGATCACCGACGAGCCGGGATCGAGCTCGAGGGCCTTTTTGTAATATTCCACTGCGCGATTCGCGGATTCGTTGCGGCCGGTGATTTCGTATTCGTCCTCGGCGGCGTGGCCCAGGGCGAAATTGTAGTAGGCATCCGCGGTGCGGTTCGCGTCGGATTGCTGCGTGGCGCCGGTGGCTTGCGGGGAAGCCTGCTTGGAAGTTTGCTCGGCGGGGCTAGTGGGAGCAGCGGCGGGCGCGGGCGGCGAAGTCTGCGCGAAGGAGTTCCCGGCCAGCAGCGCCAGCCCTGCGAGGGTCACGCTTATACGGATTGTCTTCATCGGTGTACCGGAAACCTTCATTATCGTTTACCCTCGCGCGGGCGTCAAAAGATTCCGCCATCATCGTACTTTTAAGTCACTCGCCTGCCGCGAGATTCAGACACTCGCTTACCGCGAGACTCAGGCCGTCATTTGAAAGATGCGCGGGCCATCCATTTAGGTGCCCGGTTTGATGGATTTTCGCCGGGCGCTGCAAAGAAACTGGTGGACATATATTTGGACGCAAGGCGCGGGGAAATCGTGGGACAAATTTCGACTATTGGGCAATCGGGCGCGGAACTTGCTGAGGCTCAGTGCCTTAGGTAGCGCCGGCGTTTCTGAGGGCATCCGAGGACCATTAATTTAAGTCGTTTATGAATCGACCGCGGACTCCTCGGCGGAAATCATCGCGCCGCGCTTCTGAGTACTCTTAATCTTTGGCTAGCTCGTAAGATGCCGGCGGGACGCCGGCGCTACTTAATGCCGGAAATGGCGGACGCCTGTGAAGAGCATGGCCATTCCTAGTTTGTTTGCTGCGGCGATTACGTCGGGGTCGCGGACTGAGCCGCCCGGTTGAATTACTGCGGTGGCGCCGGCTTTGCCGGCTTCTTCTACGCCATCGGGGAATGGGAAGAATGCGTCGGAGGCTACTACCGTGCCCTGGAGCGGCGATTGTGCTTTCATCACGGCGATTTTCACCGAATCTACGCGGCTCATTTGGCCTGCGCCGATGCCGATGGTTTCGCCCTCGCGGGCGAAGACGATGGCGTTCGATTTCACGTGCTTGCAAACTTTCCAGGCGAATAGAAGCGCGCGCGATTCCTCCGGCGTCGGGGCGCGTTCGCCGACGCTTTTCAATTGGCTTGCGTTCAGTTCGTGGCGGTCGGCGTCTTGCACCAGGACGCCGCCGGAGATGCGCTTTAATTCCAGTTCGGGTGCGTCGTATTGGCTGGCGATTTCTAGCAGGCGGGCATTTTTTTTGGCGGCGAATTTTTCGAGGGCGGCGGGCTCGTATCCTGGGGCTACGATGCATTCTACGAATAGCTTCGCTACTTCCTCGGCCGTGGCGGCATCGAGTTTGTGATTGAACGCCAGGACGCCGCCGAACGCTGAGACGGGATCGCAGGCGAGCGCTTTCAAATAGGCATCGAGCAATTTTTCCTGCTCGGCTGCGCCGCAGGGATTGTTGTGCTTGATGATTGCTACTGCGGGTGCCGCGAATTCCTTCACTAACGCCCAGGCGGCATCGAGATCGACGAGATTGTTGTAGGAGAGTTCTTTGCCTTGAAGCTGCTTGGCACCCGCTAGCCCGGTTGCTTCGCGCCCTGCTGGAACGTAAAGCGCGGCGGATTGGTGCGGATTTTCGCCGTAACGCATGGTTTGCCGCCGCTCGAGAGCTAGGTGTAATCGCTGCGGCAAGTTGGGCGCGTCTTTCATTGTCACGTGTCCGTTTGCTGCGAGCCGTT
>DAITPO010000143.1:0-8614 GCA_036833535.1 Candidatus Acidiferrales bacterium | reverse complement strand
GCCGCGAGCGCCATCTGCACAGCCTCGGCGAATATCAGTCCGCGAGTCACATCTAGATTTTGGCGCAGCTTCGCAGTGTCGATTTCGAGGTGCGGAACCGTTTCGGCCAGACGATGCAGCGCGCCTCCGGCCAAGCCGATCAATTGCGGCATTGTCTCCCACTCCGCATGCCAGCCGCCGAGACCTCGTTCCTGTTCCTGGATCATCGCCGTCAGCACGGTGGCGACGAGTCCCGGGACCTGCGTCGCCGCGGCGAGGACAACAGCTGCAGTCACCGGATTGCGCTTGTGAGGGAGAGTTGACGAGCCTCCGCGCCCTTCGCCTGCGGCTTCGAAGATTTCCGCGACCTCGGTCTGCGCATGAAGTGAGATGTCGCGGGCGATCTTCCCCAGCGTGCCGGTGAGGAGGCCGAGCACACTCGCGACTTCTGCCACGCGGTCTCTGTGGCTGTGCCAGGAGATCTCGGGAACTCTGAGATTCAGCTCTTCGCCCAGAGCGTTCGCCACTTCCAATCCACGATTGCCGAGAGCCGCAATCGTCCCGACCGCGCCGCCGAATTGCAGGACGATGGCTCGCTCTTGAGCTTCGGCGAGGCGCGCGCGGTGGCGCAAGGTCGCGTCTAGCCAGCCTGCGGCGATCAGGCCAAACGTCGTCGGCAGCGCTTGCTGCATCCATGTTCGTGCGGCAATGGGCGTCGCGCGATGCGTTTTCGCGAGATTTGCGAGCGAGCCGGCAAGCCGGCTTAGTTCCTCGTCGAATTTATGTAGCGCGGCTCTCAATTGCAGAATGAAGCCTGTATCGATGGCGTCCTGGCTCGTTGCGCCCCAGTGGACGTAACGCGCCGCATCTGGATCATCTTTCGCAACCTGATCGGTGAGTTGCTTGACGAGAGGAATGGCGAGATTGCCGGCGCGCGCGGCGCCTTGTGCCAGAGAAGGAAAATCGCAAAGCTCGGAGCGGCATTTTGCCGTGATTTTCGCCGCGGCGTTCTTCGGAATTATTCCCAGGTTGGCTTCCGCGCGCGCGAAGGCGCCTTCGAAATCGAGCATGCCCTGCACGCGGGCGCGATCGGTGAACAATTCCTCGAGCGCTTCCCAGCGGAAGAGCGGATCGAGCAGGCTCATGCCGGTAGTCTTATCATTCTCAGCAGTCGAAGAAAACCGTTTCTTCGGCACCTTGCAGAACGACGTTCCATTCTAATGCGCCGCTCTGTCCGACCAATTTCCTGGCGATGAGCGTTCCGCGCCGCGCGGGCTCGACTTGACTCAACGCGAAATCGGCCGCGTTGGCCGGCTCATCTGGAAAATAAATGCGAGTCACCAAGCGGCGCAAGAGCCCGCGCGCAAAGACCGAAACGACGATGTGCGGCGCTTGAAGTTTTCCACCATGACCGGGAACCTGACCCGGCTTGATCGTCGTGAAGCGGAAATGGCCGGTGTCATCCGTTGGTATCCGGCCGTAGCCAGTGAAGCCGGGCTCGAGAGTTTTGTTTTGCGTATCTTCGGGATGCGCATACTTGCCGTGGGAATTCGCCTGCCAGATTTCAAGCAGCGCATCGGGAACCGGCATTGAGTCGCCATCGAGAACGCAGCCTTCGATCGTGACGCGCTCGCCGGTCACGCCCGGCGCGGCCAGATTGTCGCGATTCAACCAGTCCAGCCCGATCTTGAAGAACGGCCCGACCGTTTGCGATGTTGTCGCCTGCAAGCTCACTCTAATCCTCCATGGGCGTGGCCTCGCGGCCGTTCAGCACAATGTCAAAACGATATCCGAGCGCCCATTCGGAGATCGTTGTCTCCCAATCGAAGAGGGAGATCAGGCGATTTCGAGCCTTCTCGTCCGCGGTGCAATTGAAAATCGGATCGTAGGGGATCAAAGGATCGCCGGGGAAATACATCTGCGTGACGAGTCGCGTAGCAAACGCGGGACCGAAAATCGAGAAATGAATGTGCGCCGGGCGCCAGGCGTTGACGTGATTCCTCCACGGATATTCTCCGGGCTTGATGGTGATGAAGCGGTAACGGCCCTCGGAGTCCGTCAACGTGTAGCCATTGCCGCTGAAATTTGGATCGAGAGGAGCGTCGTGCTGATCGCGTTTGTGAAGATAGCGTCCTGCGGAATTCGCTTGCCAAATTTCGATGAGAGTTTTCGGCACCGGACGGCCGTCTTCATCGATCACGCGCCCGCTGACGATAATTCGTTCGCCGATGGGCTGAGCGGAATGCTGCTTCGTCAAGTCGCAAGCTTTCACATCAACGACGTCAGTTCCAAAGGAAGGCCCAGTTACTTCCGAGAGCGTGTGCGGCAAATAGACAAGCGGTTTCGAGGGAGCCCGCTTGATCGATGAGCGATACTGCGGGTGCAAATGATCCGGCTGCGTTCCGAGAAAAGGCCGGCGATATCCGGCGATGGATGCCATCGAGGCGTTCTCCTGTATCGCACCGATCGCATGATGGCGGGCCCCGCCGCGTGCATTACTCAGCGGTGGCCACGCTGCCGTGAGCAGCCGCGGTGCGCGCGTGCAGATCCCGCAAAGCGGACAATTCGAGGCAACTGGGCGCCAAAGTAATCGCGATTTTGGGCGCCACTTTCAGCTCCCAGCCCGTCGCGGCTTTCACTTGGTCGACGGTTACACCGGGATGCAGAGTCGTCAGAACCAACTCGCGCGCATCTCGATCGGAAACGAGAATTCCTAAATCCGTAATCACGGTCGTGGGTCCGCGGCCTCGCGGGCCGCGCGTTCCTGCTGTAACCGCGCGGTCATAATAACCGGAGGAAGTTACGAAATCGAGGGTTTCGACGAAAGTGCGCTTGCTGTGCCGCAAGATGATGGCGATTTCTTTCGCCGCCGTTGCGATTTCGGGCGCGCCACCGGCACCTGGAAGCCGGACGCGCGGCGCTTCGTAAGTGCCGCCGATCACCGTGGTATTGATGTTTCCAAATTTGTCGATTTGCGCGGCCCCGAGAAAACCGACGTCTACGCGCCCGGCTTGCAGCCAATAGCGGAAAATCTCAGGAACCGAGACGACCGTATCCGCTGTCTCTGCGAGTTCGCCGTCACCGATGGAAAGTGGAAGCACATCCGGCTTCGCGCCAATCGTTCCGGACTCGTAAATCAGGACGGCATCCGGAGCGTGCGTGATTCGCGCTAGATTTGCGGCGGCGCTCGGAAGGCCGATGCCGACGAAGCAGACGGTGCCGTTCGCCAATTTGCGCGCGGCGGCGACAGTCATGATTTCGTTCGGCGAATATTGCGACTCAGCCATTGCTCCCGACCTTCGTTTCGGCCTCGATGCTGCGCCGGTAATCGGAAAAGTCGCGCGTCGAAAGCACGTGCCGCTGCATCCACGCTAGAAATGTCTCTCGCTCCCGCGAAATTCCATCCCACGCTTTGCAGAACGCATTATCGCGGCGGTAGTAGCCATGCGCGTAGGAAGGATGCGCGCCGCCCGGCACCTCGCAAACGCAGGACACAACCCAAGTCGGCAGAACGCAGGCATTCAGCGGCGCCTGCAGATCGTTCACGATCTCTTCGACCGTGACGATCACATTCTTGGCGGCCAGCGCGGCTTCTTTTTGAATTCCGATAATCCCGAAGATGAAGACATTTCCTTTGCGATCGGCCTTCTGCGCGTGAATGATCGTGACGTCGGGATTTAGAGCGGGTGTTGCGGTGAGCAATTCGCCCGTGAATGGACAAGTGATCAATTTGATTTTGCGATTGTGCTTCGGGAGATCCGAGCCGACATATCCACGCGTTACGGCAAACGGCAGGCCCGAAGCGCCCGCTTGATATCGCGCGGCCATATCCGCGTGACTATGCTCTTCGAGTTCGAGCGGATTCGGCCAGACGTTTTGAATCGCGTCGCGAAAGCGGTGCAGGGAACCGACGCCGGGATTTCCTCCCCACGAAAAAACGAGCCGAGAAGCGCAGCCCATTCCAATCATCTGGTCATAGACCAGGTCGGGAGTCATGCGGATGAGAGTGAGGTTGCGGCGGCGCTGGCGAATTAATTCGTGTCCCGCGGCAAAGGGAATCAGATGGGTGAAGCCTTCTAGCGCGACGCTCATATCGTCGCGGACGAGACTCGCGACTGCTTCCCGCAAAGGCACGATGGCCGCCAAAGGTTTCGTCTCCGTTCCCAGGGGTGCCGGCAGAGGGCCTAGGGTCCGAAGCACGGAATCTATGAAAGATGCGCAGAGGTTGTCAAGAACGATTATCGAGATTGCGTGCGTATATCGGACAATTCGTGTATATTGCGCGCTGGCGTAAAAGGAAGGCTGCCGTGCCGCGCGCTGCTATTCGCACGAAATCCCCGCGGGCCACCCGTTCGCCGGCTCCACGGGCCTCAGCTCCCGAAGTGCCGCCGACTCCTTCGGCGAAGATCGATGCACTCAGCGGCGATCCCAACTTCATGACCTCGCTCGCGCGGGGCCTCGCCGTCATTCAAGCGTTCACCGACAGGAAGCAGCAACTCACGATCTCCGAACTCAGCGTGCGCACCGCGCTTTCACGCGCCGCCGTGCGCCGGTGTCTCTACACCCTGAGGCAGCTTGGCTTCGCGGCTTCTGATGATGGCCGCCATTTTTATCTGCGCCCTCGAATTCTGTCGCTCGGACATTCCTACATCAGCTCGATGCCGATCGCGTCGTCGGTGCAGCCGATTCTCGAAAACGTGAGCCATGCGCTGCACGAATCGAGCTCGATCGCGACGCTCGATGGCCTGGAGATCATTTACGTTGCGCGGGCGAGCGTGACGCGCATCATGTCCATCGATTTGGGCGTGGGCAGCCGCTTGCCGGCGTTTTGCACTTCGATGGGACGCGTGCTGCTGGCCAATCTTCCGCCGGACGAGCTCGAGTCGTGTCTCGCGCGCATTGAATTCAAGCAATACACGGAGCGGACAGTTTCGAGTGTCGAGAAGTTGCGCCAGATCTTGCGATCCATCAGCCGCAATGGCTATGCGATTGTCGATCAGGAATTGGAGTTGGGACTGCGCTCGATGGCCGTGCCGATTCAGAATATGTCGGGCCGAGTCGTAGCGGCTCTGAACGTCGGCGCTCACGCGCAACGCGTCTCGATTCAAATGATGCTGACAAGATTCCTTCCGCAGCTTCAGGCGGCTGCGCAGGAGATCTGCATGCTTTTGAGGTGACGCAATCGCGTTCACGGCGGCGGCGCGGCGGCTTTCGAGGCTCTCCGCTGCGCCGGCGATCCAGAAATTAATACCTGTGATCGGGAAATCGGAATAATGGACCGAGCGCGCAGTTACGAAAATAGACTGCTGGCCATTCTCTTTTTTGCCTGGGGCATCGTCTTTCTGGACCGCATGTCCCAGTTTTATCTCGCGCCTTATTTCGCCCCTGAATTTCAGCTCTCACGCGAACAGATCGGAGTCCTCGCTTCGGTCCTCGCCATCTCGTGGGCACTCTCCACCTTGTTTTTCGGAGCGCTTTCCGACCGGATTGGGCGCAGACGCATTTTGATTCCAGCGATATTCGCATTTTCGTTGCTCTCTTGGGTAACGGGCGTTGTCCGGAGTTACCACGAGTTGCTGATTGTGCGCGCTCTGATGGGCATTGCGGAGGGGCCGACGTGGTCGATCATCACCGCGCTGATCGAGGAATCCTCGCCGAAGGAGCGGCGCGGAAGAAATATAGGGATCGTCGTGAGCGCTGCGGCGCTGGTCGGACTGGCCGCGGCTCCCGTGCTGACCACGCAAGTGGCGGCTCGCTTCGGCTGGCGCTGGGCGTTTTTCGTGGCTGGAGCGCCGGGACTGATTTTGGGCCTCTTGATCTGGGCGTTGGTCAAAGAACCGCAATCGGCTTCTCGCGGCGAATTTCACGGCCATAAGATTCGCTTCGAGGACTATTTCTCCATCCTGCGCTATCGAAATATCTGGCTGTGCTGTGCCGGAGCCGCGGGTTTCATGGGCTGGCTTTTTCTGGAAAACGTGTTCGCGCCGCTTTACATCACCGAGGTGGCGCATCAGTCGGCAACAACCGCCGGATTTCTGCTCGGCGCCACAGGTCTCGGCAGCTTCATTCTTGGCTTTATGCTTCCTGGCTTGTCGGATCGCTGGGGGCGCAAGCCCGTGCTGTTTTTCATGGCAGCGCTTTGCATGTTGGTTCCGCTTGAGCTCTTGATCGGACCGCTCTACGCGCACCCGTGGATTCTTGCGGCCATTTTATTCGCGACAAATGCGGGGCAGGGCGTGCCTGCTCTGATCTTGGTGCTTGTGCCGACGGAAAGCGTGCCTCCTCAATTTGCCGCTACGTCAATCGGGCTGGCCACGCTGATTGGAGAGATTTTTGGTGCGACTGTCGCGCCTGCCGTCGGCGGAGCGATGGCGCAGGCACACGGATTGGCGGCGCCGCTGTGGATGTCGGCCGGAGGAATGGCGCTGGTGTTCTTCGTTACATTTTTCTTGAAGGAAACTTCTCGCGATCGAGTCGCGAACCCGGAGATGCAACCGGCAACATCGGATTGAGCGGCTGCCGCGTCATACAGATATGGCCCGAATCGTCGATCGCAAGCCTCTGACGAATGATCCTCTACGTTAATCACACGCGGCGCGACGCTGCGGCGACGACAGCCAACGAAGTGGTCGCGACGGTTTTGTCTCTGCTGGACGAGGGGCATCTCGAACCTGCGCAATTTGCGCGCCTTCGAATTGACTTGGATTGGGTGCAGTATCGTCAGAATTTCCGTGAAGCCGTGATGGTGACGCGAGGCGCGCAAGAAGGGCTCGGCCACGCGTCCGTCATGGAAGTTCATATTGATTCGCGGCAGGCGGCCGGGGGATCGCTTCGCGAAGCTTTGCAGTGCGCCATCAGCAGTTTGAATCCGGAGACGGAATGCGCGCCCGACAGAATTTATCTCGAAGAGTTTCGGACGTTTCGCTCGAGCATTGCCTGGGATTTCAACCGGCTTTACTGGCATCGCCTGAAGGATTGGGAGCAAGCATCAGGGAAGAGCTACGAGGCGGCGCTGCCCGGAGGCAAGTCTGACGCCCACGATCCCGCGGCGATCGCCGATTCCGTGGCCGATTTCTGGACTTTGCTCAGAGACCTCGAAGGGCAGAACCAGCTTCCGCCGGAATTTTTCATTCTGGAGATCGGCGTGGGAATGGGAACGCGGGCGGGACTGTGGCTCGATCGATTCCGCACGCTCGATCAGCAGCGGGGAACGAATTTTTATCCACGTGTGCGTTTCCTGCTCGGCGACTACTCGCAAGCGACTCTCGATCGGTCGAGGCCCGCGGTGCGCGAACATATGGAGCTGTGTAGCTTTATCGTTCTCGATGCGCTCGACCCAATCAAGACTCTTTCATTCCTCCGCCACAAAATTCTGCACATTCATCTCACCAACGTGTACGACAACCTGCCGGATGAAGAACTCGTCCGCCGTGATGGGCGGCTCTATTGGCTTCAGGTGCGCGCCTACCTTTCTGCCGCAGACGCCGCGCGGATTGGCGCCGATTGCGATGTCCGCGTCTCCGAGATGCCAAAAACCATCAATCGCTTGCTGGAGATTGGACCGGAATGTCTGGCCGATCGATCTCGAGGAGTGAACTTGTGGCAGGAAGTATGGAAGGCCGTGCGTCTCGAAGAGCGCTTGGTGGACGCCGACTCTCTTTCTAATTCGGCATTTCCGGAAGGACTCGATGCATCGAATTTAGAGAACATGTTGCGGGACGCGCCGAGCGATTTGCGCTTTCATTTGAGTTCGGGAGCGCTGGAAAGTTTTCGAAATACGCTTCCTCTTTTGCATCCGCGCGGCTACTTGCAGGTGCAGGACATATTTGTGACGAACCTCGGCGACTATCGGATGGGCTTTCACGGACCGGGCAAGCTGGATGGCTCGATCGTAAATTGGGTGAATGGCGTTCTTCTTCGCGAAGTTGCCGAACGATTTGGCTACGATTTGCACTTCGCGCCATTCCATTACCGGCCGGGCTCGCGGGCCTCGGTTCTTTACACCACGCGACGGGAGTAGAGCGATGAATCTTCCGATACTTCCCACTACGGTGGTCGGCAGCTATTCGATGCCGGGCTGGCTCGAGCGGCTGAAGACCGAATATTTCGCGCGGCGCATCAGCCGCCACGATCTGGACGAAGTTCACGACGCGGTTACGAAAGCTGCCATCAAGGATCAGGAAGCCGCCGGTCTCGACATCATCACCGACGGCGAATTGCGCCGCGACAATTTGATCGACTACTTCGTCGAGAAACTTCCCGGCGTGCAAATCGATCGCTCTTCGAAGAAGTTCTACTACGACTTTTATGATTCCGAAGTGGTCGGGAAAATTCCCATGGCTCCGCTCGGGTTGGTGGACGATTTCCGTTTCTTGCAATCATTTACAGAGCGCGAAACGAAGGTGTGTGTCACCGGCCCTCACTCTCTCGTCAAACGCATCCGCAACAAGCACTACGCGAGCGAGGAAGCCTTCGCGACAGACATCGCGCGCGTGATGAATGTGGAGCTGAAGGAATTGGTGAAAGCGGGCGCGCGCCACATTCAGATCGACGAGCCCTACTATTCCGGCTTTCCGGAGGATTTGGATTGGGGCGTCGGCGTGCTGAATACGCTAATCGAAGGAGTGGAGGCCAA
>DAITPO010000142.1:0-8635 GCA_036833535.1 Candidatus Acidiferrales bacterium | reverse complement strand
TGGCTCGCTTTCCTTCGCAACCACCGGGAAGCGATTGCCGCAATGGATTTCTTCACGGCCCCAACGATCACTTTCGGCGTGCTTTATTGCCTTTTCATCATCAACCATGACCGGCAGCGCATTCTGCACTTCAACGTCACTAAGCATCCCTCGAGTACGTGGATCGTCCAGCAGTTGCGAGAGGCGTTTCCTTTCGAATCGGCTCCCAGCTTTCTCATTTTCGACCGGGATGCGAAGTACGGGTTGGAGGTCCCCGCAGCCGTTCGATCTCTGAAGGTGAGTCCTGTCCGCACTTCGTTGCGGAGTCCTTGGCAGAATGGAGTTGCGGAGCGTTGGGTAGGCAGTTGCCGCCGCGAACTCTTAGATCACATCATCGCAGTTGACGAACGCCATCTGAAGCGTCTGCTCGCTGACTACGTCGGCTACTATCATGACGACCGCACGCATCTTGGACTCGGGAAGGGAACGCCGAATTGCAGACCTCGTTCCAGAGCCTCTGGTTGCGTCCTGTCTCATGAGCGACTCGGCGGGTTGCATCATCGCTACGATAGGGCTGCCTGCCCCCCAACCGTATCGCTCTAAAACCACAGCCCGAACTCCATCCTTATATATATGCGGGACACAGTCTCGGCTTGCTGCCAAAGAGAATCTTGGTCTCGGCAGAGCACTCCTGAGGCAATTCTCGGCTCTCACTCAGACGTTTGCGACAGGGGCTCGCGCCATCTTCGGCGCGGGTGACATTTTGGCGAAGCACAGGGCCAATGCCGCCCAAACTCTCGAATCCTAGTCGACACAGTTACGATTAGAAATCGCCGTAACTCACTGAAACCGCAGTCGCCCCACGATTCAATAATGCCAAACAGCAGTGTCCTCACCCTGTGGCGTGTTCCTGGAGATTTGCTCGGCGATGGTCTTCGCCAACTCGAAGTTGCTAGTGGGCTGCCAGCCGTGCCCTTTCATCGGCCGGCCGTACTGAAATGAGCCGCCGTAATAGGGGTCCTTAGTGTTGACGAGAAAATCCTCCATCAAGTAGACCGCCAAGTTCAGGTAGTAGTTGTCCATGTCACCGGAATAGAGATGAATTTTTCCGACCAGGCTCGACCCCAGCTTCGGCCAATTCGATTCGAGGTAGTACCGCAAGTCGTAGTCGTGATCGCGCATGTACGCCGCCACCGAAAGATCGATATCGCCGGTGCGCGGATCCCACAGCGGCTTCGGATATCCATCGTCGCCGATCGGGCCGTACACCGCTTGCCAGATCGCGAACTGGCCGCCGGAGCGCATCTTGGTGCCCAGAACAGTCTCGAGATCGGTGATCTCGTGATTCGTCACGCGCGGCTGACCCATCGACGTGCGCTGCACGTAGCGCTGCGGATGAATCCATTCCTCGGCGGCTTCGAAATAGTTTTTGTCGTCGTAAATGTTGACGATGCCCCAGCGCCGAAAATCGATGGGATCGGGATAAAACGTCCAAGTGCCGCCGAAGAAATCGGGATGGTAGAGCTGCAGCGCGAGCGACTCCCAGCCTCCCGTCGAGCCGCCAGTCAAAGCGCGAGCGTAAGGCTCGCGAATGATGCGAAAGCGCGTTTCGACTTCGGGAATGAGTTCCTGCATGAGTGCGTCGCCGTAAGGGCCGACATTCACGGAGTTGGCGTCGTAGGAATCGTCGAAGTACGGATTGGGATGCTGAAACGTGACGGCGATCATTCTGGGGAAGTTATCGGAGGTCCACGCTTTCGTAAATTCGTAGGCGGTTTCGGGCATTAGCAGCGCCTCGGAAGCGAGGCGCAGAGGCCGCGGGGGCTCGGCGACGTTCAAGTGATCGCGCGCTCGCTGCACTTCATCGTAAGTCGGGTGCGTCTCCGAAGCCGAGGCATCAAAGCCGAAGGGCGCGTCCAAGCTGAAATGGCCCTGCAGATAAATCACCGGATACTTGGATTGTGGATGGTCGGCGTAGCCCTTCGGCAGCAACACGATCGCGCCAAAATAGATCGGGCAGCCCCAGAATTTTGTCAACGAGGGGCTCTGAAATTTGATGTGCTTCACAAATTCAGTGTCGGGCGGAGCCTCGACCGGCGGAATGATTGTGCTGAGAACGATGGGGATGTCGAAGCCAGCCGCGGGATCGAGATGAACACGTTTCACTTCGCTGATCAAGTTGCCGGGCGAGAGATTGAACTGCTGGCCCTCCCATTGATCGAGATGGACCCACAGCTCGTGTCCGTCGGCGCGATGGCACTGTGTGTAAACGTTCAGGACGGCCTGAACGTAGTAATCGCCCGCAGGCAGATCTCGCACGCTGTGCAGCGGAAAGCCGGCGGTGTCCGCATCAATGATCAGCGGAGCGCCGGGTCTCAGCGCGTTGGCGTCGGCGCCGAAGATGGGAACGACGACATTGTCCCAATCGTTGGCTTGAAATCGGGGCTCGACATCGTTGCGTCGGGTAATTACCAGGACCACGCGGCCGGTGATCGGCGCGCCGTGGACCGACGACGGAAACGAAATTTCAAATTTCGATTCCGCGGCCGCACCATGGGAGCGCCCCTGCGCCGCGGGCAAGATGCCAAAGGACCCGATTGCAAAAACTGCGATTGCGGACAGGAAACCCTTCAGCGCGGTTAGCCGGCACATTCAGTCACCTCCGCGATTCTCGACGCCGGGACGTTCACAACCCCAACTGTCATCCCGAAACGCTTCAGCGGTGAGCGATCTGCATTCCTCTTCTTCGCTCGCAAAGAATGCTCGCGCGATGCACGCCGCTAGAAGTTGAACTTTAACGCAAATTGCACGATTCGCGGATTCACAGATGTGGACGAGATTTGGCCGAACGTTGAATCGGTAAAGCTGTTGTCGGGATTGGCGAACTGCGGCGTATTGAAGGCGTTGAACATCTCGGCGCGAAATTCGAGGTTATCGCCTTCAATGGGCCAGCCGATGCGGGTGCGCTTGATGATGGCCAGATCGAAATTCTGCTGGCTGGGGCCACGCACGATGCCGACGCCGCTATCACCGAAGCCCGTTCCAATGCCGTCTGGGCTGATGACTGCCGGAGTCATGAAGCAGGAGGCGTTGAAATAATCCGCAAGCTTGCTTTGCACCGAGCCGGAAGTGCCGAGATGGGTGCAGCCGGGGACGATCGACGCGCGATCTTCCGAGATGCCGAAGACGTTGTTGGGATTCACACCGAGGATACTCATCCACTGGCCGGCCTGAATGGTGACTACGCCGGCGGTTTCCCAACCGCCGAGAAGATGTCCGGCGAAGCCTTCCTGAGCGCTGTGCCTGGGAAATTGATAGACATAGCTGAAAACAAAACGGTGCGGGCGGCTGTAATCGGTGTTGCCGTAACGCTCGCTGGGATCGTTTTGGTTGCCGGTGATGATGGCGTTGCCGGCGGCGGTGAGATTGACGGAGGCACCGGCCGTGTCGAGCGTTTTGGAGTAGGTGTACGACGCGAGGAATTGCAGGCCGTGGCTGAAACGCTTGGTGAGGCTGACGTCCAGGCCGTTGTACCAAGCCGAGCCGGTGGATTCCATTTGCACCATGCTGTCTGTCGGGAAGCCTGGGATGGGCTTACGCAGTGGAATATTCGCAATCGTGTCTTCGGTGATGCCGTTGATTGGGTTCGAGGGACTGGCGTCGAGGGCTTGATCGGCGGAGCGCTGGAAGAGAAGGTGCGTGCTGCGAGTCCCGACATAGCCGATTTCGAGCAGGAAATCGCGGGCCACTTCGGTCTGAAGATTCAGCGTGTATTGATTGATGATGCCGGGGCGGAATTCCTGAGCGTCGCCGAAGGAGGTGATCGACGAGGTTGGTGAGTAAGCGGGGAACGCGGGAAGGACTGGAGGAGGAGCGAATGGATTTTGAAGAGTAGCGGTCGCGTCGGCGGTGCCGACATTGATTCGCGTGACGCTGAAGGGCGCGCCGAAAACGCTCTGCACGAAAGCTTCACCGGTAGGGCGCGAATAGTAGATGCCGTAGCCGCCGCGGAGAACGAAGCGGCTGGACTGCGGCAGAACCTGCCAACTGAAACCGAGGCGCGGGCCCCAGGTGTTTTGCCCGTTGGTGCTGACGGCGAAGGGATTGCCGAGCTTGGTGACGCCGGAAGGAATGCTGCCCTTAAAATTGGAGGCGACGACGTACCCCTGGATCGTGCCGGAGGCGGGCGGATTGGGGTTGGCGAGGGCCTCGTCGAAATTGGAATCGCGGCCGCCGGTGTCGCCGTAGAGGCCGATGTGCTCGAATCGGAGGCCGAGGTTTACGTTGAGGCGAGAGGTAAGTTTGATGTCGTCTTGGAAATAAGCATTGCTCTCCCAGGCGTGGAAATTGCGATTGAAATTGCCAAAAGCGTCGAGAGAAGCAAAGACATTGCTGACGTTGGTGCCATTTTGAGCGGCGCTTTCACCAAGAAGGAAATCGGGCCAGCTCTGGAATTGCAGAGTGCCGCCGGTGAGGACGTTAGTTAGCTCGTTCTGGAGGAAGGTGTAGCCCCCGCCGAAACGCATGGAGTGGCGACCACGAGCGTAGGAAAGCGAATCTTCGACGGCGTAATTGTTCTGCGTGAACTCCAGCGGGCCACTGGGCCCCATGTTGATGGAGCCGAGGACATTGATGGTTGGCAGGCCGTTATTTTGCGCGCCTTCGGTGATGCCCACGTCAGAGAACGAGTACGGAGAACTGGGGACGAGGCTGCCGAGAAGGCGCGTAAAGCCGAAGCGAACTTCGTTGAGAAGCTGCGAATTGAAAACGTAGGTGTGCGCGACAGAGAGAACGCGAGGGTCGTTCTTGGAGTCGCTGGGGAAGCCGGGGACGTTTCCCGGGGGAACGAATGTGCCAACGGGGAAACTGATGAGTTCATTGCTTTGCACGATGAAGAAGCGGACTTCGAGCTTGCTCTTGGCGGTCATCTCGTAGTCCACGTTGGCCATGTATTGATTCTCGCTGAAGGTGCAAGGCTCGGAGAAAGTGGAGAAGCCCTCGCCGGAGGAGTTGACGATTTGCGGCGTGGGAATGAGGAAATTGCCGTTCTTCAATTTGAATTGCAGGAGCGCCAGGGCGGCGGAATTGATGTTGGAGCCGTCGGCGAGGATGGCGGTGCCGCCTCCCGCGCCCGACATCCCGGCGAACATCGCGCCGAGAGCGGCTTGGGAGCGATCATTGGTGAAAGGCGGCTCGAACAGGCTGGCGGTGCAAGTGGTGTTGACGGCGGTCGATGCGCCGTCGAGTTGGCGGGTGCCTTGATAGGAACCGAAGAAGAGCAGCTTGTCTTTTTTGATCGGGCCGCCGAGGGTGAAGCCGAACTGATTCTGGCGCAGATCGGGCCGAGGCGTTCCGGTCGAATTGAAGAAGAAATCGTTGGCGTTGAGCGCTTCATTGCGGAAGAACTCGAACAAGCTGCCGTGAAATTGGTTGCTGCCGGTTTTGGTGATGACGTCCACGTTGGCCCCGGCGTTGTGGCCGAAGCTGGCGTCATACAGCCCGGTCTGAACTTTGAATTCCTCGAGCGTGTCGGCATTGGGAATCGGGATGCCGCCGCTGGAACCGCCGGTGGCTTCGTTGTCGTTCACGGAGATTCCATTCATCTGGAAATTGTTGTCGTAGGAGCGCGCGCCGTTGACGAATAGACCCGTGGTGGTTTGCGTAGGAGAGATGCCGCCGCTGCCGCGACCCAGATCCGTGGCGTTGTTGACGGAAGCTTCGATGCCGGGTGAGAGACCGATGATCTGCGTGTAATTGCGCGAGACCAGAGGCAAGCTTTCCACGGCCGTTTCATTCACCACGCGACCGAGCGCGCTCGATTCGGTGTCGGTCATCGCCGGCGCGGCCTCGACGGTGATTTTCTCGCTGAGCGACCCCAACTGCATGACGATGTCCAAACGCGCAGTGTTGACCACGTCCACGTGAATTCCATTCTCGATCTGTTCCTTGAAGCCCGCCTTCGTTACCGCCACCCGATAAATTCCGGGAGGCAGCAGCGCGACCAGGTAGTGTCCATTGGATTGCGAGACGACGTTGCGCGTCTCTCCGGTGGCCTGGTTCGTCGTTGCGATACTCGCGTCGGCAACGACCGCGCCGGATGGATCCATCACGCTGCCGGCCAGCGCGCCGGTCTCCGCCGTTTGAGCGAAGGCGATGGAGCGAGAAAAAAAGGCTAGGACAAAGAGAACCAGGGAGAGCTTCCAAAAGAGCTTCACGGCGGCCTCCAAATGTGTATGGACCAGGGGAGACGCTACTCCCGGGCGGGATTGTATGTCAAGAAAACTCTAGTTGTATACGATAAGTACGCAATGGCAGCCTAAAAGATGCAAGCAGCTGGTTGTGCCTGCCGCAGGATTCCTTCGCGAGCCGCTCGCGCACGCGCGTCACGCGCCTCAATGTCGCACCGTCTGCGACATTAGCCTAGTACGCTTTCGCTGTGATCGTGCGGCGTTATTCAATCCAGACGGTCTTTATGTCTGTAAATTCGCGGATGCCGTGCACGCCGAGTTCGCGTCCGTGGCCGGACCACTTCACGCCACCGAAGGGCAGGCGAGGGTCCGAGGCCACCATGTGGTTGACAAACACCATGCCCGTTTCGATCTCGTTGATGAACCGCTCGCGTTCTGCCGGATCGTTCGTCCACACACTGGCGCCCAAGCCGAACCGGCTGTCGTTGGCGATGCGAATGGCGTCGTCCACATCTTTGGCGCGAAACAGGCAAGCGGCCGGCCCGAATAATTCTTCGCTATAACCGGGCGAATCCTTCGGAATATCGGTGAGCACCGTTGGCGCATAGAAATAGCCAGGACCGTCCAGAGGGTGTCCGCCGGTGAGCAGCTTCGCGCCGGCTTTTACGGTCTGTTGCACGTCGCGATCGAGATCGGTGACGCCACTGGCCATGGCGAGCGGGCCAAGCTCGGTCTTTTCTTCCATGGGGTTGCCGATCTGCAGTTCCTCCATCATGCGCACGAAATTGTTCTGAAAGGCGTCGGCAATCGGTTCGGCAACTATGAAGCGCTTTGCGGCGATGCAGGATTGCCCGTTATTGATGATTCTGGCTTTCACGGCGGTGGCTACAGCTTCATCAAGGTTCGCGCTGGGCATCACCACAAACGGATCACTGCCGCCCAGTTCCAACACCACCTTTTTCACTTGCTTGGCCGCGCCCATGCCTACTTGAACGCCGGCGCCCTCGCTGCCGGTGAGCGTCGCCGCCACGACGCGTGGATCCGCGAGAACGCCCTCGACCTGGTGCGAGGTAATCAACAGCGTCTGAAACACCCCTTCCGGGAATCCGGCGCGGCGAATGATTTCCTCGATCGCTAACGCGCACTGCGGCACGTTCGATGAATGCTTCAACAACCCAACGTTGCCCGCCATCAGCGCGGGCGCCACGAAGCGGAACACCTGCCAGAACGGAAAATTCCACGGCATCACCGCCAGCACCGGTCCCAGCGGCAAGTAGCGGATATAACTGCGTTTGGCGGTCGTTTCCACCACTTCGTCGGCGAGGAAGCGCGCGGCGTTCTCGGCGTAGTATCGGCAGGCCCAGGCGCATTTGGCGGATTCGTCCATCGCGGAACGAAGCGTCTTGCCCATCTCGGTGGTCATCAGCCGTCCGAAGGTTTCTTTTTCTTTGTCCAGAACATCCGCCGCCTTGCGCATCATTTCCGCGCGCTGGGCAAAGGACATCTTTCTGAAGTTGCGAAACGCGTCCGCGGCGTGCTGAATTTTTTGTTCGATCTGCGCGCCGGACAGCGGCTCGAAAGTCTTCAGAGTTTCACCTGTGGTGGGATCGATTGTGGCGATGGCCATGGTTTGCTCCTCTAAACCAGAATACCTTAATGCAGAATTATGAATTCAATCTGTTTTTATCAATTCCGTACCGTTCTCTGTACCATTGAAACTGTCGATCTGGTTCTCGGGATTCCGAAAGTGGCTTTGGAGCTAATTGTTGTCGACCCAACCGAGGATTGTGAACGATACGTTCGGTTCCGGTAATGATGGAGGATTTGGAGGAGGGGTGATGAGCATTTCTTTTTCCGCGCCCGACTTCATTGGGCGACGGGAATTGTCTGATCAGCTGTCATTTGACACCTCTACGACAGCAGATCGGCCGGAGGCCGGAGAACTTTAGCGAAAAAGTAAGGCGGGGTTTCGGTCGGCGGAGTGCCTATCGTGCGAAAAACCTTCTGCGGAAATACGTACGTAGCACTACGGATTGACAGGCGCGTCGGTCGGCGTAACGTTAGCTCATTGCCCGAAGGCGTCCTCCACCCGAGGCACCGCGCCCTGCGGACAAGGCCGGGGGATTGCTGCTCACGACGAGTGGCGACCCCTGGTTGCATCGACAGATTTACGGCGACGCCATTGGTCGCGCGCTTCGTGGAGCTGAATGAGGACCGCCCCCCGTAGCGGGTGGACGCCCGTCATTTCTCCAAGGCCAAAAACCGAATTCGATCAATATCCAAGTTCCCTTTCGCGCCCCAGCCTGTTACTTCTGCTGGAATCACTGGGCGAAACTTCTCATAGAGACAGAATGCGTTCTGTGAAAGCTGCTCCGGTTGAAAGGCTTTCGCCAAGTCACGCATCGCCGCCCGTGCGATGTCAAGCGATTCGCCGAACTTGCTCTCCAGGTATCGCTCCACGCTCTTCG
>DAITPO010000141.1:0-9063 GCA_036833535.1 Candidatus Acidiferrales bacterium | reverse complement strand
AGCTCTTTGCGTCATCTGTCACCAGAAAGCTCACCGACTACAGCAGGACACCGAGTGAGCCTCTTGAACGCACTAATGAGACGAAGCCATTTTCAACAGGGTCGATCGCCCACTCGAAGCGGAGGGCGAGAAGATGAGAGTGAAGATGGCCTTGGCAAGCTGCGGTGGCGGTCGCTCAAATTCAACTGATGCGACGAGAAACCTAGGTCTGGATAAGGACAGCTCTTACTGATCTCTTAGCACAGCACAAGTCCTGAGCGCAGAAGTCTTGGTCCGCGCTCAGTGCACGCGCCAGAGCGGCCGCTTCGCGACGCGCATCAACCTGCGCAAGGCCGTATTGACAGATCGGTCGTCGGGGAAATGCTCAGCCTCGTCCGCCGAGAGGAGCACAAGGTTAGTGCCAGCATTATAGTGGGCGGTGTACTTGCCGCGAATGCCGCCCTTCAGCTTAGACAGATCGTATTCTCGACGTAATTCGTCACGCAGTTTCCGTTTCTCAGTTTTCTTTTTCTATTGCTTTCACTCGCGCAGTGTCGTCTTCCGAGCGCTTATGATCCTGATGTTCTCGCCGCGGTCAGCATGGGCCACAATTAAAAGCTGACCGGCGATTAGAGCTTCAGGACGAAGGGAATGTCGCATGGAACTCACCAATCAGGACGCCCGGCGCGCCTCAAGACCGTTGCAGGCCCCGGAAATCCCATCTAGCGCAGATGGCGCCCATGATTTTACCGAAGCAAAGAGGAGAGTATTCGAAAAAAACTCGGCGGGAGTAGTGATGCGCACACCAGTCCGCTTGGCGACCGCCCGAGTAAAATGTTTGGTGTTGTGCGTCAGCAGCCAATCCGGCTTGCTCGTCATCGCGGAAAGAAGTACTGGAACATCTGGCGCATGCCGGATCAAGTGACGGTTTGACCGAACGAGTGCCTCGTCAGGGCACCATATTCAATGCTGGTCTTGAGTATGGTACAATGAGACATGATGAAGACAGCGCGTAAGATCACCGTGGAGGTGCCACAGGATCTTCTCGAGAAGGCGCAACGAGCCAGCGCTACCGGTATTACCCAGACCGTCCGTACCGGGCTGCAGCTAGTTGCGGCATCTCGGACTTACGCTCGTCTACGCCAATTCCGAGGCAAAGTTCGCTTCACGCGCACCTTGGCAGAGCTCAAGGCCGACCGATGATCGCGGCTGATACAAGCACCTGGGTTGCCTTTCTAGAAGGCGGCGCAGGCCACGACGTACAGCTGCTCGATAAGGCCTTGGAAGACCGCCAGGTGATGATGGTGCCCGTTGTCCTCACTGAACTGTTAAGCGACTCGAAGCTCCCTTCGGGCGTTGCCGAAACGCTCTCAGAAGTACCTCTGATCGAGATCGGATCTGGCTATTGGCAACGGGCAGGAGGGTTGCGAGCAAAGGTGCTGGCAAAGCGCCGCAAGGCGCGCCTCGGCGACGCCCTCATCGCCCAGAGCTGTGTCGACGGAGGCGTTCCTCTCCTCACGCGAGACCGGGACTTCCGAGCGTTTGCCGAAGCTGCGGGCCTTGATCTTGTGCTTGGGTCCGCCACGGCTTAATTTTCTTCTACACTGAATTCCAGTTGCGCGTCTGCGCAGGTTGTCATCGAGCCAGACATCTTCATCGCCACACGCGATAGGGCAAACCCGGAGGGCGCGCTGCAATGTTTTTGGGATTTTTCGCGCCGTAGCGCTCACTCAGATATCGCTTCACGTATAACGTATTGCGTATGATTCAGAGCTTTGGCTCAAAGGAAACGGAGGAGCTTTTTCGTTACCAGCACAGTAAGCGTTTTCGCGCTATCGGGCTGGTCGCCTTACGGAAATTGCTCCAGCTTCACGCCGCCACAGAGCTGCGCATTTTGGCTTCGCCGCCTGGAACTCAACTGGAAGCACTGGGAGGCGGTCGGAAAGGGCAGCACTCGATTCGCGTCAATGAGCAATGGCGAATCTGTTCTGTTTGGCGTGATGGCCATTGCTATGATGTGGAAATCGTCGATTATCACTAGGAGAGGAGCAGTAAAAAATGTGAGCAAGCCGGAAGCATTAGTGCCTCCTGTCCATCCCGGTGAAATCCTCCGGGAGGACTTTATGAAGCCGCTTGGCTTGACTGTTAACAAGCTCGCGCTTGAACTGCACGTACCTGCTACGCGCATCGGTGAAATTGTGCACGAACGCCGTCGGGTTACAGCGGAGACAGCGCTACGCCTAGCGCGATACTTCAATACGAACGCTGAGTTCTGGCTTAATCTGCAGAACTTCTACGATCTAGAAGTATCAAGGCGCTCTGGCGAGGTCTCTGAAATAGAGCGCCAGGTGCATCCTACTGCCAGTGTCTGAATGCACTCAGATAAAAGCGGCGCGCTCGAAGAGATTCGAAGCTCCGACCCTCTGCGTCGCAAATGTGATAGAGCGTTAGATGATGCGTGGCCTGCTTTGCTCTTCTGTCCGAGTACGCTCGAATCCCATACAGAGGTGTGCTTCGCTATTTCTCCCACATCTGTAGGCCGCCCCGAAACGCGTTTCCGTTGCTGCCCAGTCGCGTGCCGGGAGGTAGCTTCTTCAGTTTCTTACTGTTTCCACCGCCTAGAATCACATAATCGGCTTCCAGTGCGGTCCTGAGTCTCTTCGAAATTTCAACCACACGCTGGCGCCACTTTTTCTTGCCTGAGCGTTCCAGCCCGCGAGAGCCAAGATAGTCTTCGTAGGTTTTTCCTTTTTTGTACGTGAGGTGCGCCAATTCCATAGGCTCGAGAATTCCGTCCACAATCATTGCCGAGCCCAGGCCCGTACCCAGCCCGAGAAACAACATGCAGCCCCCTTTATAACTGCCAAGCGCCTGCATGGCGGCATCGTTGATGATTCTTACGGGACAACCAAAGGCTTTAGAGAAGTTGAATCCCATCCAGCCGCCTCCCAGATTGTGAGGCTCGCGAAGAGGATGCCCATGGATGACGGGCCCGGGATATCCCATCGCCACACAGTTGAATTTCCAATCTCGGACCGCCTTTTTGACCAAGCGGACCATCTTGCCCGCCGTCATGGTAGGGCCAGACGGAATCTTGCGCGGCTCTTTTTCGCCCGTCGCCAGCAGCTTAATGTTTGTGCCGCCGACGTCGATGACAAGGACTCTTGGAGATTTTACGATTTGTGGAGTTTTCATGGGTACTCCTACTATGGTTGGATGAGACCATTGTCTTTTTCGAGGCCAACAGAATTCTAGGGTCAACTGTTGAGTCAGCGAAGAGAATTCGCGGCTATATCGAGTGCTCGATACATCTTCGTTGATGCTCGGAACGGATAGATCGCGCGGCAGGTGCTCGGAAATGATCTGCGCGGACTTTTTGGCGGGAGCGAGCCTGGAAGCTGGCGCGGAGAATATGTTGTTCTTGGCGCTCGCTCGGCTCATCGGCGCTCTCCCCGTGGCGCAGAGACTGCAGTTGCTGGAAATTGCGAGGAACGGCCTTGAACCGATCCAAACGGAAGTCGCTGCGACTTAGGCTTGAGCCCGAGGCGTATCGTCGGCTTGCGCGCGCGGTGCTCGCACGGGATGGATGGCGCTGCCAAGACTGCCGCGCAGTCTTAGATCTGCAGGTCACGCTCGCACGCTCACTCATCCGTGCGCAATTGGCGCGGCAGCGGAGTGGGACGTGTATACTTGCGCGTCACGAAAGGAGCCTGCTGCGGGCCCAATGCGTTACATCAAGCAAGCTGCCGTATGGACGGCGCTGAAAAAGTTGGCCATGGGGCTCGGTTTGATCGCGATGTTCTCGGCGATACTGCTGCTTTCCGATTTGGGCCATCGGAAGGCTACCTCTGCAGCTTCGGCGCTGGCTCGCGCTCAGGCCGGGACCGCCGGCCGCTCCGTTAAAGCCGCAATCGTCTATTTCGCCCGCGATGTCGGCACAGACATGTGTGTCCAAGGTTTACTCGACGGCTTAAAGGCCAGCGGCTTCGAGCAGGGCAGAAATCTCGACGTGCGCATCGCCGATTCGCAGGGCGAGATGATCAATATTCCCGCCATCCTTCAGAATTACGACAATTCCGACGTCGACCTCATCATGACCATCACCACTCCGTGCCTCTCCGGAGCGTGCAGCAAGGTGAAACACAAGCCGGTGGTTTTTACCTGTGTGACCGACCCCATCGCCGCCGGAGCGGGTAAGAGCATGACGGATCACTTGCCGTTCGTTACCGGCGTCGGCAGTTTTCCTCCCGTGGCCCACTCGTTGGACATGATGCAGAAGCTGATTCCCGGATTGCGCGCCGTGGGCACGATGTACAACCCGGCGGAGGCCAACTCGGTGAAGGAACTCACGGTCGCGCGCGAAATTTATCGCAGTCGCGGCGTGAGGCTCGAAGAGGTCGCCATCGCTGGCTCGAATGAAGTCCTGCAGGCCGTACAAATTTTGGCGGGCCGCGAAATCCAGGCGATTTGGGTGCCGGGAGACAACACTGCGATCGAAGGATATGAAGGCGCGGTGAAGGGCGCCCGGGATGCGCGGCTGCCGCTGATTACCGATGACTGCGATTCCCTCCCGCGCGGCGGCCTGGCCTGTCTCGGAGTCGGCTTTCAAGCCGCCGGGACGGCTGCCGGAAAGCTGGCCGGAAAAATCTTACTGGGCGCTAACGCACAGGACATTCCTCTCGAGGAAGTGGTCGTCGAGAAAATGTCGATCAGCCGCGGCGAAGCGGCGCAGTTGGGCATCGCCATTCCTTCGCAATTCTCGCAGAAGCTAAGTCCCTAGGGGCCCGCCACGGAAATCATCACACAACAAACTGGAGATGTTCTCGAAGTTAAGGTACGAGGCCGCCTGGACAATTATTGGACCGAGCACCTGCGCCGCAACCTAGATGGAGTGATCCGCGAAGGCGCGCACGGCGTTCGCCTCAATATGTCCGAGATATCTTTTCTCAGTTCTGCCGGCGTTGGTTTGCTGGTGGCCTTTCACAAGAAGCTGAAGGCGATCGGCGGAAGTTTTGCGGTCACCAGTCCGTCGGACCGGGTGAAAGAGATTTTGGATCTCTGCAAGCTTTCTCCCATTTTGCTTTCCGCCGGAAAGCCCGCAGTCGCTCCCGTGCAGAAAATCGAAGTACGCCGTTTTTCCACTCCGGCTGCGTCGTTTGAAGTGATGGACCTCGCTTCGAAGAAGCCCTTGGTGTGCCACCGAATCGGTGATCCGGAATTGCTTAAGGGTTGCCGCTTTGCTCCGGCGGATTGCCGCAAGGTCGCGTTTCCGGAGGCTACTTTCGGATTTGGGCTCGGCGCGTTCGGCGATGGATTCGAGGATTCGCAGACGCGCTTCGGAGAATTTTTGGCGGTGGATGGCTCGGCGGCTTATCTGCCGACCGATGGAACCAATGTGCCGGATTTCATGGTTTCGAGCGGAGACCTGGTGCCGGAAATGAACGTCCTCTATGGGCTGCGATGGGAGGGCGGATTTACCCACCTGCTGCGATTCGAAACTTCGGGCGCGGAAAATCCGCTGGCGCTCGCGGAATTAGCACGGACCGCATTGGAGATTTCCGGCGCGCCGGTAATCGGAATGGTGATCGTTGCGGAGTCGGCGGGACTGGTTGGCGCCGCTCTTCGCCGTTCTCCCGCTGCGGTTGCGGGAACCGAACACGCCCCGTTTCAATATCCTGAAGTGCGTTCGTGGCTTTCATTTTCCACCGAGCGGCTCTACTCGCGATCGCTGGCGCTGGTTTCGGGAGTAGCGGCTGGTTCCGCGTGCGCGCCGTTGGCTTCCTTGCTTCGGCCGATGGGAGCCGCAGCGTGGCCCGTGGGGCACTTTCATGCGGCGGCGTTTTCGTATTGTCCTCTCAAAAAAGGCAGCATCGACCTGAAAGATACCGTCAGCACTTTATTCGAGACGGAGACATTGCAAGGTGTGCTGCACCTGCTCACCGATCATCGCGAAGCGGCGGGACCGCAGCAGAGCGAGTTCGTTCGCGGCGCTTGTTGGATCGGCGCGGCGTCGGAGATCCGATGAGATTGGAATCCAGATGAATCTGCTGATTGGCACATTCACGATTGGGTTCATTTTGTCGCTGCTGGCGCTGGGCGTGTTCATCAGCTTTCGGATATTCGCGTTTCCGGATATCACGGCGGACGGATCGATTACGCTTGGAGCGGCTGTAGCCGCGACGCTGATGGTGCACGGCACAAGCCCGGCGCTGGCATCGCTCGCCGGCTTCGCCGCCGGAATGGTTGCGGGAGCTTGCACCGGCACGCTCTACACGCGCTTCAAAATAAATCCGCTGCTTTCCGGAATTCTGGTGATGACGGCGCTTTATTCCATCAACCTGCACATCATGGGAAAAAGCAATGTTCCGCTTTTGACGGTGACAACGCTTGCGACGCAGTCCGAGCGCATTGGCGTGAAACTGATGCGCGGAGCCACCACATTCGGATTGTTTGGCTGGGAAGTCAGCGTGCGCGACGCTTCGGTGCTCGTCGCGGTCGCGTTGGTCGTGGTGCTCACAGGCCTGCTGCTCTACTTATTCTTTCGCACCGATATCGGCATGGCCATGCGCGCGACCGGGGACAACGTGCAGATGATACGTGCGCTGGGAGTGAACGACGCGAACATGATCGTGTTCGGCGTGGCCATTTCGAACGGCTTCGTGGCGCTTTCCGGCGCTTTGTTGGCGCAGTATCAGGGATTCGCGGACGTTGGCATGGGCATCGGGATGGTGGTGTGGGGACTCGCCAGCGTCATCATTGGCGAAGCGCTGGTTGGAACGAATCAGTTGGGGTTGACGATTGTCGGCGCGGTGATGGGATCGGTGCTCTTCCGGTTGCTGGTGGCGGTGGCTTTGCGGTGGGGACTCAGTCCCAACGATTTGAAACTGATCACCGCCGTATTTGTCTTCTGCGCTCTCATCGTCCCGCAATTCCTGCGCAAAAAGCGTCTGCGGAGCGCGAATGCTTGAACTGCGATCGATCAGCAAAACCTTTCATCCGGGGACGCTGAATGAAGTTCGTTCCCTCCGCGGCGTCAACCTCGAGCTCGAAGCTGGTTCGTGGGTAATCATCATCGGAACCAATGGCTCGGGAAAATCCACTTTGCTGAATGCTGTCGCCGGAACGTTTCTGGTGGATGAAGGGACCATCCAGTTGGCGGGACGCGACGTGACGCGCTGGCCCGAGCATGCACGGGCTTCGCTGATCGGGCGCGTGTTTCAGAATCCATTCAGCGGCACATCGCCGGGTCTCACCATTCAGGAGAATCTCAGTCTTGCCGCGCGCCGCGGCGTTGGCCGAGGTCTCGGCTGGGGATTAAAATCATCGCTGGTAACCAGGATGCGCGAGGAGGTCAGCCGGTTGGGCATGGGGCTTGAAGACCGCCTGGAAAATGCCATCGGGAGTCTGTCCGGAGGACAGCGCCAGGCGCTTACGCTGCTGATGGCCACCTGGTTGCGTCCGGAACTGTTACTACTAGACGAGCATACCGCTGCGCTGGATCCTAAAAGCGCTGACCTGGTGATCGCGCTGACCGAGCAAGTGGTAACGCGCGGCAAACTTACCACCCTGATGGTGACCCACTCAATGCATCAGGCGGCAAACTTGGGAGACCGCTTGATTATGATGCACCGCGGCCAGATCATCCACGATTTTCAAGGCGCCGAAAAACGGCGGCTGCGCCCCGATGACTTGCTGGCGCGCTTTGCAGACGTCCGGCGCGCCGAACAATTGGACGAGAGCGCTGCCCAAATGCTCGCCGAACAGTATATCTAAGCGTCGCACGGCCCCAACCGAACGATCGAAAACATCGCGCAGCTCCCCGGCGGAGAGATCAGCCTCGAAGATGCCGAATTTAAGGACGCGTCGAGAACGGCTGGCTTCGCTCATGGAAGTATCGCTTTGTGCCGGAGTCTATCAAAATCCGTTGAGGCCTGTCCTTCTAGGAACAGCGCGGCAGAAAAGGAACCCTGTACCGCATCGACTACGCCGTGATCCGTTTTTCCGTTCTGATACGAGGTTGCCACTGTCCAAATCAAAAGGGGAGCACTACGCACGTATCTTTGGGCGACGTCGAATACGACTGTCCCATCATTTCATGTCGCTGCGAATTCACAATGACAAGCCCTGATGTGTTCATAAGTGAACAGACTATTCGTTTTCTGCAGACTACCATACGAGCATCAGCTACCAGCTGATTCTTGGACTCTTGGGAGGAATAAACCGTGAAGATTGTAAAGACAATTCTAGTTGTTCTCGCGCTCTCATTGCTCGGCGCCACGTTGGCTCCCGGCGCTCGAGCCGATGAGTGGAACAAGAAGACAGTCATGACGTTTGATCAAGCGTTCGAAATTCCCGGGCAAATTCTGCCCGCCGGCACGTACACTTTTAAGTTGCTCGATTCGCCCTCCGACCGCCACATCGTGCAGATCTTCAATGCCGATGGTTCGCAGATAATCGCCACGATCCTTGCAATCAACAACTACCGGCTTCGCCCGACCGGCGAAACGGTGGTCAAGTTCGTCGAGCGGCCGGGCGATAACCCGGAAGCGATCAAGGCTTGGTTTTATCCAGGCGATAACTTCGGTCAGGAATTCGTTTATCCGAAGCAACGCGCAATCCAGTTGGCCGCGGCAGCGAATGAACCCGTTCCCGCGCTCGCCGTCGAAACAACGGATTTGAAAACGGCTCCGATCGTCGCCGTGACCCCGACGCAGGAGGAATTGCCGGTATCCCAGGTGATCCAGACCACTCCGCCTGCCGCTGAAGCGGCGACGCCTACGTCTGCGCCTGTTGTGGCAGAGACCGAGCAGTTGCCGAAGACGGGCAGCTCCATTCCTCTACTTGCGCTGCTTGGCTTCGCATCGCTCGGCGTGGCGTTTATGCTGCGGCGCATCTTAAGCTAACGATCGTAACCTTAACTACACTCCGGTGCGCCGCGGGTTTGATGAATGATTGTCGCCTGCGGCGCGAGGAGACTTGCTCGTGAATCGAACCATCCGATCTCCGCGGCGCAGGCGTTTCGAAGGCTCCTTTTTCCTTGCCGGTCTTTTGCTCTTTTGTAATCTGGGCGGCTATCCGCGATCT
>DAITPO010000140.1:0-9266 GCA_036833535.1 Candidatus Acidiferrales bacterium | reverse complement strand
GCCATATCGTTTCTGGTGAACTGCGAGTCGCAGCAAGAGGTGGATGAGCTGTGGGCGAAGCTGACGGCGGGCGGGAAAGAAATCCAGTGCGGATGGTTGAAAGATAAGTATGGCTTGGCGTGGCAGATCGTCCCGACGATTTTGGGAGAATTGATGGCGGATAAAGATCCGAAAAAGGCAGCACGGGTGATGCAGGCGATGATGAAGATGATAAAACTTGACATCAACAAATTGCAGCAGGCATACGATCAAAAGTAATAGCGAATCTCGAAGGAGCGCGCGCTCGAGTCCGCGAATTCGTCAGCGAAACCCGCGATACCAATCTGGCCATGATGGCGTCGAGAAGCTAGACTGAGAGACGGCGATTTTTCTTCCGCCGCTCATTCGATGGCTTCGACGCGAATTCCACAACCTCTGGCAACTGCCGCAAATGGCACTCTACCGCCGGGCCCGAAAGGGCTGCCGTTCTTTGGCGTTGCGCTTTCGCTGCGGCGCGACGTACTTGGTACGATCACTCGAATCGTGCGCGAATACGGCGATATCGCGCACATGCCGTTGCTGATGCAAAGCCGCATCCTGGTGAGCCGCCCGGAGTGGATTGAGGATCTCATCGTCCGGCAGCCGCAGAAATTCGACAAAGGACCGGGGTTGAAGGACGCTTCGCGCCGGCTGCTCGGCGAAGGCTTGCTCACAAGCGAAGGCGAGCTCTGGCGACGGCAGCGTCGGCTGGCGCAGCCGGCTTTTCACCGGCAGCGCATCGCCGAGTACGCACAGGTGATGGTCGAGCAAGCGACGACGCACACGCGCAACTGGCGCGATGGCGAAGTGCGCGACATGGCCGAAGAAATGATGGCGTTGACGCTCGTCATCGCCGTGAAGACGCTTTTCGGAATTGAATTTACCGAGGAAGCGAAGCGCGTCGGCCCGGCCGTCACGCTGCTGATGCGCTACCAGCTTCGGAGGCTTCGCTCGCCAGTGAAAATTCCGATGCATTGGCCCACGCCTTCGAATGTGCGGGCAGACCGCGCCTACAAATATCTTGACTCGCTCGTTTATGGAATTATCGAAGAGCGTCGGAGGCGGCGCGATGCCGGCGAGCCAGAAGGAGGTGACGTTTTATCGCTGCTGATGAACGCGATGGATGAAGACGGCAGCCGCATGACGCCGAAGCAGCTTCGCGATGAAGTGATGACGCTCTTCATCGCCGGACACGAGACCACGGCCGTTACTCTTGGCTGGCTGTGGCATCTGCTGGCGCAGCATCCGCGCGTTGAAGAACGGCTTGCGGAGGAATTGCACAGCGTGCTCGCTGGGCGCGCGCCCACGCCTGATGATTTGCCGCGTCTGACTTATCTCGATGCCGTGATTCACGAAGTGCTGCGGCTATATCCCGCGGCGTACGTTCTGCAGCGCACCTCGGTCGAGCCGTTCGATCTCGCCGGATATCATTTCCCTGTGAACACGACGGTGCTCATGTCGCAATGGATCGTACATCGCGATCCGCGCTACTTCGATGCGCCGGATGAATTCCGGCCGGAGCGCTGGCTCGATGGACTTGAGGGGCGGCTCCCGGCTTACGCTTATTTCCCCTTCGGCGGCGGCCCGCGGCGATGCATCGGGCAGGTATTCGCGTTGATGGAAGCGGCGCTAGTCGCGGCGACGCTGGCGCAGCGATTCCGATTCGTCGAGCGTGTGGGATCGAAAGTCGTGCCCGAGCCGCTAGTCACGCTGCGCGCTCGAGGCGGCGTGCCGATGACGCTAAAAATTCGCGCCTAACAAATTCGTTTCTCGGCCTGCTTCATTTCACAAACTCACCGCTTTCGCCTTTCGACCACGGGTCGTAATGCAACGCGAACTGAATGCGATCGCCGATCCACGGGTGATCCCAATACCACAAGATCTCGAGGCGATTCGGCGCGGGATCTTCTAAATCTATCTCGCCGAGAATTTGAAACGACTGCGCCGCAATCTGGCCGGAATCCGGAGTAAGCCCATGAGTAACTTCGAGGCCGTATTGATCGGCCTGATGCTCGTAGTAACGCGAGAAAGCGTTGCCGATCGGCGTCGAAACAAACGTTAGCAGCAGAATCGGGATGGCATAGACGGGCAGCGCGGCCCAATCCGCAGGCCCGCGAATTTTCCACGCGGCGGAGTAACGCCCGAGCCAGCGGTGCGAGATGCGCGCTGTGAGGAAGAAGCACACAAGGAGGCCAAACGCGGCGACGATCAACCCTTTATAGATATGGTTCAACACGTAGTGGCCCATTTCATGACCGAAAACATAAAGGATTTGCGGCTGCGTCATTTTCGCGATGGTTGTGTCCCACACGACCACGCGCTTCGACGCCCCCAGCCCGGTGACATAGGCGTTCACAAATTTCACTTTTTTGCTGGCCTTCATCAGGAACATGCGCTCGGGCGGAATTTCGAGGCCGGCGCGATGGACGACTCGCTCGAGATCGCTCACCAGTTGCGGATCGTGATCGGCGAGCGGCTCGAATTTGTTGAACAGTGGATCAATCACCAGCGGCGTGAGGAAAATAATGAAGATCAAGAACGGGATCGAGCCCAGCCAAAAATAGAGCCACCATCGGCGCGGGCTGCGGCGAATGATGGCGGAGCCGGCGAAGACGAGGATCGTCGCGATGACCGTGGTGATGAGCACCATTTTGCCTCGATCGCCGAACCAGGAACCCCAACCCTGAATCACCAGATCGTTCTCGCGATACAGCCAGTGGAACCACATGCCAATCGGCAGATTGAGAAGTGCGACAACCAAGTTGACCGCGGCCGTGTAAATCGCAGCCTTTACGATGCGCCACGAACTCACCGCTTCGGCCCAATCGCGGAACTTGGCAGACCAGCCGCAGCGCAGCAGCAAATAAAAAATGAGCAAGGTATAAAGCGGAACCAAAATTCCCGCGATATAGCCAATGCGCGCCAAATGGCGGGCCTTCGCGTACTTGTCGGGCGGGAGTGTGTAGGCGAGGACGTGCAGCATCGGCGCGGATTCAGGGGCGGTTGACGGAGCGATGTGATGTTCCTGCGGCGCGGTGCTAGGAGCTTGCATCAGGGAGCTACGTGCGTCGGATTGCGGAGATGCTGCGGCGACGCCGATTCCGGCCGCCATGAGAAGGCAGAACACGGCCGAAAGCACCAGGTTGCGCAAGACATGCTCCTTCAAAACCTCGAGTGTAAACACCGCGATTCCGAGCGGCAGAGTATGCCGCTCAGCCGAACGGACCGCAAGGCGACCAGCGTGATTACGCAAGGCGTTCGCGTTACCGTAAACAGAAACAGATGCTTGAAGCATCAAATCTGTGTTGCCATCAGGTATTCGTCGAAGGAGAGAATCGATGAGTCTGGCTGATGCGCCGGTTGCGAAGGAAGGATTTTTCGTCACGCATTTTTTGACTGCGAAGGATCAGGCGAGATCGCGGGAGTTTTATGTGCGGGTTCTCGGGCCAAAAGTAGTTTTGCCGGAGAATCCTTGCTACCTCAAGGTGGCAAATTCGTGGATCATTCTCAACGTGGGAGGCGGGCCGACGCCGGACAAGCCCGAGGTGATTCTGGAGACGCCGCGCAATTTGAGTCGGGCGAGTTGCTTTTTTGAATTTGCGCGTGGCGGACGTGTGGGTTTGTTACAAGGAATGGAAGGCCAACGGAGCGGAGTTCTTGACGGAGCCGCTCGACAATCACGGCCACGAGTGGCGGTGCTATTTGCGCGATCCGGACGGGTACATCATCGAAGTCGGACAGTACACGCAGAAGGCGATTGACCGGTTCGCGGAGTTTAAGGCTTGAGAGGTTGATAACGGGCAGTCGTTTGGCGATGTAGGGCCGCGCGTGGTTGTTGCCTTTCGCGACTCGTGTGCTCGAAAGATGCCGGCAGGGACGCCGGCGCTACCAGTGCTTCTTTGGGCGCTGCCGTGGTCGCGGATTGTTTGCCGGGCTCGCTGAGGAATACCATTGGTGATGTGTTTTAGCGGGAGGGCCACGTATATGTTTGCGAAGATTGTGCGTTGCGGAGTGGTTGTTCTGGGTCTTGTGACGATAGCGGGCGTTGCCGCGGCGCGTCCGCAGGCTGCGGAGAGTTCGACGCGGACTGAGTCAGCAGCTGAAGCGGCACGCAAGGCTCGCGAGCAGAAGAAGGCGGACACCAAGACCGCGCGCGTTTGGGACAACGACAACATTGTGATGCCGGCGGGCGGCGTTGAAGTGATCGGCCCCGATGCCAACGCACCTGCTACCGATGCGAATGCGGGCGGCGCGACGGGCGACCAACCCGCCGCAGCGGCGCCAGCGGCGATTTCTCCCGAGGAACTAGCTCATGCGCAGGCCGCGCTCAAAGAGGCGCAGGAAAAGATTGCCGAATTGAAGCAGCAGATCGACCTCTCGCAGCGGAAATATAATCTGGACGCGGCAATGTATTACGGCAAGCCGGAGTACGAGGCCGACAAGGACGGGCAGAAGGCCATTAACCAGGAGAAAGGCAGCCTAGATGACAAGAAGCAGCAATTGAAGTTGACCCAGCAGATGCTGGCCGAATTGCAGGCAAAGATTGGAACTGCGCCGGTGAAGGCGCCTGAAGCGAAACCGGCAGAGACCAAACCGGCGGAGACGAAGACAGCCGAAACCAAGCCAGTGGAGCCTAAGCCCGAAGAGACGAAGCCGGCGGAGACCAAGCCAGCACCGGCGGAGCCAGCCGAGCCCAGGCCGCCTGATGATCTCCAGTAGATTAAGTTGCCGAGCGCAAGGAACGCATACGAAGTCCGCAGCGAGATCAGTTTCTAGATGGCTCTGTTGAGTTCCCTGTGGTGATCAGCCCTAGACTGAAGGGCGTCCGTCTAGGCGGATTGCGCCTCTTTCGCGTATCTCCAATGTGACGTCTGCCACAAAAGACCTGCCCCAATTCGACCCTGGACCACTTTGGAACTGCACCACTACTAATTGTAGCGAATTCTCTTGACACACTAGGGACCCTCGCTCACAATCCCGGCATCTTTTCCGGGTTGCGCGCGCAGCGACGGGGGCAATTGGGGTTCGCAGCGGCGCGAGGCCCGGAATCAAATCTGGGAGAGCGATGCAATATCTGCCGGGTTGGACGGTGCAATGTTTGAGTCCGGAGTGTCCGGCGCGGGGGCATTGGTTGCGCGTGGAGGGCACGCAGCAGGAAAGTTGCAGCAATTGCGGCGCGCCTCTGCATAACGTGCCGCCACCGCTGGCGCCGCGATTCCGGATGAGACCACGCCCGTTGAGCGCGTATCGACCGAGGCTCCGGCCGAGGTAACCGCGCCGCGAGCGAGATTCAACGCGCTCGGGTAGGAGAATCTTCACAATCGCGCGATGAACTCCGGCGTGATCGCCAGAGTCGCGTCGCCGTCGTCCCCGCCGCAGCTTCTTTCGAATCCTTCAGCAAAGCTATACAGTAATTCTCTCTAGACGCAGATCTTGTAGGGGAGGGTCTTCAGCCCTCCCCTACGAAACCGTTGCCTTGGCTGCCGCGCTAGTTAGAAATAAAACTTCAGGCCGAATTGGATCAGGCGAGGTCCGCGATCGGAGATGACCTGGCCGAACGTGGCGCTGCCACCTGCGTCGTCAACGCGTAAAAATTGCGTGTGATTGAAAGCATTGAAGAATTCGGCGCGGAATTCGACTTCGCGGGATTCACCGATTTTGGTTTTCTTGGTGATTGAGAGATCCCAGTTGTTGATTCCGGGGCCGCGTAGAGTATTGCGGCCGAAATTGCCGAAGGTGAACAGCGGAATGCCGGGGCCATCTCCTGGCAAGATGCAATTCGGATCGGTAGTCGGGCAGGGCGTGCAGACCATATTCGTCGGATCGATCCAGAAATTCCCGGTGGTAGGCCCGCCGTTGCAATCGTCGCCGAAAGAATTTTGTGAATTGCGCGGATTTACGTAGGGAATTTTTCCGATGACGTCGGTGCGGGTGAGATCGGGGAATTGGTTTTGCTGGCTGGCGTTGCTATTGGAAAAGAAAGTGAGCGGATTGCCTCGTTGAAACGAGGCGATGCCGTTGAACTGCCAGCCTTCCACGACTTTCTTCATGAAGCCGTCGCTGTGCACGAGTTGATTGAACGGAACTTCCCAAAGCCAACTGAAGACTAGGCGCTGCGGCGTATCGAAATCGGCGACGGCGCGATCAAGATTGTAGTCGAGCGGATCGGTGAATTCGCCCGAGCGCGCGCGGAAGCCGGAGGAAAGGTCCACTGTCTTCGCAAGGGTGTATGCCGCGCGCAATTGGAGGCCATGGCTCAGGCGCTTGTCGACCGTGAGCTGGAATTGATGGCTATCGGAGACGCCGTTGCTGAAATTGGTGAGCAGTTGCGACGCTCCGGTCGGCGAACCGCTCGGATCGTTAGGATCGGAAGGGTTCAGAGTCCCGCCCGTGCAGGCCGCGAGCGGACGGGCACACTCGGGATTGATCTCGCCATACATATCGAGCTGATTGCGCATGATGCTGGGCTGCGGGAAGTTTGTTTCCCCGGTGCTGATGAGCTTCCGTCCAAGGCTTCCGACGTAGACCGCTTCGACCATGAGGTTTTTCGTAGTCTGCCACTGGAAGCCGTAGTTGAAGTTCTCAGAATATGGCGTGCGGAAATGCGGCCACGTCGTGTAGGCGAAGCTGATAGCAGGCACCAGGAATTGTCCCGTGAACTTGAACGGGAAGGGCTGCGTCAGGCCGAAAGGAGTGTAGGGGTCAGCCACGATATCGCCGGAAGCGGTGGTCCAATCATTCGGAAAATTGTTGGAAGCGAAGCCGAAGGGCGGCTGCCCGCCGAATTGCAAGTTCAGTGCCCCGTCTTCGATGTCATAGAAGATCCCGAAGCCGCCGCGCATGACGAGCTTGGCATTTCCGAACATATCCCAGGCAAAGCCGAAGCGCGGAGCGAAGTTGTTGTAATCCGGATATACGAGCGCGTCATTCGGCGTTCCGGGATCGCCGGGGTAGAGAATTCCGGTGGGTGCTCCGGGAAACTTGACAGATTGTTGGCCCGGGAAGAAGCCCAGAATGTTGTTGTGAATGTCTCGCTGCGGCAAGTTGAACTCATAGCGCAATCCGTAGTTCAGGGTCAGGCGCGGCAAGATCTTCCAGGTATCCTGCACATATCCCGCGAACGAGCCAGTGCGAATACCGTAGAGGGCCTGGGAGAATTGAAAATAATTGTCCCAGAATCCGCCGACAAAATCGGCGTACTCGTCGCCGGTGAAGTCGCCGAAGGTGAAGTCGAAGCTGCCATTGTTATAGAAATCGTAGTGATAGTTCTGGCGGATGCGCGTGATGTCTCCGCCGAACTTGATCTCGTGGCGTCCCAACGTCCATGTGAAATTGTCTTCCCACTCGAAAGTGGCGCGGCGCAGCTTGGTGGGACCTTGCGCCGAAGGACCAAGCGTGAAGGAAGGCCCAAAAATAATCGGCGGAGCCGCTCCGCCCGGGTCGTCGGGGAAAACGTTGGTAAATCCCAGAGCCGAGGGCGACGTGGAATCTGCGGGCACAGCCTGAAGCGTGGCATAGCGGCTCGCGGCGAAGCGAAACTGATTCAGCTTCCCGCCGGAAAACGTGTGCGTCCACGTGAACGTGCCAATCTGCGTGCGGCTTTTGTCCGTTCCGCCGGAGCCAACGGGAACGTCGCCACCTTGTCCATCGGGCTGAGCGCCGATGTTGGTGGAAATGGTCCCACCCTCTTCCGGAAAGAAGTCGCGGATATCATCGATGACATAGACAAAAGCGAGGGTGTCATGAGAGGTGAGGTTGTGATCGATGTGCAAGATGCCCTGATCGTCGCTGATCGCCGCGACCGGAGAAGCCTCGAAATTGTTCGTGCCCGCCACGTTGGGCATGGGCAGATACTTATTGATGTAAGTCTGAATGGTGGGATTGACCAGGCCTGCCGTGGCCATGTTGTTGAAGGGGATGATATTGCCCGTGATGGGATTGAAGAGCTGCGTGCCATTGGGGTCGGTGCAGTTGCCGCCGCCATCGTAGGAGCTACAAATGTCGCCGAAATCTCCGGTGCGCTCGGTCGGACTGAGGACGGCGACGGGCGTGGGCGTCTGCCCCTCGCGGCGGCGGGCGCCTTGGTACGCGAGGAAGAAAAACGTTTTGTCCTTCTTGATCGGCCCTCCGGTGGTGGCGCCGAATACGTTGCGCTTGAAGGAAGAGCGGTCGGCGGCAAAGAAATCGCGGGCGTTCAGGGCGTCATTGCGGAGGAATTCGAAAACGTCTCCATGGAACTGGTTCGTGCCGGACTTGGTGATCTGGTTGACGATGCCGCCGGAAGTGCGGCCGTATTCCGCGTCGTAATTGTTGGTGAGAATTTTGAATTCTTCGACGGCGTCCGGATTGGGGCTGACCACGATGTTGTTGCCGAGGAAGTCGGTATTGTTGGCGCCGTCAAGCAGAAACGTGAGCGACTCAGAGCGCTGGCCGCTGACGGAAAAGGGGTTGCCTGACGAATCGTCGGGGTCGGGAGCGAATACGCCGGCTTGCAACAAGCCGAGCTGCAGAGTGTCCCGATCGAGTAAAGGAAGATCGCGAATAGCGCGCTCGTCTTCCACTTTGCCCAGAACCGCGCTGGCCGTATCCACCTGCGCCACGACAGCGGTGACTTCCACGGTCTGTGAGGATTCGCCGAGCTTCAGGGACACATCCACGCGCCCGTTCTGGTTCAGCTCGAGAACGATGTTGGTCTGCACTGAGGTTTGAAAACTGGCATGGGCAACCGTGAGCGAATAGGTGCCGACGATAACGGACGTGAAGAGATAGCCGCCATCATTGCCGCTGGTGGTGGTGCGGGAGATGTTGGTATTCGAATTCGTCAGCGTGATTTTCGCCCCGACGATTACGCCGCCGCTCTGATCGCTGATCGTGCCGCGGAGCGAAGCCGTGTCCTGGCCCCAGGCCACAGCGGCGGATGCGAAGATCAGTGCGAGTAGAAGGACACTCCGGGGAAGACTCAGCGTTTGCCTCATGCCACACCTCCGTAGGCGGCTTTTGCCGGATGAGAGTAACGTAGGCTGGAACGCACCCGCCGAACACCCCAGATCGAGCCGGAGCTGCCGAATCACTCCGAAATCAGCGCCGCCTGAAGAATCTGCCAGAGTGTATAAATTCGCGGATACGAGAAGTCAAGCACGAGGTGAAACTAAAAGTAGCGTCGAAATGACCGTGGGTTCTGCCGCAAAAGAAGAAAGGCGGCCGGTGGGGGTGCCGGCCGCCGTGGGCATGGGGTGATGGAGGTGCAG
>DAITPO010000139.1:5876-9475 GCA_036833535.1 Candidatus Acidiferrales bacterium | reverse complement strand
GAGGTTTTCCGCGGAGCTTCGAGCAGCCCACATCGGCCTTACGCGAGCCTTCAGGAAGCGCGCTCGGCCTACGAGCGCGAATTCGTTCTCAGAAAGCTGGAGGAGAATCGCTGGAATATGACGCGAGCCGCTGCCGCACTAGGTCTGGAGCGCAGCCATCTCTATCGCAAGATGAAATCGCTGGGAATTGCCGGCGCGGCGCCCGAGCGGGCCGAACGCACCAACTGAGAGAACGGCGCGCTACTCCTCTGTGTCGTCCCCGCCGAGCTGTTCCAATTGCCGATGCCAATCAAGCTGGCGAACCATGCCGGACTTTTGCCGCCAATTGGCTTGAACTTTCACGAATAATTCCAAAAACACTTTGACTCCGAGCAGTCCCTCGATTTCGATGCGGGCTTCGGTGCCGACCTTCTTCAGCATCTCGCCGCGCTTTCCGATCACGATTCCCTTCTGGCCTTCCCGCTCGACATAGATCGTCGCGCGGATGCGAACCAGCTTTTCCGATTCTTCGAATGTATCGATGGCCACGGCGAGCGAAGCCGGAAGTTCCTCGTGCGTGGCGCCAATTAATTTCTCGCGGATCAATTCGCTGGCCAGGAATCTTTCGGGCTGGTCGGTGAATTGATCGGCCGGAAAATAAGCGGGATGCTCGGGCAGATACGACGTCCAAGTTTTCACCAGATCCGGCAAGCCATCGCCGGTCAAAGCCGAGATGGGAACGATTTCGGCGAAATCGCGCAAGGCGCGGTAGCGATCAATCAGCGGCAGCAATTTCTCTTTCGGAATGCGGTCGACTTTGTTCAGCAGCAGAAATACCGGGCCATGAAACTGCGCAATCCATTCGAGCGCCGAGCGATCGTTCGCGCCGAAATCGACGACGGCATCCACGATCAGCGAGAGCACGTCGATTTCGTCGATGGCCTGCTGCGCTTCGCTCATCATTTGCCGGCTGAGCGCGTTGCCTGCGCGATGGATGCCGGGAGTATCGATGAGCACGATTTGCGCGTCATCGCGATTCACAATTCCCTGAATGCGATTGCGCGTGGTTTGCGGCTTCGGAGAGACGATCGCAACTTTGCGCCCGACGAGCGTATTGACCAGAGTGGATTTTCCCGCGTTCGGGCGGCCGACGACGGCGATGAAGCCGGACTTAAATGCCAACTTGTTTCACCATGGTGATTTCGGGCATGAATGGCTGCGCCACTCAGATAGTCCTAGACTGCGCCGCGCCCAAAGCGCGTCGCGCGCGAAGCCGCAGCACTTTGCGCTGATTGGCTTCGAGTACTTCGAACTGCAGGCCGTCGTAGTCGATCTTCTCTCCGGTTGCCGGAACGTGGCCCGCCACGCTGTTCAGAAGCCCGGAGAGCGTAGCCGCGCCGGCGTTCTGTTGCGTGACTTCGATTTCGATACCAAAAAGCTCCTTCAATTTTTCGACGGAAACGCTTCCGCGCAACACCAGGCTGCCGGAAGGTTCGCGCACCACGTCGGGCGCGGGCGCGCGGTCTTCGTCTTCGATCTCTCCGATAATCTCTTCGACGAGGTCTTCCACGGTTACAATTCCGGCGACGAGTCCATATTCGTCGATGACAATCGCGATTTGCTCGCTCTTGCGCCGCATTTCCTTGAGCAACTCCGAACCAAACTTGGTTTCAGGGACAAACATCGGCCGGCGCATCAATTCGCGAACCGTGCGCTGTCCAGCCTCCCTTTCGGGAACCTTCAAAATATCGCGCGCGAAAACCAGCCCAACCATATCGTCGAGATTTTTCTCGTACACAGGAATACGCGAGAACTTCGATTCCACGAACAGGTTGCGCAATTGTTCGAGCGACGCAGAAGCCGATATGGCGATCACGTCGGGCCGCGGCGTCATCACTTCGCGGACGCGCTTGTCGCTGAACTCGACTACCTGCTCGATCATGCGCGCTTCATCGTGTTCGAGAATTCCCTCTTCCGTGGCGGCTTCGACCAGCGCTTCGATGGCCTGCTGCTCGGGCTCTGGAGCGCCATGCTCGCTATCTTCGTCGGTGATGTTGAGGAAGGACACAACGAGATCCAAAATCGCGTACACCGGCCAGATCGTCCATAGGAACACGCGGATTGCCGGGACCAACGGCGCGCACCATCGCCCCGACGCCCGCGCCACCAGCACGTAGGGAATGAACTGCATCGCCAGGATGACTTCGATGCCTAGGAACGTCACCATCTGCGCGACGGCTTCCCAGGTTCCGGGCACGAAAAACAACACGCCCCGCGCGGTTTCGACGGCCACTAGCACGAGCCACATGCGACTCAGCAGGCTGAAGGCGGTGGCCGCGCGGTGCCTTTCCAAGTGGAGTCGCGGCTCGACGTCCGCTTCGAACACATCGAGGTGCTCGTGAATGCGGCGAGTCGTGACTCGCCCCATCTCGCGATAGACGCGATCGAGATAGGAAAAGACGACGAGGCCTGCGGTTAGGCCGAGTACGCCGAGAGTGTAAAGAAAGATCGCCATGATTCAGGCCAGCCGGAACCGCGAGCGCAATTGCAGTTCGTAGCGCTCCATTTCACCGTGGTCGGACTCGTGATCGTAGCCAAGCAAATGCAGCACTCCGTGCAGAATCAAAATCCTCAACTCGAGCGAAAGCGAGCGCTCGAAGCGCTCGGCATTCCGGCGCGCGACGGAGGGCGAGATGGCAATATCGCCCAGATATTGTCCCGCCGTTGAATTCCTCGTCATTCGGCGACGCGTTCTCAATTGCCGAACAATCCTCGCGCTCGCACCGTTGCTGGCGGCCGGAAACGATAGGACGTCCGTCGAGCCATGTTTCCGACGATAAATTCGATTCCAGCGCGCCACATCGGCGTCGCGCGCGAAGCACACGGTCACGCTATCCGCGGGCAGCCGGAAATGTCGCAGAACGCTGCCAAGAAATCGATCCAGCGGGGCGACGGGAACACGAACACGATTCTGTCGGTTGAGAACCATGGGCGGTTGGCTAAGGACGCGGAACGCGCGGCGGATGCTCGCGCGCCGCGGTGCCTGCGGGGCCGCGGCCCGGCACATAGGGCTGCGAGGCCACGTGCTCGTCGTACGCCTTGATGATTCGCTGCACCAGGCTATGGCGCACCACGTCGCGCTCATCGAAATAAACGAAGGCGATGCCGTCGATCTTCCCCACAATTTCGATCGCTTCGATCAGGCCCGAGCGGCGCTCGCTCGGCAGATCGATTTGCGTGATGTCCCCGGTGATCACCGCCTTGGAATTGAAGCCGAGGCGCGTCAGGAACATCTTCATCTGTTCGCTGGTGGTGTTCTGCGCCTCATCGAGAATCACGAAGGAATCGTTCAGCGTCCGTCCGCGCATGAAAGCCAGCGGCGCGACTTCGATGATGCCCTTCTCGAGAAAACGTTCGAGCTTGTCGGTTTCGAGAAGGTCGTAGAGCGCGTCATAGAGCGGGCGCATGTAGGGATCCACTTTTTCCTGAAGCGTACCGGGAAGAAAGCCCAGCCGCTCACCGGCCTCAACTGCCGGGCGCGCCAAAATGATGCGGTTCACTTGCTTCGAAAGCAGCGCAGAGACCGCCATGGCCACGGCGAGGTAGGTCTTTCCCGTCCC
>DAITPO010000139.1:0-5776 GCA_036833535.1 Candidatus Acidiferrales bacterium | reverse complement strand
ACAATCTCGATCTTGCTGTCCCGCAGGTTGGCGGTCACTTGCAAGGCGGATTCGAAGAGTTTCAGGTTCTCGTCGAGGGTGCCGCAGAAATCCGAGGCTTCTCCCAGCAATCGAACGGTCTGTTTCATCTAGATTGGCAGCCAAACTCCTCGTGGCAAGCAGGCCGGAACAACACTCAAATTAGCGTAGCGCACGCTACCAAGCGGGTCAAGGACGCGCGCCCGGCTCAGCGGTTCGGCGGTGGAAACTCGACTTTCGGGACCTCTTTCGAGGCTTCCGAGGCCTTGAAATAGGCCTCATTGCGCTTGAAGCCGGCGATGTTGGCGACGATGTTGTTGGGAAACAGGCCGATGTACGTGTTGTAGTCCTGAATGGCATCGTTGTAGCGCTGCCGCTCAACGGCAATGCGATTCTCCGTGCCGGCCAGCTCATCCTGGAGCTTCAAAAAGCTCTCATTGGACTTGAGCTGCGGGTAGTTCTCGACGATCAAGAGTAAGCGGCTAAGCGCGCCATCGAGCTGGCCGTTCGCCGCGATTTTGTCCTGCGGCGTTTGGGCGCCGAGGAGTGCCGCGCGCGCTGCGTCCACGTCGTGAAAGACGGTCTGTTCCTGCGCGGCAAATCCCTTCACGGTGGCGACGAGATTCGGAATCAAATCCGCGCGGCGCTGCAGAACATTGTCAACCTGTGCCCAGTCCGAGCGTACCGTCTCGTTCTTCGTGACCATCTGGTTGCGGCGGCCGACGTACGACCCGGCGAGCGCCAGGGGCACGAGCATTAGAACGATTACAGCGACGACGACAGCGACAAGCCCCTTCTTCATGCGGTTCCTCCCGCCGATACGGTATCACAGTCACTCGAAAGAGTAATTTCTGCGAAATCTCTGCGCCCTCAGCGTCTCTGCGGTATCTCCGGTTCTCCTTCACCGCCGGGGCTGAAAGCGCCGATCGACTTCATCCGTGATCAACTCGACCAACTCCAAATATCCATGCAACACGGCCTCAACATCGATATCCGCAGCCTTACGCTTTCCGTCGCGAGCCTCCAGCACCGTCAAGAACGGAGCAGGATCAGCTCCCACCAAATGCGCCGCCCCCTCGATAGCCTCGCGCATCGAACGCGGCGGCGCCTCTCCCATGCCTAAAAGCGCGTGGCGAAATAAAGTCGCAAATGACGAAATGGAATCGGTCATCAGTGCGAGCAGTACGTGATTCTTCGCCGGCGCGGCCAGAACAGCCCGCCGCAAACGAACCCAATTGGTTCGCAGCTCGCGTTCGACTTGCAGGCGATGCAGCCAAGTCGGCACTTCAAAATTCAGGAAGTGGTCGTCGCCGAAAAGAGTGCGGTGATTCGCCACGATATCCAGCAGCTCGATCGCAAAAATATCGGCCGACCGCCGCAATTCTTCGATGGTGAAAACCAGCGGCGCGGCCTGCCCCTGCCGCATCCACCATGCGACCGCAGGCCGCAAAGCCTCCAACTGGGAGGCGCCCGATCGCTCAACGATACACAGCACATTCAAATCGGAGCGTCCCGCGGCGAATTCGCCTGTGACGGCGGAGCCATAGAGCACCACCGATTTCAAATTGACGCCCGCCGCTTCCTTCAGCTTCTCGATCAGCTCTACGAGTTCTTTCTCCATTCCCCGCTCTTCTGCGACAGCGATTGCCGAGCCGTTTCCCGACTCAATCGCCCGCTCGAATTTTCACCAACTGCCGCTCGCTCCTCCGCCACCGAACGAGCCCCCGCCGAATCCGCCAAATCCTCCCCCGCCACCACCTCCGCCGCCCCAAGACCCGCCTCCACTCCAACCTCCTCCGCTCCATCCGCCACCGCCCCAAAACCACGGCCCGCCGAACCATCCGGAGCGACGGCCACGATAAGTGGCGCGACGAAACAACATGGACATGAACCAAAAGAAGAAAACGACAAAGATGATGAAACCGACGATGCCGAGCTTATCGCCATTCGATTCCGTCGGTTTAGGCTCACTCGAAATGCTTGAAAACGAAGTGAGAGTAACTTTCTGATCGGCGGCGATGGTCTCGGCCACGCGGCGGGTCATCAACGTCACTGCCCCGCTATAGTCTCCGTCGCGCAGCAACGGCACGGCTTCGCGTCCGAAGCTGCCCACTTTGCCGTCGGGCAGGATCGGTTCGAGTCCGTAGCCCACTTCAATCCGATATTTGTGCTCAGAAGGCGCGAGCAGAACCAACACGCCCCGGCTGTTGCCCTTCGGTCCGATTCCCCAACCCATGGCTAGGTCCACGGTAAATTGCTCGACGGACTCGCCATCGAGCGAGGTGACCGTCACCACGGAGATTTGCGCGTGAGCTTTCTGGTCGACCTCGGTGCAGAGCGCTTCGAGCTTCTGCTTCGTCTCGACGTTCAGGACGCCGGCGAAATCGTTGACGTAGCCGTGCGGCGAAAGTTGCTGCGTCTTTCCAGGCTTCTGCGCGGCGATGAGAAGTAAACCTACCGCGCAAGCGACAATGCGAAGAGACCGCATCACGATTCCCGTCTTCCCTCTCGAATGTCTGGATGAATTACCTCAACTGCAGAGGCCTGACCGGCATCAATTCTAAGCCGATGCGCACCGAGGCGCAAATTCACACACCGTGAGAACGAACGGAAATCGTGCTTGGTATTACAAGCAAGCTTCAAAGTGGCCCGAAAGTAGGCAGCTACGTGGCTGGTTGGATCGAGTGGGTCGAGAAACAAGCACGGGGCCAAATCGCGGCCGTTCGCGGGCTAGATATCAAGAAAAAGGGGCGCGTAGCAAAAGCGCCCCCTTTCAAACATCGGGCGGCGGCGTGGCCCCTGAAATCGCGCCGCGCCGCCGAATTGGTCCGCGCTTAGCGGCGGACTCTTAGGCTGATCGTTGTTGTATGGGTCAGGCTGCCCGATATACCGGTAATGGTTACGGTCACCGTTCCGGTAGTTGCCGAGCTGCTGGCGGTGAACGTAACCGTGCTCGTGCCGGTCGCCGGATTCGGGCTGAACGCCGCAGTCGTGCCGGAGTGCATACCCGCCGCGGAAAGCGTCACGGAGCCCGTGAAGCCGCCCGAGGGCGTAATCGTGATGGTGCTCGAGCCGTGCGAGTTGCGTGTGATGCTCAAGCTGGTCGGTGAGGCGGACAGAGTGAAGTTGCCAGAGCCAGGCGCGGTCACGGTCAGTGACACGGTTGTGGTGTGCGTCTGGCTTGCGCCTGTCCCAGTTACCGTGATGGTGTATGTGCCAGTCGCGGTGGTCGAGGCCACGGCCATCGTCATCGTTGACGTGCCAGAGCCAGGCGCCGTGATGGTCGAAGGATTAAAGGTCACGGTCACGCCTGTCGGCTGGCCACTCGCGGATAACGCGACGGCCGAACTGAAGCCGCCCGAGACCGTGGAAGTGATCGTCGACGTGCCATTGTTGCCTTGTACCACGGAGAGAGAACCGGGCGAGGCCGACAAGCTAAACGTCGGTGACGATGAGCTTCCGGCGAGGGCATTGATCAGGCCGGAGCCGTTCGGACTGCCGAGGCCGGTGGCCAAATCGTAGCCAGTAGTGGCCGAAAAGCCGTTGCTGCCGCTGGTGATGTCGTGGAAATCGGTGCCGTAGCTCGACCCCGCAGCGATCGGATAGATGAGCGGGTTGATGAAGCCGACGGTTTTGCCGGTGCTGGAGACTGCTTGCTGATTGACCAGCGCCATATAGCCAGCCCACATGGGAGCCGCAAAGCTGGTCCCGCCGTACTCGTTGGCGGTGCAGGTGGTTTGGTCGGCGCAGACGTAGAACGTGAAATTTGCGTTGGCCGAAACGTCCGGGCCGTTGCGGAGGGTTTTCGAACAACTCGAGCAGCCAGAAGCCGCGGTCGTCTGCCAGGACGGAATCGAATACTTGTCCGGCGAAATGCCGCCGCCACCGTCAACCCAAGCGGTCTCCGAGCTCCATGCACCGCCCGCGCTACCGGTGACCAAATCGGTGCCGCCGACCGAGGTGACAAACACATCGTCGGCAGGGTAGATCGCCGAACCTGTTCGCCATGCGCCGCTATCGCCGGACGCTTGGAACAAATTCTGTCCCTGCGCGGCGAACTCCTGGAAATAGGGATTGTCGGTGTTGGGATCGGCCGGAGACCACGTCCACGAAGAGCTCAATTGCGCGTTTAGCGGAGTGCGCGTGGCCATGGAATTAAATATGGGGGCATCGTTTGAGCCTACGTAAACGATGAGGCCTGACATACCGGGCGCCATGCCCAGGGCTTGCGTCATGTCGAGCGTCTGCTCGGTGTCATCGCAGCCGGGAGCGACGCAGGCGGTGCTGGTGCCGTCGGTGGAAACGAGCGTGACCGGGACAGCATTCGTTTGATGCGCGTTTGTGTAGTACGTAGTCAGGTCGGCCAGATCGGTGCCGGCATATTCCAGCAACCCGAGCGACTGGCCGGCGCCACCGAGAGCTGAGCCGCCGTAATAGGCGGCACGCATGTCGCTGCCGAGGAAGGAGGCCGACGGACCGGAGCCGGTCGTCGCGTTGGGCTTCGCTCCCTTGTTCCTGTGCAAGCCTGCCGGGTGCGGGATCGAATAGTTATCGAGGCCGGCGATGCGCCAGAGCTGCACGGAAACGTTGGGAGTGGGTTCGCGGTCCGGGCCGAAGAAGGTGCGATTCTCGGTGGGATGTTGATAGACGCCCATGGTTACATGGAAGGCTTTTTCAATCGTCGACACTGTTCCGGTGATATCGAGATTCAGGCGATTGCGGGAAGTGCCCACCACGGTGAAGCCGTTCGCCTCCGCAAAATTGGTCAATGCGGCATAATCTTCTTTGCTGGGCCCAAACAAGGAGGTGAATTCATCCACGCTCAGGAATTGATGAAAATACGGGCTGGAGGGATCGTACAGGTCCTTCAAGAACTGATCTAAATGGGATTGATTGCGAAGCGGCAGAACCAGGGTGAGGCGCATGGACTGCGTGGCGGGAAGTTTCCCGACTGAGCGCGCCTGACCGGTGGCAATGGCGTCGCGCACGTGGCGCGTCATCGGCGGAAGCGCTTGCGCCTGGCAATCCAATCTTACGACCAGCACCATCGCGACGACCGCGAGCAAGAATATACTGAGTCTTCGGTTCACGAATCCTCCTTGTACCCCAGAATGTCGGTTCTCAATTTTCCCTGACAGTCAAATCGGGAGTTCCGATTTGGCCTGACCTAGTGGGCTCCGATAATAGGTCAGGTCGAACAAAGGTCAATCAAAAAAGTGATACTGCTTGAGGTTATGTATCGCATAGTACCAGCCGCGAGTTGTCTTTCGTGCCAGCCGGGCCTCGCGCGCGACGACGGTGAATTCGCGGCAAACTGCGCCACGCTCTTCTTTATGTCGCTTCATTGGTTTCGTTGCGGTGCAAATGTGTGCTTTCCTACGTTTCAAATGAATCGTGGCTGTTGATGGAGTCTACGATTTAGCTTCTATGCGATAGTCTGCTGTCGCATGGAGCTTTCGAGATTGCGTGGCGATCGATTGGCGTCTGTCCGGCGGCTCCAAACGTGTATTTAGCGGATCAGGAGAGCTTCAAAACAGGCGCGTTTTTGTCTTGAATAGAAAAGACGTCCGTGCTTTATTTTCAAAGAGTTACGTCGATTTCTGCTTCCCTCGGTGTCTTGAATAGAAAACCGTGGATCGGACTGCCTGCTGGGGCTGTTTTTCTTAGTGTGGCGGCCGGGCTCATTTGCGATTCCCGACGGTAAGCTAGCAGTGTTTTGTCATGATTCATATGGTACGAAAGGACAGTGTCCGTAGAA
>DAITPO010000138.1:0-9527 GCA_036833535.1 Candidatus Acidiferrales bacterium | reverse complement strand
TTGTTAGAGATGTCCGGTGTTGTTGAAGAGCGTGTCGGAATCGAGCAATTGCCCTGCGAAAGCCGCCGGGCCGCTTGCGCCCACCGACACTCCGGGCGCGTTCGCCGTGATCGTGCGCGTGAAGGCCAGCACGCCGATGGTGAAATCTTCGCTCGATTGATTGAAGCAGATGGTGTTGAGGCCATCGGCGCCCGAGCCGTCGTCGTTCGTACATGTGAATGCGGCGTTCGTCGTGCCGATCGTGCCCACCACGCCGGGCACATAGTTGGGATTCGCCGAGGTACTGTCCACGCCCGTCCAGGCGTTGAGCGCCGTTTGGATCACGGATTGGATTTCAAGCAATTGGTCGGGAGAGCCGAGCGGCGCGACGGTCAGAATCTGCTGCGCGCTCGCCAGCGAAGTGCTCCACTGCAACTGAATCGGCGACGCCGCCGAGAGATTCCAGCGATCGGGCGCCGGGCAAGCTTGCGCCTGCGGCACCGTCGTTTCGACGACGTAGCCGCGCGCCGCGGGCCACGCGCCGGCCGCCGCGATCGCGGCCATCGCTATGCACCACTTATGAATTCTTCTCATCGCAATTTCCTCCACACGCAAACGGCTCAATCGTTGGTAGCGCCGGCGTCGCTACGGATGCTGCGCGATCGTCGCTGTCACCCGGCGCCGAAATTCGTCGAGCGACATGCCGCGAACAGCACTGCTGTACACGCCAGGCGAAGCTGACCCGCCGGTGAACTCCGCGGGAGAGAACGCCGCCGTATCCTGCGTCACGACGAGCTGCGCGTTCGCTCCCGCGCGGTGAATCCTGAAAGTTCCCTGCGCCCAACTCGTGACCGAATAATTGCCCCGGCGCAACGGCACGAGAAACAGCACCACGTCCTCGCCCGGGCGAAATCGCGGCAGTCCGTCAACGTGCGAAGTCAGCTCCGCCGTGCGCCCACCGAGCAGCCGCACGCGCACCACCTGCGGCGCGCTTCCTTTCCAAACTTCGCGAACTTCAAATGAAGTGATGGTCCAGATTTCGCTTTTCTCCGTGCTCACGATGCTCCCCTGGCAGCGCGCCCGCACGATCAGCGGCGTTGCCGCAGTGAGTTGTTCAAGCGACATTTTGACGAACGTCGTCGGCCAGGCATCCGGCGCGAGCGCCAGGAAAATTGCTACCGCAAACACCAACGTATGCACGCATTCGCATCGCTGCGCGCCGACCGCAACGGCAGCAATACCTCGTTCCCGTCCGAGCGGAACCACGGCCTTCCTCCAGCCGAATAAATGCATCACTGCACCTCCACGAGCGCCGTTGCCACCGCCTGGTCGTTATTCGGCGTGGTGATGAAGAGCGTGCGCACTCCGGGCAGCGTCGCGCTCGAAATCGTCAAGTCCAGTTCAATCGTGTTCGGAAAAAGTCCGGCCAGCTCCGATGGAGCGATCGAGATATCCGGCGCCGGAGGCCCGCTGAATTGATAGAAGAAACCGGGATCTAGAGTGTTCCCGTGGATGCAGATGCTGGAGGTCGCCGTGCCGCTCGCGGGGCGCACTATGGTGATCGGCGAAGAATCGAAATTGCACGTCGGCCCGGCGGTGATCGGGCCGGCAAAATCCACGTTGATTTGCGAGGGCCCCGAGCCGGCGGTGGTCGGCTCAAAGACGACGATGTCGTTGCCGTCGCTCTCGGGCTGCGAATTGCTCAGCGAAATCACCGTTTCGGTCAGCGTGAACGGCACGATCACAAAGAGCACCGGATTCGACAGCGGCCCCGGATCGCCCGGATTCTGGATCTGAATTGTGAGAACGCCGGGATTGCCGAGGTCTTGTGCCTGCAGCGGCGCGGTGCAGTGCGCCGCCGAATCGCAGATCGTAATCAGCGGATTCCCGTTCACCAGAATCACCGAAGCGCCCGACCCTCGGCCCGCGACGAAGCCCGCGCCATTCACCGCCAGCGTGAAATCCGACGCTACTCCGGCCATCACGCTCGATGGCAGGATCTGCTCGATCGTTGGTCCCGTGGTGATCGAAACGGAAGCGGACGCCGATTGGGACAAATCCGCCATGCTCGTTGCGGTCACGGAAATCGCATTCGGCGAGGGCGCGGCGTCCGGCGCGGTGTAAAGGCCGTTGGAATCGATGGTGCCGCAAGCCGTGCCGCTGCATCCCGATCCAGTGACGCCGCTCGTGACCGACCAGGTCACGGCGGTGTTGCTCGTGCCCGTCACGGTGGCCGTGAACTGCAACTGGCTGGGCGCGGAGCCGGACGGCGGAAGGAACGCGTTGGCAGGAGAAACGACTACGTCGGATGACGCGCCGCCGGTACCTACGATTTTGATTTGCGCGCTGGCGCTCCGCGACGCGTCTGCGTTGCTCGTCGCCGTGAGCAGTACTGGATTCTGCGAAGGCACCGTGCTGGGAGCGAGATAGTCGATTGTGCCGGTGCCCGCACCGGCTGGAGGCACGCACGGATTCGAATTCGTCACGCAGACTTGGCCGACCTGCGCATTTCCGTTCGTCACGCCTTGCACAGTCCAGACCACGGATTCATCCGGGGAATTGCTCACGAGCGCCGTGAAACTCGCGCGCTGCTGGACCACCAGCGTCCCGCTCCCTGGAACAATGCTGATCGACACATTGCTGACGATAGTGACCGTAGCCGCCGCCGAGAATCCATCAGCGACTGCGTGAATCGTCAGCGGGCTCGTTGCTGGACGATCCACTGGCGCCGTGTACGTCGTCGTCGCCGCTCCCGTGTTCGTCACCGACCCGAGCGCCGCGCTTCCGCCTACAACTCCGTTGACGTCCCAATTCACCGGTGTCCCCGAGGGGACGCATAGGGCAGCGGCAAAATCCTGCGATTGGCCCAGCGTTAGAGTTGCCGAGGTCGGCGCGATTGAATTCACGCTCGTACAACCGATTCCCACGCTCGCCGTTGCCGACTTCGAAGGATCGGCCACGCTTGTCGCCGTCACGTTGACGGTCGGGGGCGAAGGCAACGCTCCCGGCGCGGTAAACATCGCTGCGTCAACGCCAGTCGCAGCAATCGTTCCATTTGTTGCATCACCGCCGTTTATTTCGTTCACGCTCCACTTCACGTCCGGCGCCGGCTTTCCGGAACTCGTTACGGTGGCCGTGAATGGCTGCGTCGCGCCCGGCAAGACACCCGCCGCCAACGGCGAAATTTGCACCTCGATGTCGCTGGTAATCGTGACGCCTGCCGAATCGCTCGCGCTCGCGTCGGCCGCACTCGTGGCGGTCACAGTGACGCTCGTAGTCGCCGGCAGCATTGAGGGTGCGCTGTATTGCCCGCTCGAGCTGATCGTGCCGGTTTGCGCGCTGCCGCCGGCTACTCCGTTGACCGTCCAGGTGACCCCGGTGTTCGTCGCGCCCGTTACGTTCGCCTGAAAATTCACGGCCGCGCCGAGCACCGGCGACGCGCTCGGGGGCGAAATCTTGACGGCGACATTTTTCTGCCCGCCGCCACCACCACCGCTGGCGGTCCCTGTGCATCCAGACGCAAACGCCATAGCGCTCGCAAGCAAGGCGATGGCAGTTTCCCAGCGCAGCAACCTCCGCCGACGCACGCGGCAAATGCAATTTTGTTTCGAGAGGATTTCGCGAGTCATCGAAAAGCAGCACTCGCATTCGTTGTGCCACTCCGGTGCACGCGCGCCTCGCAGCGCAAACTTCCGTCGCAACTCAACTGTTGCTGAGCTAAACGACGCTCATTCAACCCGTTGCAGCTCACAGTGTCTATCGATAGGGAGTCGAGGAATGGCCTTCCGTCAACAACACTCGAAGACATCGAAGAAGAATGCAACTTTTCCGGTTCCACGCTGGCACTGCAGCATCCTGATTTGGGACTCGCAATCCGTCGCCTGCGCACCAGTGCACAGCATGCGTCGCAGAATCGTCCGACGAATTGCATCAGGTTGCTCGGCGCCCCCTCGATTGACACCGGCACCGGCACGCCGAATAATGCGCGTATGGCGAAGCCCGAAGCTGTCCGGCGTGTAAAAAGCTACTCCGCCGAGAGCGGCTACGTTTACCAGTATCAGTTTCACGATGCGGTACCCGCGGAACGCAACGGCGAACCCGGCAACGCGTACATCTACTACGTCTCCGCCGATCGCAAGACGATGTTTCCGCTGCGAATTTTCGTCGGCCGCAACACGCGCGAAGACTGCGCCCGCCGCCTGGGCCGCACGCTCAACGGCACCGAAGAATACGCCGTAGCCAAGATGCGCCTCTTCCAAGCCTTCGATGAATCCGATGACCTCGCCACCAAGCGTCCCGAGCTCGTCGTGGACGCATCCAACATCGAGGCTCTGCTTGCGCGGCTCGATCTTTAGGCCCCGGCAGCTCGCCCCCCAAACTCAGTGAACTCCAAACCATCGAGCGGCGTCTTGCGAATTGGGACGGCAATGGATGCTTTTGCGGAAAGCTTCGCGGGAACTTTTGTGAGTCCGGACGCGTCGCTGGCGCGCGAATTCGAGGAACGGCTGGCCGATTGTCCCGCGCTGGCGTTTCGCGTGGCTCTGGGCGTTTTGCGCAATCGCGCGGAAGCCGAGGACGTGGCGCAGGATGCGTTGGTTCGCGCCTATCATAATTTTCATCGGCTGCGCGATCGCGAGAAGTTCCGCTCGTGGCTCGTGCGCATGGCCTGGCGACTCGCGCTTGATCGCATTCGCGCGCGAGGGCGGCGTCAGCGCTACGAAGACGCGGCCGCATCATTTGCCGTCGCGGCTGAGGCGGCCGCTGCAAACGCCGAAGACATCGCGGCCTCGCGAGAGTTCGAAAACAAAGTGAATATCGCACTCGACGCGCTGCCCGATAAGCTGCGCCTGGTGATGGTGCTCGCGGCAATCGAGGGCTATGACACGCGAGAAGTCGCCGTGCTGCTCGAGATTCCCGAGGGCACGGTGAAGTCACGACTCTTTTTAGCTCGCAAGCAAATGGCGGAGAAACTGCAATGGACTGCCAGCAATATCAAGACGCGCTAAACGCAGCCGCACTCGGCGCACAATCCGGCGCCGACGCACAGGCGTTTCGCCTGCATCTCGAGATCTGCGAAGGCTGCCGCCGCGAGTTCGCCCGCCGGCGTGAATTTCTCGGCAGTCTCGATCGGCAGCTACAAACGCGTTTCGAAGCAGTCCCTTCGCCCGATTTCAATGCGCGGCTCCGGCGCCGCATCGCCTCCGAGTCCGAGCGCGCGCCGCGTCCGGTTCTTAGCTGGCTGCCACTCCTCGCCGGCGCCACCGCTCTCGCGGCTCTGCTCGCGTTCCTGCACTATCGAGGTGTGATGACGCCGCATCAGCGCGACGCGAATGCAGTGCACATTGCGTCCACACCCGGCGCGCAGCCCCCGCAAGCAGCCGCAGCGGATCATCCGTCCGCGCCCGTGCACGCGAATTCCCCCGGAGCGCCGAACGTGCGGGAGACGCCGTCGCTACATCCGGTCGTCGCCACGGCCGCAGCTTCGACTTCGCCTGCGCTTCGCGTTCGCATCGATCGCAGCGAACTCTTTGCGACAGTTCGCTTCACGATGGATGTCGCCGAGGGCCGGATTGACGCGACACCATTGGTGAGCGCCTCGCAGAAATCCGACGAGGCGGCCGGCGCGAAACCGCTCGAAATTCCGCTCCTCGAGGTCCAGCCGATGGACAAGATGAATTCAGAAGCCAGTTCGAGCGCGAACTGAACGATTGCGCCGCGAGAGGCGTCTTTATGCTGCACGCGCAAGTACAAACAACACGTAACAGGAGCAAACGATGAAATCCTGGAAAAAGATTGCGGCACTCGCCGGCGCGCTACTCTTTGTGGCAGTTTCCGTCTACGGCCAGGAGAACTCCAAGCCCACTCCTGATCAGCGCACGCCTCTAAAAATCACCATCATTCTTCACGAGTTTAATGACAACCATGAAGTCGCCAGCCTGCCCTACGAGCTCTCTGTCTCTGCAAAGCCCAACGAGAACACGAGAGGAAGCGGCCGCGTAGGCACGCGTATCCCGGTGATGACGCAGAAAGAGCAGTTCACGTATATCGATATCGGCACCAACTATGACTGTACCGTCTCGGCAGTCGGCGACGGCCGCTATCGCATCGAGACGACGCTTGATCGTTCTTCAGTCTCGGTAACCGACGTGAAAGAGATCAAAGCAAGAAGCATTCCCGCGGAGAGCCCGGAGAATCCGCGGATTAATTCACTGCGGCAGTCTTTCGACGTGATTCTGCGGGATGGGGAGTCGCAAGAAGCAAGCACCGCAACCGATCCTCTGACAGGCCACGTATGGAAGGTCGAGATTCGGCTAAAGGTGTTGAAGCCGTAGCGCAGTTCAAGCCCCGAGCGCGCGCCGCAACGCGGCCTCCAGGTCTGCATACTGAAATCGAAAGCCTCGCTCGGAAAGTTTCTGCGGCACGACGCGCTGGCTCGATAACAGCAGTGCATCCGCCATTTCACCCACCATCAATCGCAGCGCGAATGCGGGCGCCGGAAGAATGGCCGGGCGATGCAGCACGCGGGCCAGCGCGCGAGTGAAATCGGCATTGCGTGCCGGATCGGGCGCCACGATATTCACGGGCCCGCGCATCGCTGCATCGGCGATCGCGCTGCGAATCGATCCCACCACATCATCAAGCGCCACCCATGACATCCATTGCTTCCCCGAGCCGATTCTCCCGCCCACGCACATCTTGAACGGCGTCAACATCTGCGGCAGCGCCCCGCCTTTTTTCGCCAGCACAATTCCGAATCGCGCGATCACTGTCCGCATCCCGAATTGCTCGGCTTTCATCGCAGCCGTTTCCCAATCCTGCGAAATAGTCGCCAAAAAACCCTGTCCGCTGGCGCTCGCCTCCGTCAGCGATTCCTCGCCGCGGTCGCCGTAATAACCAATCGCCGAAGCCGAAACAAGAATCGCCGGCGGCTTCTTCAATCGACCCAGGCCCGCTACAAGCCGCTCGGTCAAATCCACGCGGCTCGAGCGCAGCAGCGCCTTGCGCTTGGCCGTCCAACGCCCGCCTCCAATCGACGCCCCGGCAAGATTCACCACCACGTCCGAGCCTTCAGCCGCGGTCAAATTCATTTCACCGGTCTCCGGATTCCACGCGACATCGCCCGCCGCAGCCGCCGTCCCCGACCGGACAAATCGATTCACCGTAGCGCCCGCCGCCCGCAGATCCGCCGCAAGCGCCGTTCCAACTAATCCCGAAGCGCCAGTCATCAATACGCGCATCTCGAACTCCTTCGCGCCGCCCTCGCAACCTGCCACGCACCGCGCATGCTTCAACGCTAAGGCTCGCTCCACTCCGCGTCAAGGAACCCGCCCCGCCGTCTCGTATTTCCACGCGTTCAACAAAATCATCCTCGCCGAAACTGTGAAAATTTTAGTTCCTTCCACGTCCGCGCTTCGACGAATCTGCGCTAGAATGACGGACTTTGAATCCCACTCTCCATCCCGGCCCAGCATGAATCCCCGCCGCCGGAATCTCCCGTTTCTGTTCGCGACACTTACGGTAGGCGCATTGATGCTGATCGCCCCGGCACCGCTGATCGAAGCGCAATCCGGAATTCGCGGCTTCTCCGCCTCACATGCCGATGCCGAGCGCCAACTCGAGCAATGGCTCCGCAAAATTCCCGACGCCGAACACGCTGAAAATAATCTCCGCCACATCACCGCTGAGCCGCACATGGCCGGCACCGAAGGCAGCCATCGACTCGCCGACTGGCTGCGGCTGCAATACGAAAATGACGGCTTCGACGCAAAGATCGTCTCCTACAGCGTCTGGCTGCCGCTACCCACCGAAGTTAAACTCGATCTCGTCGCTCCGCAAAAAAAGCCTCTCGCCACGCAAGAAGAGCCGTACGAATGGGACAAAAGCACGTACGATTCGCGCGCGTCGATTGGCTTCAACACTTACTCGCCGTCGGGCGAAGTCACCGCCGCAATCGTTTATGCCAATTACGGCACGGCCGACGATTACCGCCAGCTCGAATCGCTCGGCGTCAGCGTCGCCGGCAAAATCGTTCTGGTGCGTTACGGCAACGCCTATCGCGGCATCAAGTCCAAACTTGCCGAAGAGCACAAAGCCGCCGCGCTGCTGATTTATTCCGATCCTGCCGATGACGGCTACGATGCCGGCGATGTTTACCCGCGCGGTCCGTGGCGCCCCATGAGCGCAATCCAACGCGGCTCAATCCTTTACACCGAAATCTATCCCGGCGATCCTCTGACGCCCGGCGTCGCGGCCACTCCCGATGCGCAGCGCATCTCGCCCGCCGATGCCCGCAGCCTTCCGCGGATTCCCGTGATGCCCATCAATGCGCAGGATGCCGCGGCGATCCTCTCGCATCTCACCGGCGCAAAAGTCCCGCGCGCCTGGCAAGGCGGCCTGCCCATTACCTATCATACCGGCCCAGGCGAGTCCGCCGTTCATCTGAAAATCGTGATGGATTACCAGCAGCGAAAAATCTATGACGTCATCGCGCGCCTCCCCGGCACCGATGATTCCGAATGGGTCGTTCTCGGCAATCATCACGATGCCTGGGTGTTCGGCGCCGTAGATCCCGGCAGCGGCACTACGGTCATGCTCGAAACTGCGCGGGCCCTCGGCGAACTCGTTCGCGGAGGCTGGAAGCCGCGGCGCTCCATCGTCATGTGCGAGTGGGATGGAGAAGAACCCGGCCTCCTCGGTTCAACCGAATGGGTGGAAGACAACGTCAAAGAGTTGCAATCGAAGGCAGTCACCTACATCAACACCGACGTCGGCGTCGCCGGCCCGAATTTCAGCGCCTCCGCCACGCCATCCCTTCAGGACATCGTTCGCGAAGTGACGCGCGAAGTTTCCGATCCCAATACCGGCCGCAGCGTTTACGAAGCCTGGAAAGAGCACAGCGAGCACGCCGTCAACGAACCCAGCGGCGTCGCCCGAGAGCGGCCTCTCCGCACCGACAACGACGCGCCGCTCGGCACTCTCGGCGCCGGCTCCGATTTTTGCCCGTTCTTTGATTTCGCGGGAATTCCGTCGCTCGATGTGGGATTCAATGGCGATTACGGCGTCTATCATTCGCTCTATGACGATTTCTTCTGGATGAAACGCTTCGGCGATCCGGACTTCGCCTATCACGCCACGCTGGCGAAAATTCTCGGCACGATCGTCCTGCGCCTCGATCAAGCGGATGTGCTGCAGTTCGATTATTCCGCGTATGCCGAGACCGTACAGCACGAAGCCGGCGCGCTCACTGCCGCCGCAAAACGCGTCGGTCTCACCGATGCTGACTTGGCTCCGCTGGCCGATGCCGCTGCACAACTTCGCGAAGCCGCCCAACGGACCGCTCCTACGCTTCGCGCGCTCGAAACTTCCGCGAGCGGCACGGCGCAACACCAGCAAGTCAATCTAGCCCTGGCCGCTGTCGAGCAATCCTTCCTCTCGCCGGAAGGCCTTCCGGGCCGCCCATGGTACAAGCACCAGCTCTGGGCCCCCGGCAGCTACGCCGGCTACACCGCGGTAATGATGCCGAGCCTCGCCGAAGCCATCGAGCACAA
>DAITPO010000137.1:8185-9585 GCA_036833535.1 Candidatus Acidiferrales bacterium | reverse complement strand
GGAGGCGGCCTGCGACGCAGGTGCCGGTGTGACGGCCTATTTGAACCAACACTGGATCCCCGGGAGCCCCCGTCGTCCTGCCGTTGCGCATGTCCTCGCCGGCTCCGCCGGTTCGGAAAGCCTGAAAGCAGGCGCAGGGCACCCACTTATTCGTGGGGTTCAGGGTCTAGCACTGCACGGCGAAGTGGACTTCCTCCGCTTTGAATTCAAGATCTAAAAATTTCGCAACTGCGATATAGGGCGCCTCGGACTATTGGCGCGCGCAAGTGCGTGGCCGAACTGCGGGAGGGCTAAAGACCCTCCTCTACAAAGGCTAAGAATCGAGTAGTACGCGTGCGAATTTTGTTTGTTGGTGACATTGTGGGATCGCCGGGGCGGCAGGTGGTTCACGACCATCTAGCCGATGTCGTGTCGCAGCAGCGCGTGGATTTGTGCATCGCTAACGGCGAGAATTCTGCTTCCGGGTTCGGTATTACGCCGCGGCTTGCAGACGAGCTGCTAGGATCAGGTGTTGAGGTTTTGACGGGCGGCAATCACATCTGGGATCGCAAGGAAATTCTTGAGTACTTCCCGCACCAGCCGCGACTTTTGCGGCCGGCGAATTTTCCGAATGGCTCGCCCGGTGGCGGGCTTTACATGGGCACGGCTAAGAATGGAGTGCCTTTCGCGGTGCTCAATTTGCAGGGGCGCACTTTCATGACGCCGATTGATTGCCCGTTCCGCGGTGCGGAGCGTGAATTGGCGAAGATTCCTGCGACGACGAAAGTGATTTTCGTGGACATGCACGCGGAAGCGACGTCCGAAAAGCAGGCGATGGGCTGGTTTCTTGACGGCAAAGTTTCCGTCGTTGTGGGCACGCACACGCATGTGGCGACTGCCGATGAACGCGTGCTGCCCGGCGGCACGGCTTACATCACGGATGTGGGCATGACCGGGCCGCACGATTCCGTAATCGGCATGGATAAAGCTGGGATCATCCAGCGATTTCTCGACGGGCTGCCCGCGCGATTTACGGTGAGCGAGCGCGATGTTCGGATGAACACGGTGCTGATTGACGTGGATGAATCCACCGGGCACGCGCGGTCGATTGAGCGGCTTGTCTTTCGCGCGGATTGAATCCGTGTCATACCGGGCAACGCCTCTTGTTGGCGCCGCATCTTTGGTGCTTGCAGCCGCTACAATTTGAATCCCATGAAACTCCGGCTCACGTCCGCCATCGCTGTTTTTGTCGCCGCCCTTGCTGCACTTGCGGGTGCTGCGACGTTTTTTGAAGCGCGGGCGCAAGAGTTGGATTTCGAGCTGACGGCTACGGCGCGCGTGCTTCCGGATGTCGGCCCTGGACTGCAAGCGATTCGGCGCGATGCTGCCGGGCGTTACTACGCGCTCACGGCGCCGGGCGC
>DAITPO010000137.1:0-8085 GCA_036833535.1 Candidatus Acidiferrales bacterium | reverse complement strand
ACGGGCGGAGAGATTGCGATCACCAGCGTGCATGAGAGGCACCTGGTTCAGATCCTGGATCTTCACGGCAAACTCGTCCGCGAATTCGGAGACCTCGCCAATTTGGCCGACCATCTGGCGCTCAATCGCTATCTGAACGGCGGGCGCGTGATTACCGATCGCGAGAGCCATCTCTATCTCGCGTTCACGCATTACCCGGAGCCGACGGTGCGCCGCTACGACCGCTTCGGATATTCCACGCTGGAGATTGCGCTCAACACGCTGGAGTTCGCGCCGGTGGCCACGGCCAAGCGCCGCGTGATTTGGGAGCAGGATCAGAAGAGCGCTGCGGCGGATTTGAAGCCGGTAGTGAATGCCATCGGCGTGGACCCAGTTTCAGGAGACATCTGGATCGCCGTCAGCGACGAATTGGTGCACTACGATAAGGATGGCAATCGTAAAGGAACCACGTATCGAACGTTTTCTCCCGAAGGCGCGCGCGTTGAGCCGGTATCGATTCTCGTTGAGCCCGATCGGTTGCTTCTTGCCGCTGATCCGGTCGGCGTTTTTGCCTTTGCGCGACCCGACAAGATGTCGGGCAATGCGGAAGAGAAAGCGGCTGAAAAGCCGGAGAGCAAGCCTGCGCAGAAGCCTGCGGCGCCCTCACAGAAACCGTAGTGTCAAGCGCCTGTGCAATTCACCAACGCTAGTTTTTTGCGCAGTGCCGCTTGTTTTCTCAACAAACGTTGAAAAAATTGAGCATTTTCTCCCGATTTGGCGCTGTGGATATCCTGTGAATTCTGTGTGAAAGCTGTGGGTGGCCTTCGCTCAATTTTCTCTTGCCCTTAACCGTTCTTTTATGCACAATCCCGCCTCGCATTAGGGACGTCGTTCGGAGCCATGCACTCCTCGGGTGAATACGGTCTTGGGGACCTAACCGCTCCTCTGTATTGAAAGCGATTGTGATATCGCTCCCGCACGGCTGCGGGATATCCACAACATTTCCACACCCGTGGGAATGTCCGGAAGGGTTGGCGTCGGTATGAATCAGTGGGATCGGATCCTGCACCATGTGGAGCGCCGGGTAAACCCACACAGTTTCAACACCTGGTTCCGTCCTACGCGGCTGGAAAGCGCGGATGAGGGACGCATTGTCGTGCGCGTACCCACGCGGCTATTCCGCAAGCGGTTGACGGAGACTTACGGGCAGATTTTGCAGGGTGTTCTGGTGGAAGTGGGGCTGGAGAACACGCGGATCGAGTACATCTGTGTGGAGCAGGACGCGGCGGAAGGGGTTCCGTCCACTCAGGCGCGGCTCGATTTCGACTCGGTCAGCCACCAGCTCAATCCCCGGTATACTTTTGAGACGTTTATTGTCGGGGCGTCGAACCAGTTTGCGCACGCCGCCGCTCAGGCGGTCGCTGAACAGCCCTCGAAGTCCTATAACCCGCTGTTTCTGTACGGTGGGGTGGGATTGGGCAAGACGCACTTGATGCAGGCGATCGGCCACTCGATCAAGAAGCGCAATCCTGCGATACGGCTCACCTACGTCAGCGCTGAAAAATTCACGAACGAGGTGATCGCCTCGCTGCGCTTCGATCGCATGAGCAGTTTCCGCGATCGCTTCCGCACCATGGACGTGCTCATGGTGGACGACATTCAATTCATCGCCACGCGCGAGCGGACGCAGGAAGAATTTTTTCATACGTTTAACGCGCTCTACGACCAACAAAAGCAGATCGTGATTTCTTCGGATTGTCCGCCGAAAGAGATCTCGGCGATTGAGGAGCGGCTGCGCTCGCGATTCGAGTGGGGCTTGATCGCCGACATCCAGCCGCCCGATCTGGAAACGAAAATTGCGATTTTGCAGAAGAAGGCGGAGAACGAGCGGGTGCGGCTGGCTGATGACGTCGCGGAGTATATCGCGCGGTCGATCAAGTCGAATATACGCGAGCTGGAAGGCGCGCTGATCCGGTTGATCGCGTTTGCTTCGCTGACCGGGGCTGAGGTGAATCTGGCCACGGCGCAGCAAGTGCTAAAGAACATCATCGAGATTCAGGAAAAGAAAGTCACCATCGAGCAGATTCAGAAGCGCGTGGGCGAGCATTTCGGTTTGCGCGCGCAGGATCTGAAGATCCGGTCGAACTCGAAAGTGATCGCGTTCCCGCGCCAGGTGGCGATGTTCCTGGTGAAGCAGCTTACTTCCGCCTCGCTGCCGGAAATCGGCCGGCAATTCGGCGGCAAGCATCACACGACGGTGCTGCATTCGATCCACAAAATCGAGACACTGCGCCGCGCGGATAAAGATTTGAACAAGACGATCAACAGGCTACTCGACTCATTCGGATGAGATTAGCGCGCGGCGGGCCCGCGCGGCGGCCTTTGGCCTGTTGATTCGCTGTGGACGCGCTGTGAATCCCTGGGGCTTCGTGGGCTATGAAGGCGGACTTGGCGGCATTTCAGCGGTTCTTCCTCGGCGTTCGATTTCCATACACAGCTTTGCAAACCACTCAATGCGCCTCCCCTCAGCGGCTTGGCGCGATATCCGCAATTTCCACAGTTGCGGCGACGACGGCGGGGTCTTATCTTTATCCTGAAGGAGAAAAGCTGTAGAGTAGGCACACACTATGAACGCAATCGGCACGCAAGCCACGAAAGACGCAGCGCGAGGACAGACGGATATGGAATTCAGCGTGAAGAAATACGATCTCGTCGAGGAGCTCGAGCTGACGCAGGGCGTTGTCGAGCGCAAGACGACCATTCCCATCCTGTCGAATATTCTTTTCGAGGCGCATGGCAATCGCTTGTCCATCACCGCCACCGATCTTGAGTTGAGCATCCGGACTTCATGCGAAGCGAAAGTGAAGAAGGATGGCTCGGGGACGATCCCGGCCAAGAAGCTTCTTGATCTGGTGCGATTGCTGCCGGATGAAGAGATCAAGTTCAAGCTACTTGATAATCATTGGATTCAGATTAGTTGCGACCGCAAGACTTACAAGATGGTAGGGATGTCGCGGGATAATTTTCCGATTCTGCCGTCGTTTCCGCATGTGCTGGTGAAAATTCCTGCAGCGACTTTGAACGATTTGATATCGAAGACTACGTTCGCGATTTCGCTCGAGGAATCGCGCTATACGCTGAATGGCGCGCTGTTGGTGCTGAAACCGGATTCGATCACCATGGTTGCTACCGACGGGCACCGGCTGGCGATGGTCGAGACTTCGCAGAAATTCGATGGGTTGAGCAGTGAGGTTCGCGTCCTGGTCCCGAAGAAAGCGATGTCTGAGATTTCGCGGCTGGTTGGCGGTTCGGGCGACGACGCGGTTGCGGATTTTGCGCAGGATGATAGCCATTTGTTCTTCCAGTTTGGCCGCCGGCTGCTGACTTCGCGCAAGCTCACCGGACAATTCCCGAATTACGAAGCGGTGCTGCCGCGCGATGCGAATAAGACCGTGGTGCTTGAGCGCAATGAATTGAACGATGCGCTGCGCCGCGTTTCGCAGCTCGCCGACGCGCGCTCGCGCGCGGTGAAGTTCACGCTGGCGAAGGAAGCGATCGAGATTTCCGCCTCGAGCCCTGAATACGGCGAAGCGAAGGAAGCCATCGAGAAGGAATACAAAGGCGAGCCGCTGGCGATCGGCTTCAACGCCCAATATATTTTAGATTTCCTAGCCGCCGCGGCTGACGGCCCCATCGCCTTCGAGCTAAAAGACGAACAATCCGCCGGCCAGCTCCGCCCGCTCGCCGACGAAGCGACGCGTTACCGCTACGTTGTAATGCCCATGCGCATCTGATTTTTTGCTCACCGCAGCAAACAATTTCACAATAAAATCGGCCATTACGTTCGGGACGAATCTCGCAGCGTCTGAATAACTACGTACGGCCAAATCTATCCCGTAAACTATTGAAAATAAAAGGCTATGCAGCCTTTCCGTAGCAAGAATCGCCTTGAGAAATCCAGGTGAATCGGTTAAAATTTTTCCGTTCGTCGTTGGTCTCGGGATTCCTCCAGACCGGCACTTAAGCGGGGTCAAGCAGCTCGATTTTCACGCGCCGCTCCGATGCAAATCGGGGCAATCGCCAGGGCGCTGAGCCGCTAGCGCGCCGCGATTCTCCGCAAGGAGAAACTGTCTTCGCCGCGCCCCTCCGGCTCGCCGGGGTGGGGCGGGATGAAGCGAACGATTACCCTTCGAGCCCGCGCTTGATGCAACCAGCGAGGGCCACAGGGGAAGGCAAGTGTCGAGTTCCTTCGCACGCCTTCCTGCACACGCAACTGAGGAGCGGTTCAATCATGGGTGAAAAGAATGGTGCGGCCGGCAAAGGCCCGGGGCACAAGTACGACGCTACTTCCATCAAAGTGCTCGGTGGGCTGGAGGCGGTGCGCAAGCGCCCGGCCATGTACATCGGCTCGACGGGCGAACTTGGATTGCATCATCTCGTCTGGGAAGTCGTTGATAATTCCGTGGACGAAGCGCTGGCCGGCTTCTGCGATGAAATTAATGTGACGGTGCACGACGATAACTCCGTGACCGTCGTGGACAACGGCCGCGGCATTCCCGTGGACATGCACGCCACGGAGAAAAAGCCTGCAGCGGAAGTGGTGATGACCGTGCTGCACGCCGGCGGGAAATTCGACAGCGATACCTACAAAGTTTCGGGCGGATTGCACGGCGTGGGCGTTTCGGTGGTCAATGCGCTTTCCGACTGGCTCGATCTCGAAATTTATCGCGAGGGCGAAGTCTGGGAACAAAGCTATGAGAAGGGCGTTCCCACCTCAAAGCTGAAAGTAACTGGCAAGACGCGCAAGACCGGCACGAAAGTCACCTTTCACGCTGACCAATCGATTTTCACCACAGCCAATTACAGCTACGACACGCTTTCGCAACGTCTGCGCGAGCTGGCCTTTTTGAATAAAGGCCTGAAAATTACGCTCGATGACGAGCGCAGCAGCAAGAAAACTGAGTTCCGCTTTACCGGCGGTATCGCTGAATTCGTGAAGCACTTGAATCGCGGCAAAACGACGCTGCACGACTCGCCGATCTATTTCGAAGGCAAGAAGGACAACGTCGAAATCGAAATCGCGGTGCAATACAACGACAGCTACGCCGAAAACGTCTTCGCCTTCGCCAACACCATCAACACCGTGGACGGCGGCACGCACATCTCCGGCTTTCGTTCCGCGCTCACGCGCACCATCAACTATTACGCCAGCTCGTTCGGCATGTTGAAAGAACAGAAAGACGAAATTTCGATTACCGGTGACGATGTGCGCGAGGGCCTCGTGGCCGTCGTTTCGGTGAAGCTGCCGCAGCCGCAATTCGAAGGCCAAACCAAGGGCAAGCTGAATAGCGACATCAAGGGCACCGTCGAGACGATGGTGAACGACCGCCTCGGCGAGTATTTCGACAAACATTCCTCCATCGCGCGAAAAATCATCGGCAAGTGCATTGACGCGGCACGCGCCCGCGAAGCCGCTCGCAAAGCCCGCGAACTCACTCGCAGGAAATCCGCGCTCGACTCCGGCGGCTTGCCGGGCAAACTGGCGGATTGCCAGGAACGCGACCCGTCGCGCTGCGAGCTGTTCATCGTTGAGGGCCCATCGGCCGGTGGCTCGGCCAAGGAAGGCCGCGATCGCCGCTATCAGGCCATCCTCCCACTCAAAGGCAAGATTCTGAACGTGGAGAAGGCGCGATACGACAAAATGCTCGGCCACGAAGAATTGCGGCTGATCATCATGGCCCTCGGCACCGGCATCGGCAAAGACGATTTCGACGCCGTGAAGCTGCGCTACCACAAAGTGATTCTCATGACCGACGCGGACGTGGACGGCAGCCACATTCGCACCCTGCTACTCACGTTTTTCTTCCGGCACATGCGCGAGCTGATTGAGAAGGGCTACATCTACATCGCGCAGCCGCCTCTCTATCGCGTCAAGCGCGGCAAGATGGACCGCTACATCCGCGATGAACGCGAGTTTTCGCGCGAGCTGATGAAGCGCGCCACCGAAGAGCACGCCGTAAAGGGCAAAGACGGCAAGACTCTCGAAGGCGGCGCCCTCACACAATTCCTCCTCAATGTCCAGGAATACGATCAGGTAGCCGCGAAGCTCAATCGCCGACTGCGCGATCCCCGGCTCGTCGCGCTGCTCGCCGAGAGCGACATCGAGAAAAAAACCGACTTCGGCGACAAGAAAAAATTGAACGAGCTGATCAAAGCCATCGAGAAGGCCAAACTCAAGCTCGAAACCAAGATTGAATTCGACGAAGAGCACAGCCTCTACGAACTCGTTCTCACGAACGGCGGCGAGCGCCGCATCACCTGGGGCCTCGCAGCGACCGCCGACTACAAACGCCTGCGCACGCTGAAGCAAGCGATTGAATCGCTCGATCGCCCGCCGTTTACGATCACGCACAATGGCGACAAGGTAGTGAAGGAAGATTCCGGCGGCGTGCTGGCGTACGTGCTCGAAGACGCCAAGCGCGAATTCGCTATCACGCGGTTCAAGGGCCTGGGCGAGATGAATCCCGAGCAGCTCTGGGACACCACTATGAACGCGGAAACGCGCACGCTGCTGCAAGTGAAGCTCGAGGATGCCGTCGCCGCGGAAGAAATTTTCACTACGCTGATGGGCGAGAACGTGGACGCGCGCCGCAAATTCATCGAGGAAAACGCGCTCGACGTGGTGAACCTGGATATTTAGGCGGAGGCGACTCGATTGTTACTTCGGCCTCCATTTTGGATATAGAGAAAATGCTGTCATCCCGAACGCAGTGAGGGATCTGCGGTTTGTATGGAAAGGCTCTACTACGTCTACATTTTGGCAAGCCGTTCGCACAACCTCTACATCGGCGTGACTAACAACATCGGACGCCGTGTGGAAGAGCACCGAAGCGGCACCATTTCTGGTTTCACGAGCCGGTACGCAATAAATCGTCTGGTTCATTTGGAAATCTTCAGCGAAGTTCGCGTCGCGATCGCGCGCGAGAATGAACTGAAAGGTTGGCGGCGGGAGAAGAAGTTGGCGCTGATCGAGAAGGCCAATCCGACTTGGGTCGAGTTGGCACCATTGCGCAGCACGCGAAAGAAAGAAACCGCAGATCCCTCACTGCGTTCGGGATGACACCGCTTTCTCAAATTGACGAAGGAGTTGGCATGGCAAAAAGTCGGACAGTCGCGCGAAAAGCCACATCCCGAGCCGCGTCCCCCGAGCCGTCGCGCGGCCGGCCGACATTTTGCAAAGGATATGGCATCAAGGCTGACGACAAAGGCCTCGTTGCCTGGAAGGATGCTTGCGCGCAGCTGGTGAAATCGCGGAACTATTGGGTGGCTACTTCGCGCCCTGACGGACGGCCGCACTCGATGCCTGTGTGGGGCGTGTGGATGGATGGCGCGGTGATCTTTGGCACCGATCGAAATTCGCGCAAGGCGCGCAATATTCAGCATAATCCTGTGGCAACCGTGCATCTGGAAAGCGGCGACGAAGCGGTGATTCTGGAGTGCACGGCGCAGGAGATTACCGACGCGAGTGTGATCGCGGCCGTGGACGCCGCCTATTTCAAGAAATACAAGATGAAGCTCACGGACGCACCGGGCGTGCCGTATATCGTGGCCATGAAGCCGCGCGTTGCCTTCGCCTGGCACGAGCGCGATTTTCCCGTGTCTGCCACGCGCTGGAGATTTTGAGGCGGGCGCTGCTTGCCCGGCAGCCTGAATCGGAATGATGTATCAGCTCAATTGGGAGACACTGCCGGGATTGCGAGGAATTTCGTGCTCGGATTTCAAGGCGTCGCCGACGAGCGCGCCGGACATGGAGCGCGGCGTAGCATTCGAATGTACAAGCGAAGCCGAATGCGCCGCTTTACTCTCGCGCCTCGAAGCCCATTTTGGGCTGCAGCGATTTTCGAATAATGCGTCTGCTTTCGAAGCGGTGAAAAGTTACGTTCTGGAAAGAAGGTAAGGATCGGGCATCGCCCGCGCAGTCTGAATTCAATTTCACAACGGGGAATAAATGGCTGACGAACCGAATCAATCAATTCTCACGCCGGTAGATATCGAAGCGGAGATGAAGAAGTCGTACCTCGATTACGCCATGAGCGTAATCATCGG
>DAITPO010000136.1:0-9624 GCA_036833535.1 Candidatus Acidiferrales bacterium | reverse complement strand
TGATGAATTCGACGGCGCGATAGGCGCCGGTGGTGACCGCTTGCGTCGATGCGCCGGTGAACCAGTAGATCATGGCGCCGCCGGTGATCAGGCCGAGAACAAAAGGAGCATGCAGGAGCGACAGCTTGTCCACGCTTTCGGTGAGGCCGTGGGTGAGCGACATGATGATGGAAAAAATCATCGTGGTGGCGCCGACGACTGCGGTTCCGATTAGCACGGGCTTGGCGGTGGCTTTGAAGGTGTTGCCGGCGCCGTCGTTTTCTTCGAGGAGGTGTTTGGCGCGCTCGAAATCTACGTCCATATTGAAATCGCGCTTGAGTTCCGACTTGATGTTGGGAATTTGCTCGATGAGTGAAAGTTCGAAGACGGACTGCGCGTTGTCCGTGACCGGGCCGTAGGAATCGACGGCGATGGTGACCGGGCCCATGCCGAGAAAGCCGAAGGCGACGAGGCCGAAGGCGAAAACGGGCGCGGCGATCATCAGGCTGGCGAGGCCGTAGGTGCTGACGATGTAGCCGGTGGACATCAGCAGGACCATCGAAAGGCCGAGGTAGTAGCCGGAAAAATTTCCGGCGACGAAACCGGAGAGAATGCCGAGCGATGCGCCGCCTTCTTGCGCCGAGGTGACGACTTCGCGGACGTGGCGCGATTCGGTGGAGGTGAATACTTTCACGAGTTCGGGAATGACGGCGCCGGCGAGAGTGCCGCAGGAAATAATTGTGGCGAGCTTCCACCATTGTGTTGGGTCGCCGCCGAGGTCCGGAATAATCAGCGAGGAGACGAAGTAGGTGAAGGCGATGGAAACGAACGACGTGATCCACACGAGAGACGTGAGCGGCGATTCGAAATTCATGCGGTCTGCATTGCCGAAACGCGCGCGGGCGATGGCGCCGTTGATGAAATAGGCGGCGGCGCTGGCGATGAGCATGACGATGCGCATGACGAAAATCCAGACGAGCAATTGGACTTGAACCGTCTGGCTCTTGACGCCTAGCAGAATGAAAGTAATCAGCGCGACGCCTGTAACGCCGTAGGTCTCGAAGCCGTCGGCGCTGGGGCCGACGGAATCGCCGGCATTATCACCGGTGCAATCGGCGATAACGCCGGGGTTGCGGGCGTCGTCTTCCTTGATTTTGAAGACGATTTTCATCAGGTCGGAGCCGATGTCGGCGATCTTGGTGAAAATGCCGCCGGCGATACGCAGCGCGGCTGCTCCTAGCGATTCACCGATGGCAAATCCGATGAAACACGGTCCCGCATAATCGCCGGGAATGAAGAGCAAAATGAAAAGCATCATCAGCAGCTCGACGCTGATGAGCATCATGCCGATGCTCATCCCGGCTTCGAGCGGGATGTGATAAATCGGATAGGGCTTGCCGCGCAGTCCGGCGAAGGCGGTGCGGGAATTCGCGAAAGTGTTCACGCGGATGCCGAACCAGGCGACGCCGTAGCTGCCCGCGATGCCGACGAGGCTGAAGAGCAGGATAACCGGCAGCGTGGTGCTGATTGGCTTATCCGGAACCGGTGCCAGGACGCCGAAGTAGAGAACGATCACGACGGCGATGAACACCCACAGGAGCAGGAGAAATTTGCCTTGAGTGATGAGATAGGTTTTGCAAGTTTCGTAGATCAGCTCGGAAATCTCGCGCATGGAGCGATGGACGGGCAGATTCTTCAGGCGTGTGTAGATGAAGAGTCCGAAGCCGAGGCCGAAGACGCAGAAGAGAATTCCCCAGAGAAGCAGGCGATGGCCATCGACGCCCATGAATTGAACGCTCGAAAGATCGGGCAGCTTGAGAGCGGCTTCGCCGCCCGGTGCGGGGGCGGTGTGCGCAAAGGCGGAGAGCGCGCTCAGCGCGAAGAGGCTGGCGGCAGCGAGACATCGCGCGGTTGCGCGGCGCGCCGCAGCGATCACGTTTGTTGAGACATTCCTCATTCAGGGTTCTCCATAGCTGACCTGCGGCCACAATTCGCCGCAACAATTGCAGGTCAGAGGGCTAAATCTTTCGTGGGAGTGCGATGCGAACCCATGTTTTATAGCATGACAGCGAGGGACGGTCAAACGGTGGGAGATGGTGGTGGGGGCTTAATTTTGAGATGGAGGCGGTTTGTTGACATCGTGCGCGGAAAAGTCAAAACCGGATCGAGGTGTCCTACGAGATCCTTCGGGCCGCGCCAAAGCGCCCGATTTCCGCGCAAGTCTCTAGTGAGTGGGCGCGGAAATCGGGCTGCGCGGCCCTCAGGATGACACGTGTTCACTCTCTGCTAGAGGAAGTCAACAGAGCCAGATCGGATTTTTGAGCCCAAGCTCGAGTATGGAGCGGCTCGACCGGCTAGCTCCGAAGTGCCCAGCGCTGAGGCGCATCGTTAAACAGGACGCTTTTTTCGGAGCGCTGAAGCGCTCCTCCCCCGCATGAATGCGGGGGCTCCCTCCTGACTGCAAAGGCTTCCGAGCATGAGGGCGATGCCTCCCGCCGTGCGCCGAGCTCCTTCGGGCTGCGCTCCTCAGGATCACAGTTCCTACGCCGCTACGAGTGGAAGGCCGCAGAGCCAATTTCTCCTTCGGAAAGTACAGCTGTACTTCGACACCCTTGACACTGCGTGATCCTATATGTAGGATTCCTATAGTCGATGCGATGATGATCGTCTCGAAGATAAAACGGGGCAGCGCGGAGTTCGCGATCCTATCGGTGCTGGCCGAGGAACGCCTGTACGGGTACCAGATCGCGCGAACCATCGCCGAGCGCACCGGCGGGGAACTGCGCTTCACCCTCGCGTCGCTCTATCCCATGCTGTACGCGCTCGAAAAGCGCGCCTGGATTGCGGGCGCGTGGGAGAGGACGGGCGGAGGCCGCAAACGCCGCTACTATCGCCTGACGGCTGCGGGCCGCCGGCAACTGGCGCCGATGCGCCGCCAGTGGGCCGGTTTTTTTCGCGCGATCCAAAGACTCTCAGGTGCCGCCCATGCCTGATTGGAAAAAACTCGTCCACGAACGCCTGAATCAGCGGGGATCCGGCACAGATATCGAGCCGGAAGTGACTGAGGAACTCGCGCACTATCTCGAAGATTTCTACCAAGCCGGATTAGACAGCGGACTCGTGGAACACGAAGCCGCCGATCGCGCGCTCGCCGAAGTTCGCAATTGGCCGCGCCTGGCTCGCGACATCAAATTCGCGCGGGAGGGAGGAGAGATGTTGAGGCAACGCATACAAATGCTGTGGATGCCTGGGGTGGTGGCGGCCATCTTGACGGCGGGTGTTTCGATCGCGGCCGGTCGTGTTGCTTCGACTCTTCTTGCCGGGGCGCGGATCGCGATATTGGTTTACGCTGGCTGGCTTTTGATTCTCGCGGGCATCGGTGCGTTGGCTGCGTATTGGTCCCGGCGGGCTGGCGGCTCGATCGCCAATCGCACTGCGGCAGCACTGATTCCCGCGGCAACGATTGTGGCGGCGCTCGGTTCGCTGGTGACAAATCCGGAATTAAAAATGGCTTTGATTGCGTCCGTGTTCACACCTGCTGACGTGCCGATCCTGCGGGTTCTCCCGGCGATCGGAAATAGCGTGATTGGGGGGATTTTGCTTCCGGCCATCGCGCTGCTGATGGGAGCTTTGCCATTCTTACGCGGTGATTCGGCGGGAAATAGTCTTCGCGTTGGTGCGGCGTAGCTCGCGGTTTTACTGCCGGGATTATAAGCGAGCCGTGTTTCATCCCCCGCATAAACGTGAGGGCTGCCTCGGAAATTCGGGATGCGATGGAATAGCGCACGGCGCAGGGAAATTGGTTCACGGAGCCAGCGCTAAAGCGCATCGAAAGAGACAAAGCTTTTTCGGAGCGCTGAAGCGCTCCTTCCCCGTCCGCCATATTTCTGGCGGACGGGGGCTCCCACCGAAAAGCGAAGAATCCCACCGAAAGACGAAGAGTCAGGACAAAATGCCGGGTTCCCGTCAGAATGCGCGAGTGGCCGGGGCGATGGGCGGATGTGCGTCATGCTCTGATAGAATCGCGGGCTTTGTGATTGGAGCGGTGAGCTTTGATTTGGCAGACGCCGAAAATTAAATTGCCTGGGTGGTTGGCGCATCTGGTGGCGACACTGGGTGGGTTGGGTTTGTTTGTTGTGGCGTTTTTGGATTCTTCGGTGCTTTCGTTTCCGATTGTTACCGATCTTTTGGTGATTGAGGAATCGATCCAGAATCCGGCGCGGATGCCTTATTACGCGGCGATGGCTACGATTGGATCGTTGGCTGGGTGTATCTGGCTTTATTTGTTGGCTAAGAAGGGCGGGGAAGTATTTTTTCACTCGAAGGCTGGGAAACATGCGGTGCGGGCGCGACGGTGGGTGGATGCGAATGCGTTTTTGAGTGTTTTTGTTCCGGCGATTTTGCCGCCGCCTTTGCCGTTTAAGGTTTTTATTTTGGCGGAGGGAGTTTTTCAGGTGCCTTTGCGGACGTTTGTGTTGGCGCTCTTGCTTGGGCGCGGGTTGCGATATTTCGGGGAGGGAATTTTGGCGGTGCGGTATGGGGATTCTGCGACGGTGTTTTTGTTGGCGCATGGACGGTCGGCGGCTTTGATTGCGGTGGGGGTGATATTGGCGTTGTATGCGGTGGTGCATTTGATGGGGCGGCATGGGGATGTCACGAGCGGTGGGGGGCCGACGGATTCGAAGGATTGATGGGACGGAGGATTTCAATTCACGTGGGAGGTACGAGTTCGACGGTGCACGTGGAGAAAGTATCGAGCGGAAGAGGGCGTGGCAAGCGGCGCTCCTACGATCGGAAATCGACATGGTCGGTACGATCGTGGATATTTCTAGTGGGCGAAGCGGATTTCTTCGGATTGGATTTGCATTGTGGGGCTGATATCTACCGATGCTGTTAGATTTTCCCAGCTTGTGTTGCTTGCTGGGATGCGGAGATCGCGGAGTTCTACGTGCCAGGCGCCGGAGTCGGTTTGTTGGACGCTGGCTATGGGGAAGCGGGCGTATTGGACGAAGGCGCGGACTGCTGATGATTTCTCGGCGGCGGCTAGGATTTGCGGTTGGGCGGGTTTGTAGTGGGTGATGGCGCGGTCGGGATCGAATTTTTCACCGCTGCCTAGATGAATTTCGATTTCTTGCAGGGTGTTGTCTGTGGCTGCGATGCCGCGCCATTCGAATGGGGAGATGGAATCGGGGTAGGCGCCGGCTGAGAGCGGGACTTCGCCGCGATAGATAGCTGATTGCAGTAGATCGATTGCTTGCGAATGCAGTGTGGCTCGGCCGCCCAAATAGAGGGCGATTAGCGTGAGTGCCGCGATGGCCCAGCGTCGCGGGACGTGTGCGTGCTTCTTTCGCTCGCCGATTTCTTCGCTGACCAGTTTGAATAACGCAGGCAGTGATATCGATGCGATCAGGATTATCAGAATGATTGGATCCAGATTCGGGGTTAGATACCAGCCTTGCCAGGTGGGGCGGAACGGCCAGAGTAGGCGGAGGCCTTCGGCGTCGCTTAGATCGAGGACGAGGTGCAGAGCAAGGCCGGAGAAGCTCACCGCAGAGATGCAGAGGAAAGAGGAGAGGGGTGGCTTGCGGCGATAGAGGATCGTGGTTGCTATTGCGGCAACGATTAGGGCTAGCGCGATGCCGCCTGGGAGTGAATGAAATAGTGTGCGATGCAGGTGGAGATAGATGGACGCGCCGCCTGCTGCGCTGAGTAGATCGAGATCGGGGGCTAGCGCGGCGGCGATTAGGATTGGCGTTGCGTGGGGCGTTAGCCTGTTCAGGCCGGCGCGCGAGAGGGCTATTGCGGCTAGGGCTTGGGCTGCGGGTTCCATGCGATAGCGGGATGTCCTTGTAATCGCGATGCGAGTCCGCGGGCGGTCTTGCCGTTTGCGGTTTTTGCGCTCGTCGGATGCCGGCACGGAGGCCGGCGCTACCTGCTTCGTCGGAACTTTACACGTTGAGGCTGGCTGGGACAACTAACGTTAGAGCGTCGGGGACTACGCGGAAGTGAAGCGGGAGTGTGCCTACTGGTTCGCCGTCTACCTGGGCGTAGACGGTATCGCCGCTGGCGGGGAGACAGGTTACCTCACTGGTTTTCCAGGCGAAGATGCCGTGGATTTTGCGGAGTTGGCCCAGCCAGAGAGCTGGTAACGCGGCTAGATATTTCAGGCGGCTGCGCGTGGTGTAGGCGACGATTTCGAAATCATCTGCGAAGAGGCTGGCGCCGGTGGTGATTTTGAATGGGCCGCCGTAGTGGGCTGTGCGGCCTACTACGATCAGCGTGGCGTTCAGTTGCGAATTGAGCCGGGTGATGGACATTTCGGGAAAGCGATATTTGATTAGTTGGCGGATGCCTTCGGCCCAATAGGCGATGATTCCGGTGCGATCTTTCAGTGCGGGGTCGATGGCGTGAACCATGGCGCCATCGGGGCCGGCGCCCGCTACGCAGAGAAAATAGCGGCAGCCTTGCGAGGGATCGACGTAGCCTTGGGCTGTGGCGTTCATTACTGAGCCCAGGGCGATGCGGTGCAGATTGCTCGACGGAATAAGGCGGGCTGCTGCGGGGATGTCCCAGGGGATGCCTAGTTCTTTGGCTAGGATATTGGCGGTGCCTGCCGGGAGTAACGCCATGGGGACTTGGCTGCCGGCCAGGCCGTTGATTACTTCGTTGATGGTGCCGTCGCCGCCGCAAGTGATTACCAGATCGCGATTTTGTGCGACGGCGTGACGGGCTATGCCGGTGGCGGTGCCGCGGCCGGTGGTGGGGGCTAGTTCGGTGCGGATGCCGGCGGCGTTGAGGATGCGGGCGGCTTCTTCGATTTCGGCGAAGCGGCGATGACGGCGGCGGCCGCTGGCTAGATTGTAGATTAGCAGCGCGTTTTGGATGTTTTCGAGCATTTAGTATTCCGGAGTAATGCGGCTCCGGACATCGGTCGCTCCCCACGCGCAAGACCGGCGCATGGGGCACCCTTTGTGAACGCGCATTGTATAATGGCGCGCTGCTATTACTGTTCGCGTTCCTTTGAGGCGTGATGCCTAAACACAAAGAGGCGGCTGGGACTAAGACTGCTGCGACTGCGGCGGCTAAGAAGATTGATGGCTTGCGGGAGGAGATTCGCAAGCACGATTACCTTTACTACGTTCTGGATAGTCCGAAGATCTCTGACGCTTCCTACGACAAATTGATGGTGCAGTTGAAGGGGCTCGAGGCGGAGCATCCGGAATTGATTACGCCGGATTCGCCTACGCAGCGCGTCGGCGGGAAGCCGCGGGCGGGATTTGAGACTTACCGGCACAAGGTGCCGATGGTCAGCCTCGACAATGCGTTTTCGTTTGAGGAATTGGCGGATTTTGACCGGCGCGTGCGGGAGCTTTCCGGGCGCGAGAAGGTGGATTACGTCGCGGAGCATAAATTTGATGGATTGAGCATGGCTTTGATTTACGAGGATGGTTTGCTGGTGCGCGGGGTGACGCGCGGCGATGGATCGACGGGCGAGGATGTTACGGCGAACGTGAAGACGATTCGCTCGATTCCTTTGCGGCTCGATGCGGCGGCTTTGAAAAAGGCTGGATTGCGCGGGGATTTGGAAGTGCGCGGCGAAGCCATCATGACGCGCAAGGCTTTCGAGCTTTTGAACGAGCAGCAGGAGGAGGCCGGCGGGAAGCGCTTTGCGAATCCGCGGAACGCGGCGGCTGGGGCGGTGCGCGTTCTTGATCCCGCGATTACGGCTTCGCGGCGGCTCGATTTTTATGCTTATTACTTGCTGATGGATGGGCGGCCGGCTTTGAAACGGCATTCTTTGAATCTGGAAGCTCTGAACGCGATGCATTTCAAGAGCTCTTATCGCGATGCGAAGGTCTGCCATGGGATTGACGAAGTGGAGCGATATATTTCGGGTTGGGAGACTAAGCGCGAGAAGATTGCCTACGAAATTGACGGCATCGTGATCAAGGTGGATGAGATCTCACTGCAGAACGAACTGGGATTTACTTCGCGGGCGCCGCGGTGGGCGATTGCTTTCAAATTTGCGGCGCGGCAGGAGACGACTGTCGTCAAGGACATCATTGTGAATGTGGGCCGCACCGGGGTGCTCACGCCCACGGCGATTCTCGAGCCGGTGCAGATTGGCGGCGTCACGGTGAGCCGCTCGACTTTGCACAACATGGATGAAGTGGAGCGGTTGGGCGTGGAGATTGGCGATACGGTGCTCGTCGAGCGTGCTGGGGAGGTGATTCCGCATGTGTTGAAGGTGGTGAAGCGCGGGGCGGGGCGGCATGCGTTCAAGATGCCGTCGAAGTGCCCGGATTGCGGCAGCGCGGTGCATCGGGCTGAGGGCGAAGTGGCGTATCGCTGCGTGAATGCGGTTTGCCCGGGGCGATTGAAGGAATCGCTGCAGCATTATGCCGGGCGGCATGCGATGAATATTGACGGGCTCGGCGAAAAAATTGTCGAGCAGTTAGTGGATAAGAAAATTGTGAAGGATTTCGCGGATTTGTATTCGCTAAAGCTCGATACGGTGGCGGAGCTTGAGCGCATGGCCGAGAAATCGGCGCGGAATCTGCTGGATGAGATTGCGGCGAGCAAGAAGAATTCGCTCGACCGGTTGATCAATGGACTGGGGCTGCACATGGTGGGGGAGAGGACGGCGGAATTGCTGGCTGAGCATTTTGGCTCGATCGAAAAGATTGCGGATGCGAGCCTCGAGGAATTGAGCGAGGTGCCGGAAGTCGGGCCGAAAGTCGGCGCCAGCATCCGGGAATTTTTCGACGAGCCTGCGAATTTGAAAATGCTGAAGCGCCTGCGCGAGGCCGGCGTAAATCCGAAAGTCGAGCGCAAAGCACCGAAGAGCAACAAGCTAGCGGGCCAGACATTCGTCTTCACCGGCGGACTGGCGCACCGCACGCGCGAAGAGGCCGGCGAGCTGGTGGTAGCCCACGGCGGCAAAGTGATTTCTTCAGTAAGCAAGAAGACCAGCTACGTAGTAGTAGGCACCGACCCCGGCTCGAAATTCGACAAGGCCAAAGAGCTCGGCGTCCCAATCGTAGACGAAGCCGGATTCGAGAAGCTCATTGGGATGAAGTAGGCTGCATCCGAGATCTACCGTCAATGGTTGGGAAACTTGGTTAGCTGGGAGTTCGTCGGAGGGCGCAGCAAGCGGCGCTCCGACGAAGATACGACGGGTTAGTGCGGGAATTTCTGGGGTCTTCCGCGTATAATTGAAATGGCGGATGAGCTGGGCGATCGCTGGTGCTGCTTCGCGAGAGGCGGCGCGGGAGGAAAGTCCGGACTCCGAAATCGCGGGTCGTGAGGCCTGCGGCTTGTCTTGGGATTGGCGATGGTTTAAGCCTTCGCTGCGCTCAGGACAGGGGGCAACGCGCCTGGTAACGCCAGGGGGCCGCTCTCGGCATGCGGGCGAAAGCTCGCGGCAGGGAATCCGGCTACGGAAAGTGCCACAGAGAATAGACCGCCGGTTCGCAACGCGCCTCTGCGGCGGCTCAAAGGGAAACCTTGCCAGCCGCCTCTTTCGGCCGTACGTCCGGTAAGGGTGAAAAGGTGGGGTAAGAGCCCACCGCGCGGATGGCAACATTCGCGGCACGGAAAACCCCGCGTGGAGCAAGGCCAAATAGGAGGGGAGGGCTGGCCCGG
>DAITPO010000135.1:6355-9625 GCA_036833535.1 Candidatus Acidiferrales bacterium | reverse complement strand
CGGGATGCGCGGCGCCGTCGAAGGCTGGCTTGCAGAAGTCACCAACGATCTCAATCGCATGCGCTCCACGACTCGAATTTTCGCCGTCGATATCCCGTCAGGCTTGTCCGCAGATTCCGGTGAGATTGCGGGCCCTGCAGTCGAAGCCGATGTCACCATCACGTTCACGGCCCCGAAAGTTGGCCAGCTTCTCTATCCCGCCTCGGAGAAAGTTGGACGGCTCGTGGTCGGCTCCATCGGTTCCCCGGCGTCGCTTGTGGAGGAGTGTTCCGATTCCCGCGTGCGCTGGCTCGATTCTTCGGAGTTTGCGGGCATCCGTCTGCGCCGCAACTCCAGCGCCAATAAAGGCAATTTCGGTCATGTGCTTGTCGTGGCGGGATCGCTCGGCAAGACTGGTGCGGCAGTGATGGCGGGATCTGCCGCGCTAGAGGCCGGTGCAGGGCTTACCACCGTTGCCGCTCCCGACGTGTGCATCCCTGTCATCAGTTCTTACATTCCCGAGCTTATGACTGCGCCGCTGCCGGCGACTCCTGCCGGCACGATCAGTCTTCGCTGCCTCGAATATTCCGGTTTCACCGATCTTTTGCGCGGCAAGGACATTCTCGCCATGGGGCCCGGCCTCACGACGCAGTCCGAGACGCAGGAATTCGTGCGCGCCGTCGTCGGTGATTCTCCCACTCCGCTCGTGCTGGACGCCGATGGTTTGAACGCGTTCGCTGGACGAAGCGGCGAACTTGGGCAGCATCGCACTGAGAAATGCGTAGTCACGCCGCATCCGGGAGAAATGGCGCGTTTGCTGAACGCTCCGACGCAGGATGTGCAGCGCGATCGGCAGGGCAGCGCAGAGAAGGCGGCGGCCGATCTCAAGGCCACAGTCGTCCTTAAGGGACATCATACTGTGATCGCCGCGCCCGACGGCCGCACCTGGATCAACTCGACAGGGAATCCAGGAATGGCAAAAGCGGGAAGCGGCGATGTGCTCACCGGCATGGTTGCGGGAATACTCGCTCAGCATCGAAGTGCGGATTGGTCGAAAGCGGCGTGCCTCGCCGTTTATCTGCACGGTCTCGCCGGAGACCTCGCGGCGGAGGAGACCGGAGAAATCTCGTTGATGGCCACGGATATCATCCGCGCGATTCCAAAAGCCTACGCGAAACTGCTCGCCGAGCTGGACCATGCCGAGCCGTGAGTGGATCACTCATTCCGCGGAGGAGACCATTCGGCTGGGGAAGGAGCTTGGCGCACGGCTGAAGCCACCGGTCTTGATTTTGCTGGCCGGAGAGCTTGGCGCAGGGAAGACGACGCTCACCAAAGGATTGGTAACCGGCCTGGGCGCAGCCCGCGAAGAAGACGTCACCAGCCCGACATTCACCTTGGTGCATCAGTACCGCAACGGCGCCCGCGTCTATCATATCGACCTTTATCGCATCGCTGATTTTCACGATTTCGAGACGCTGGGCGTCGAGGATCTTTTTGCCGAGCCCGCGATTGTCATCGTCGAATGGCCGGAGAAGATGTCCATCCGGACCGACTGGCCAATGCTGCGATTCGAACTCGAGCATGTCGACGAAAGTGCCCGGAAACTCCGCGTCTTGGATGCCGCCGGAATCCTCTCCTTAGCCTGAAGTGCAAATTCCTCGTCAGTACGAGCGCAATCGCGCGACGCAATTGGCATTGAGACCAAACTAACGCAGCCAGCTTCGCAATTCCCGCACTACGTCTGCTATCAGCGGCCAAAGCAGCGCGAACAGGAGTAGCACCACAGCAGCCATGCGCAAGAGGGGAAGCACAGGCTTGGCACTCCGCTCGGGATCATGCTTTTCGCAGAACCCGCCGATCGCCGCAGGCCGCGAACATCGCTTGCCCGCCGGCCCAAAATGGAGGCACTTGGGCGCCACTTCGTCCGTTTGCATCGCGCCATTAACGGGTTGGGCTCTCACGGTTGCGCCTCGATTTCATTCTGCTACAGTCAAATTTTAGCCGCCAGAGGCGTTGAATGGCCGATTCGCCCATTACAATTTCGCCCACGCACCCGGCCCGCATGAAGCTCGAGCCGTATACGGTCGAGCTGCATCTGCAGGGCATCAATGTCGGCGTCGACAACATCCACTATGACGTTTATCTGAGCCCGAAGTTCACCGAGCCGACGCGCAAGTACCTGCTCGACAGCATTCGCGCCATCGCCAGTCTGAATTTTTCTTATAGCCAGGGGCGCAACTCCGCGGCACCCGATACCTCTGGCTTTCGCAAGCAACTCTTCGAACTTCTTCAGATTTCTCTGACCCGCGCCAAATACGCCCAAAACATCGAGGTCGACATCCTTAATCGCCTCGCCGTTCTGAAATTCCTGTTGAGCGAGATCACCAGCCAGTTCTCCAGCCTGATTGTCGAGTGCAAAGAGTGGATCCACTCGCGCGGCGTGCACTTCGAGCGCAGCGAGCAAGCCCACGTGATGAGGTCGCGAATCGCGGAGCTGCAGGGCGAGCGCCGCGGCATCTATCGCCAGGTGGGAATGTCGATCTATCAAATCATGCGCGAGCTGGATGAAAACGCGCTGTCGAAGTCGCGCCGCGCCCTCTTCGGCGAGGAATTCCCGGAAATTTACGAACTCTTCCGCAACCGCTTTCTGTTTCTAGAAGGCGGGACCGACGAGACGCTTCTTCTCGAGAATTACGTCCTGCTCGGGAATTTCATCCACGACCCGGACCGCTTTGAGGTGTTCGAGGAACTGCTGCTCGACTTCGTCCGTGATTTCGTTCACGCCGATGAGAACTCCGAAGAACTCAGCCGCAGCCGCAAATCCTACGAGCGCCTGATGGAACAGGCGCGCTCGCTGCGATCCGAAGTCATGCGCTTGGAGGCGGAGCAGGACGAAATCCGCCGGAAAGCCGGAGGCGGCGAAGATCTGTTCGCCTGGCCGTGGAAGCGCCGGCCTACTGCCCACGAACCCTTGGGCGATGCCGAGGATTTGAGAAAGCGTTCCGCGCTTCTCGAACTGAATCTCGAGGAGCTTGCCCCCGGAATCGAAGCGGCAAAACAGCGGATGGACTTCCTCACGGAGGAGCAGCGCGCGCGGATCGGCAACTATCTCAACGATCCTGAAAATATCCGCAGACTTTTCGACGCTCGCGGCGCTACTGGCCACGAAGCGCCGCCCGAAACTCGCGAGCGGCTGCTGCGCGAATGGGTGAACCGGCTCGACGAACGCGACTTGCTCGCGCACGTTTTTGCCGGTTACGAGCTGCGCAAGATTTATATGGACTACAATCC
>DAITPO010000135.1:0-6255 GCA_036833535.1 Candidatus Acidiferrales bacterium | reverse complement strand
AAAGTCTTCATCGAAGGCGACGCGATCATTCTCGCCATCTACGAAACTGAATCCACGCGCGCGACCCAGCGCGCCGTCGCAAAGGCCTGCATTCTGGCGCGCGAAATACTCGCGGTCACCCAGGCCTATAACGCGCGCCCCGAAGCCGCGGATTTGCCGCGCATCGAATTGGGCGTCGGCGTCGCATTTCAAAATTCCGCGCCGTCGCTCTGGATGGATGGCGACTCGCGCATCATGATTTCCAAAGCGCTGAATTTATCCGATCGCCTGTCGAGCTGCTCGAAAGTGGCGCGGCGGTTGTTCGCGCAGAATCCCTCGCCGTTCAACGTGTTTCTGCTTCAGACGTTGATGGAAGATGTGGGCGACGACGAAGGCGAAGAGCTGCTCGTCCGCTACAACCTCAACGGAATCGAAATGAACGAAGAGGGATTTGAGAAGCTCTCCGGAGAGATCTCACTCACGCCGCTGGCCGGAACCTTTTCGATGCCCTGGGGCAAGGAGCGGGTGCAACTCTATATCGGCGAATTGCCGCTGGGGAATTCGCTAGAGACCATAGTCGTCCGCAAAGGCGCCGTACGCGAACTGCTTCCCGACGCCAAAATCGGCAATCCGGGTCCACGCGCCTACTACGAAGTCTGCACGCACCCGAAACTTCTAGAAATCGCGCGCAAGAAGCTCTCCGAAACGCCCGGAAAAAGCTGACCGGAAGATCTCGCAACTAACGCCGATATCAGGTAATCGAAATTACGCGGTCTATTTCGGAGGGGCCTGCCAAAAGAAGTAGAAATCGCTGGCCGGCATATCGAATTGGCACGACCCGAATTCCGGCATATACGGGTTTTTCATATCTCTCATAGACTTTTTCACGCGGCCGGAAACCTCATCCAGGCTTAGCATCGTATATTCCGTTCCCGGGCCAGCTTCTCCGAGAGCCTTCTCAAACGCCCAGGCGAACGGCGAGCCTTGTCCCGCGCGCCCGTCTTTCACCGCGCCGTTTCCGCCCGAAGTCATGCACTTGCGAGTCTTCAGTCCGCTCAGCCGCTGCAGCGCCTCGGCTTGATCGTGGACCGTCGGGGCCGTCGCATTTCCGCCGCGGTCCTGCACAAAAATCGAGCCGCCGCGGCAGACGTCGAGGACCAGAAGAATATGTTGTACCTGGATTCTGTCGATCCATTTGGTGAGAAAATCAAAATTGATTTGATTATTGCGGTACGATCCCGGCCCGGAAGAATCCTTGGCAATCACATAACCGGTTCCGTCGGCGTCATCGAAGTCGCCGTGCCCCGCGAAGAAAATCAGCAGCTCGTCATTGGGTTTGAAGGTCCGCTTCTCGTAATCGAGGACGATGGTGTCCTTGATAGCCTGGGCAGTCTGATTCTCACGTAGATCGGTTTGGAATCCGTAGAATTTCCGCAGCTCCAGCGCAATGGCTCTCGCGTCGTGGACGGGATTGTTCAGGTGCGGCCAGTCGGACGCATCGTAATCGTCCGAGGCGAACATCAGCGCGTAATAATTTGGCTTGCTGTCGTCCGCATCTGCGGCCGCTGGCGCGTGAGAAGGCATGACACCGCGCAAATCGCCCGTATCGTCGCGGATGACGCGTGAGTCCTTGGGCGCGGTCGCGGCAACCGACTGTACTTGAGGACCGCTCGCCTGGGAACCGTCGCCGCCTCCAGTCTCTTTCGTTGGACCGGCAGTAGTGCGCTCTTCGGGTCCGGGTTGCGGCGCTGCATTGGTGCGTTTTTGCGCCGAAGCTGCGGGCGCCTTTTCCCCCGCTTTTCGCGCAAGCTTGAACTTGGCCTTGGTGTCGTCCCGCGTGAACGTGCCCTCGATCGTGTTGCCGCTCAATTGCCCGTCCAGGTCCACGGAAGAAAATCCCATATCGAGCGTGATATGCACGCGCGCTCCGTCGAGACTCACCGACTTCGCGGAACAAACCGGCGCTGCAGTGTCAGGGAAGAGCACGGTGGCGTGCCAGTCGGAATCCGGGTGATCGAAATCCACCTGGATGGGAATCGCTTTGTTGGGAAGCGAAACGCTGCCTTCCCAGTGTCCTGCGAGATTGCTTTGCGCGCGAAGAAGAGCGGGGAAGAGAAGAATCGAGACGAGACTCGCAACACGCACTATCCCGCGTACGACTTGAAGCGAAGAATTCTCGCGCCTCATGCTGGGCTCACGTGATGGCCTGGGAGAACTATCAATACTTCGAAACACCGGCTATCGAACTTCAGACTTACCGGTTGACATTCTCCCGACCCCTTATTATTACTCTCTACGCATTCCTGATGCAACTATGACGGGACTTCAACAGCAACGCACACGCCGCAGGCCTCGGTTAAAGCTTCCATCGCCACGCTCTGCAGCTTTTCTAGGTCTCGTCCTTTCTGCAGCTTCGGCCCTATATTCGATGGCGGCGGTGGCCCGCTCCGTTGCACCGCCTGCAGCGCAGGACGAACCCCGGCTGCTAGCTCCGGGGCAGTCGGTGGAAGACACGCTCAAAGGCGGCGACACGCGCGCCTGTCGCGTGGCACTGCAAGCCGGGGATTTTCTTCACGTCGTGGCTGATCAAAAGGGCATCGACGTGGTGCTCGCCATCAGCGGCCCCGACGGCAAGGACGTCGGCCTGATGGACAGCCTGAACGGCTCCTTCGGTCCCGAGAACGTTTCCATGATCGCCGCCGGCGCCGGTATGTATCGCATCGAAGTTCGCAGCTTCGACAAGAAAGCAGTCCCGGGCCAATTCGATATCCGCATCACCGAACTGCGCCCGGCGAAGCCCGGCGACGACGTTCGCGTGCGCGCCGAGAAAGCGTACGCCCAGGGATTGCAGCTCTACCAAGGCGACGCGGCTGCCGCGAAGTCGGGCATCCCGGTTTTGCAGCAGGCGCTGCAGGATTTTCAATCCATCGGCGATCTCCACGGTCAGGCCGCTGCGCTCTACGGTCTTGCCGCCGTCCATCAGCGCCTGGGAATCAACGATGGCCTCCAAAAGGAATTCGACGACGTGATCAAGTTCTACGAGCAAGACGGCTCGAAGCGCGAAGAGGCCGAAGTTATCGAATCCATGGCCGGCTTCCAGCGCGATCAAGGCTTGACAGCCGATGCCGACGCGTCATTTCGAAGAGCGCTCGATGTCTGGGAAAAAGCAAGCGGCAAGTCGGACGTGGAGTATGCGCGAATTGCCGCAGGGCTGGGGCGCTTGCTGCTGCTCGAGCGAAAATATCCTGACGCCGAGCCGCTTTTCGAGCAGGCCATCGCCATCCGCGAAAAAAAACTGGGGCCCGACTCGCTCGAACTCGCCGACGTACTGCAAAGCTACGGCGTAACCCTGCACGACGAGAGGAAATATCCCGACGCCGAGAAAATTTACCGTCGCGCGATCGACATCCGCGCCAAATCATCGAAGCCCGATGATCCCGTCACCGCCACGGTAATCAACAATCTCGCCGTGCTCTTCGACGATCAGCACAATTCCGCCGAAGCCATCAAGTATTACCGCGAATCTCTGCGCATCCGCGAGACCGCTCTGCCGCCCGGCGACAACGACAAACTAGCCACGATCGATAATCTCGTTCGCCTCTACCGCGACGCGCACAATAACACCGACGCCGAAGCGCTCGACCGCGAGGCTTTCGAAGACGTCAAGAAACTCAAGGGCGAGGAATCCAAGGAAGCCGCGAACCGACTCGATACTCTTTCCTTCTTTCTGGTGGAGGAAGGCAAGTACGACGAAGCTTTGAAACATTTCGAGCGCACCCTCGAGATTCGAAAGAAAATCCTCGAGCCGAAGGATCCGGATATCGCTACGAGCACCAGCAACATCGCCTATGTTTATTTCAAGAAGGCAGACTATCCGCCGGCCATCGAAAAAGAAACGGTCGCCATCCGCATCTACGAAGACGATCTTGGCGAAAAGGCGCCGGTGCTCGCGGATCACTTCACGTTCCTCGCGACGCTTTATTACCGCTCGGGGAAATATGCTGACGCCATCGTTTACCAGGATCGCGTGATCAGCAGCGTCCGTAATGCGAAGACTCCGGACACGCGAACCATCGGTGTGGCCACCAACAATTTGGGCCTATTTCTCAAGGCCGATGGGAAGTACGACGAGGCCATCGCGAAGTTCAAGGCCTCGATCGAGCTACTGGTAAAGGCGGGCGACCGTGCCAACGAAGCCACGGCGCGCCACAATCTCGGAAACACTTACGAAGCGAAGGGCGATTTTCCCGCCGCGCAGGATTGTTACCGCCAAGCGGTGATCATCGAGCAGGAGCTTCACGATAAAACGAACGAAGCGGACACGCTTCTCGATCTCGCCGGCGTCCTCGCGCGCCAGCGGCAATCCGGTCCGGCGCTCGATACCTATCGCTCCGCGCTGGCCATCGAAAAAGAGCTGGACGATCGCGGCATGCAAGCCTACGCGCTGAATGGCATCGGCGACCTTTACAAAAGCGCCGATCAATACGATCAGGCGACCGAGACTTATCTGCAAGCCATCAACATTCGCGAGGATGTCTTTCCAAACAGCAACGGCCTGGCCGAAACGTTTGCCAATCTCGCCGATGTCTACAAGGCGCAGGGCAAATATGCCGATGCCGAAGGCCCTCTCCGCCGCGTGCTTGAAATTCGCGAGAAAAACGATGGCGAAAATAGCGCGGCCACCGTTCTGGCCATCAATAATCTCGCCGCGGTTCTCAATTCCGAAGGGAAATTCCCCGAAGCCGAGCCTTTGTTCAAGCAGGCCATCGCCATCCAGGAAAAACTCTTCGGTGCCGACGATGCGCGTCTCGCCGCTCCGCTCGCAAATCTTGCCGGCCTTTACGCTGATCAAGGTCAATACGCGGAAGCCGAGCCGCTCTATCGCAGGGCTTTGAAGCTTTTGCCGGAAGCCGCGGCGACGAATCAGGCTCAGATTCTGGATTTGTTGAACGCGCTTTCGTCGGTCTATCGCGCGGAAGGCCGAAATTTCGAAGCGGCCCGGAGCCTGAGCCAGGCCATTGCCATCGAGGAGAAGACGGCGAAAACGGATCCCTCTTCTCTCGCCGATTCGTATTCGACCCTTGCGGAACTCTACAAGGCGCGTCGTCAGTATGTCGCCGGTCTCGAAGCAGCCGAAAGAGCGCTGAAACTTCTGGAGCAGGACCAGGGAAAAACGACGGCGCTCTACGCCAAGACGCTCGACAGTGTCGCGGATTTCTATGAACTGCAAGGCAAGCACGACGAAGCAGCGTCGCGTTACTCCGACGCTCTCGCCATCCAGACCAAATTTTCCGGCAAGGACTCGCCCGACCTCGCACAGACCGAGGACTCGCTCGGCGAAGTTTATCTCGCCCAGTACAAGACGCAGGAAGCCGAGCCGCTTCTCCTCCGCGCGCTGGCCATCCGCGAGAAAGTCTTTGGCCCCAATCATCCGCGCACCAGCGATACCGTCCAAGATCTCGCGCTGCTCTACTACTACGAGGGCAATCGCGACAAGGCGCAGGATTTCTTCCACCGCCGCGAGGAGACGCTGCGCTCCCAGCTCTCTCAATCGCTGCCTTCCATGAGCGACAAGGATCGCCGCGCGCTTCTCGATGCGATCCACGAATTCTTCGCCGAGGCCTATAGCTTCGCCTATGCGAATCGCGAGAGCGATCCGGCCTTGGCCGCCCGGATGTACGACCTCGTTCTCTGGCAGAAGGCGCTGGCTCTTGGCAGCTTCACATTCGCGCGGCATCGCGCCGCTGCAGGTAGCGATCCTGAGGCCACCGCTCTCGTCGAACAGCTCGCTACAAAAAGATCGCAGCTCGCCGCCTTCGTAGCCCAAAAGCGCGCCGATTCCGACGAGTGGCGCGCCGCCGAGGAGAAGCTTGCCGACGAAGCTGTGCAGATCGAGCGCGAATACACCAAACGCCTGGGCTCGCATCCCGCAACGTCTACAATCACGCCGCCCCCGACTTGGAGCGACGTCAAAAAACAATTGCGCGAAGGCGACGCGGCGATCGAATACCTCAAGTTTGATTTCGACGATGCCGCAGCTCACGCGCGTAAGCCACTTTACGTGGCCCTCGTTCTCACACTGGATTCGACCCAGCCGGCGCTGGTGACGCTTGGCGACGCCGCGGCGCTCGAGGCCGATCCGTTGCGTGCGTACCGGAATTCGCTTACGGCCGCGGCTCATCCCGACTCGTCGAAATTTTACGAGGCATTCTGGAAGCCACTCGAGTCCGCGCTCGGCGGCGCGACGCACATTTTCGTAGCGCCGGCCGGCGCTCT
>DAITPO010000134.1:7813-9715 GCA_036833535.1 Candidatus Acidiferrales bacterium | reverse complement strand
ATTCATCGATCAATTTGTAATAGAGCGGATTCACATCCTGCTCGACGGTCTGCGGGCGCGCGCTGCCGTCCACGTGCGTTACCGAAGGGATCACGCTGCGTTTATCGGCGCGCACCTGCGCGGTGACGATCATGAAGGGCGAGTCGGGCGTCGTTTCGAGATAGTCGGACGCAGCCTCAGCCAGCATGGAGGGTGCGAAGGGGCGCCACCATTCGCGGAATTTTACCGCGTTGTTCACGCGCGCGTTCATCTCCGGATCGCGCGGGTCGGCAAGAATCGAGCGGCTGCCAAGCGCGCGCGGGCCGAACTCCATGCGGCCCTGATACCAGCCGACGATTTTCCCGGCGGCGAGGAGATCAGCAGTTGCGCTGGCGGGATCGCTGAGGCGCGTGTTGCGGATCTTGTAGGTCTCGAGAGCGCGAGTGATCTCGGATTCGGACGCGGCGGGGCCCAGATAAGCGTGGCGCATGCGATGCAGCGGTAATTTCCCTCCATTATCGACGTATGGAGCGAGCGCGGCGCCGAGGCATACGCCGTCGTCTCCCGCAGCGGGCTGGATGAAAAGTTTGTCTACGAGGCCGGAGGCGAGAATTTTGCCGTTGGCTTTCGAGTTGAGTGCAACGCCCCCGGCCAGGCACACATTTCGCGATTTCGTCTTGGCTACAGCGGCGCGAACAAGCGTGAACATCGCGGCTTCGCAGGCGTCCTGGATAGCGTGTGCGACATTCTTGTGACGATCGCCGATATCGCTTTCGGGGACGCGCGACGGACCGAGAAGTTCCTCGATTCCCGCCGTCGGCGCCGAGTCGCGGCCCAGGAGGCGCCTCGTATTGACTCGGTAGGGATCGTCATTCGGATTCACGAAATCAGCGAGGCTGATGCCCGGCTCGCCGTAAGGCGCGAGGCCCATCACTTTCCACTCATCGCTATACGGAGCGAAGCCCAGGTATTGCGTGAATTGCGCGTAAAGAAGCCCTAGCGAATTGGGCCAGGGAATCGTGAAGACGTGCTGGAGGCGGCCACCACTTCCGTGCCATAGAGACGTGGCTTCCCAAGCGCCGCGGCCATCGATCACCAGAACGGCTGCGTCGTCGAATCCCGAGAATGCGTAAGCGCTAATGGCGTGCGCCAGATGATGATCCACGAAACGGAACTGTGCGCGCGTGGAACCGAAATTGCGGACGAATGGTTTCTCGCCGCCATTTTGGCGCTGCATGCTCGCAAAATGGCGCGTTGAATTCAGAAGATTGTTCGAGCCGAAGCTGCGTTTGCCGCTGAAGTAGTCGCGCAGATCGTGCAAATAAGCGGCGCGCGGCGGTTGCCAGCCAAAGCACACAAAATCGAGATCGAAAGCCTTAACGCCGGCAAAATCAAGACAAGCCTGAATGGAGCGGACGGGGAATCGCGCGTCGTGCTTCGAGCGGCTCAGGCGCTCCTCCGCGACGGCAAACAGCGTCTCGCCGTCGCGCACAATGCACGCCGAGGAATCGTGCATCTGCGAATAGTTGATGCCGAGACTAAGCACGGCTCGTCATCCGTTCCCGCGATGCTCGAGGGGGACATCACGAATCGCCGCAGCGGGCACCGGCTCACCGACGAAACTCCGGACGCGCCGTAGATTTTGCTCGGAGTACCAGTCGCGCAAGCGATAGAACCAGCGCGGCGGCAGGCACAGCGAGATCGCCAGCGTTAATTCCTTCCACGCTCGATAGCCGAGCGAAGTCCTGCTGTACGCCAGGCGAAAATCGGCGCGCTCGACGCGATAGGTTTCCCAGGGCATGCCGCCCTGGAGGATCAGCTTCATCCGTGCGGCAGTGATATGAATCGGCTCGACGACGATTTGGACCGCCGCTGCTGAAACGCCCGCAGCTGCGAGCCGCACCGTCAGCGCGTCTTCGAGTG
>DAITPO010000134.1:0-7713 GCA_036833535.1 Candidatus Acidiferrales bacterium | reverse complement strand
GCCTGGCCGCCGTTTTCTTTCGGGAGATAAGTGACGCGCGGGGCGAAACGCTTCACGATCGCGGGCGTGGAGTCTGTCGAGCCGTCGTCCACCACAAGGATCTCTACGTCGTTGGCCGGGAAATCCTGCTCGATGGCGCTCGCAATGGCGCGCTCCACGAAATGCTCGTGGTTGTAAGTGTCGATTAGAACTGTGACTTTCGGTTGCGGCATTGCCGCCGTTTCTCCCAAGTTTGCGCGCCGGAGCGCGGCGCGAATCGTCGCTGCGTTAGTCCGTGCCGGCGCTGTGTGCGTGCTGCCGCTCGGCCGCGACCATTTCTTCGAGGATGGCGTCAAGACTTCGCGTAATCTGCCAGCCCGGGAAATGCGATTCGAGCTTGCGCAAATCGCTGATGTAGCAGATGTGATCGCCTTTGCGCGCTTGCTCGCGATAGACCCAGCGAATTTTCTGCCCCGTCATCTCTTCAATTCGTGTAATGGCTTCCAGGACTGAAACGCTGTTCGCGCGCCCTCCGCCAAGATTATAGACTTCGCCCGGCCGCGGACTTTTTGCAAAAGCCTCCATCGCGGCGATCACGTCGTGGCTGTGAATGTTGTCGCGGACCTGTTTCCCCTTGTAGCCGAAGAGATTGTAAGTCTGGCCAGTGAACGCGACCTTGACGAGATAAGAGAGAAAGCCGTGGAGCTCGACGCCCGTGTGATTTGGGCCGGTGAGACATCCGCCGCGAAAGATTCCCACGGGCAGGCCGAAGTAGCGGCCGTATTCTTGCGCCATCACGTCGGCGGCAACTTTTGATGCGCCGAAAATCGAGTGCAGGCAGCGATCGATGCGGCAGGATTCGCTGATGCCTTCGTGATCGTTCGGATCTGCGTAATCGTAACGCGTGGGGAGCTCATTGAGCGGCAGCTCATTCGGAGCATCGCCGTAGACCTTGTTCGTGCTCATGAACAGGAACGCGGCCTCGGGACAGAATAGGCGCGCGGCTTCGAGGAGATTCAGCGTGCCGCCGGCGTTCACATCGAAATCGACCAGCGGAATTTCGCCGGCCTTATCGTGCGAGGGTTGCGCCGCGCAATGAATGATGCGGTCGAACCGATTCTCGCGGAAGAGTGAGAAGATTCGCTCGCGGTCGCGGATGTCCACGTCGTGATGCGCGAAATGCTTCGTGGCGCGCTGCAGACGCGCGAGATTCCAGCGCGTATCGCCCGGCGGGCCGAAGAATTCGCGGCGCATGTTGTTATCCACGCCGATGACCGTGTGCCCCTGGCGGTCGAAATGCTCCACAGCTTCCGAGCCAATCAATCCGCTGCTGCCTGTGACCAGAATCTTCATCGAACGCTCGATGCCGCCTTTTCTTCGCTCGCATAGAGAACGCGAAGCGATTCTTCATTTTCACGAATCCACGCGAGAATCCGGTCGTAACCTTCGGAAATGCCAATCTTCGGCTTCCATCCGAGAACTCGCTCAATCTTGCGATTATCCGTCATGTAAATCGACTGGTCCGCTTTGCGCGGCTGATTTTCGTGCGTGATGGGAATATCGCGGCCGAGTTTTTCCCGGAGCAGATTCGTCGCCTCGACGAGCGATAGAGAATTCGCAGGGCCGCCACCGACGTTGAAGACTTGACCCGAAAGCCCATCGAGATTTTCCATTTGCAGTTCGACGAGGCGGCAAACATCTTCGATGAAGAGGATGTCGCGCACCTGCTTGCCTTCCCAGCCGATATATTTGAGCGGCAGTCCGAAATGAAATGCCACGGCCCACCACGCGACCCATCCCTGATCGGTCTTGCCGAATTGCCCTTCGCCGCTGATCACACCGAAGCGGTTGATCACCGTTTTGAGGCCGAATGCTCCGGCATATTCCTGGCATGCGAGATCTGCCATGAGCTTGCTCAAGCCATATATGCTGCGCTCATTGCCATCGAGCGTGAATTCCTCGGAGACACCGTGATCGGGATCAAAGCCCGGAATCAGTTTGGCGGCGTATTCGCGGAGATACTTCTCTTTGTCCCACACCAAGCGCGTCGGAGTAGCTCGGCGCGGCGGCGCGTTAGTCTTGTCCGCGCTGTAAACGCGATTCGAACTCCAGAAAATCAGAGGGCAGCCGCGATGGCGCGCAAATTCGAGAACGTGAATCAATCCGAGCGCATTGTTGGTGATGTCGAAGAGGGGATTCGCATAACCAGTCACGACCGACGGCTGCGCACTCGCGTCGCAGATAAGATCGATACCTGCCGGCAGCGACGCGAGATCCTCCGAATTGCGCACATCCACGTGAAAGAATTCGATTCCGTGGCGTTTGAATCGCGGCAGATTCAATTCGCTGCCGCGGCGGACGAGATTATCGGCGGCGATCACGCGATGCCCGCGCTTTTGTAGATGCACGGCGAGTTGCGCGCCAACGAAACCGCACCCGCCGGTAATCAAGATCTTCAATGAGTCCTCACTTCGGCTGGTCCAGCGTAATATTTTGCGCCATGGTCCGGTCGGCGCCTGAGTCGTTTACGCGCCGTCGTTGCGACCACGCCGCCAAGCGGTTAAGCCCCTGTCGCGCCCACCCGCGTGCCAGAATCCTCGCTCCCCTCACAGAATCCACCGGACTGTTGCGCGCGATCCAGCCGAATTCGTTGTACGCACCGCCCATATTAGACGTCCCGGCATAATAGTCGAGATATGTCAGCCGTACTTTCGATTCGGGCCAACGCCGTGCCGGAGCAGTCAACTTCGTGCCGTTCGCGGCGATGAATTCGAGGAGCGACTTCACGCGCGCGTCGTAAGTATGCTCCGCCAATACCAATCCGCGCGCGGCCGAGGTGATGCGCGCACGGCCTCCCTCATCTACGAGGAAGCGCCGCACCGCGGGAACAATCTCCGTTTCGTCCCGATAGCCGATGAAATGCTCGCCTTCCACGAATCCCAGCGTTGTAAGATCGGTCGGCATACGGGTCAGAAGCAGCGCACCGGCCGCCATGGCCTCATAGACGCGCATATTCGCATCCTGCGTATAATCATCTCGGCTGATATTCACGATGATTTTCGAATGGCGATAAATGTCCGCGGTTTCTTCGATCGAATACGAGCGATTCCAATCGTTCATCCTGAATTGATTCGCAAGTTGAGGCAGGAGTCGCCGCCGCGCATCGTATGGAGCTCCGCTCAATCGCCCGACCCATCCCACTTCGTAGGCGCGCTCGCCGGGCGAAAGATTCGCGCCACCGTAGAAGTCCAACTGGGTGGCATGAGCGAGCGTCAGAACGCTCGGATGTCCGGCGCGGCGATAATCGTCCGCGAAATTGGGATGGAATACGACCGGAACATCGTACAGCATCGACCACCGGATGCGGCGCTGCAGCGAGTGATAGGTATCGAAGTGAAAGCAAACAGTCGGAATGTTTTGCAGCACCAAGCCTGACGGCAAGAAGTTGAAATCCGATTCCGGCTGGAGGATGAAGTCGGGACGCGCGGGCAATTTTCCGAGCAAGTCGCGAATATCGACGTTGAGCGGCGTCCCTACTTCGAGGCACTCGAGCGTGACGCCCTCGCGGCGAAAAGCGCGCGCGTAGCCCCACAGCTCCTTGCAAAGACTGTCTTGCAAACAAAGCATCAAGGCAATCATTTCTCGAACACCATCAAGGCCGTGCTTCGCCCTTCTTGATACACCAGAATCTGTACTTCGCAAGAGGCGCTCATCGGCTCTCTTTCTGCTCCGCTGCGCCCTGGTGTTTGATTTGCTCCACGTCAACGGTCTCGATATGGTTCATCAACGCTTTCCGATGGGTGAAGTACTGGCCGAGATCGGTCGCGACTCTTTCGGGTACGACTTCGAACTGGTTGTAAACCATTTGATGCCAGGAGATCGGCCCGCGCGTGGGAACCAGATGCATTCCCCATTGATAGATGAACGCCAGATTCCAGACGATCAAAGCCGCCGTCGTTCCATAGGCCAGGGCTCGTCCTCGCCAGGCCGTCAAGACTCCCTCGATCGTCTCGATCGCGCCGGCGAGCCCAATTACAAAAATTGCCGTGAGCGATACGAAGAAGCGATTGCCGTAAGACGAAAGCCCATCCCACGTGGGATAGGCGGCGATGAAGTACGTGAAGGCTGCCATCACGCACAGCAGAATGATTCCAAGCTGCCGATCACGGCGCAAGAGCACCACAAGGCCAAAGATTGAGAAAAATAAGATCGGAGTCCAGCTCCAGACACCATGATCGGAGGAAAACAATACTGAGAGTAAGTGAGGCCGCATCCAGGACCAGTCGAACACGGAAACATAACCGGTTTCAGTCCCGCTACCATAGATTATCCACCGCGTGATTAGCGTCGGTAAAAATCCCACCAGCACTCCAGCACCGTACCCAACATTTCCGGCCGCGAAGGGTAGCGTGCTCCCGGGCCGCTTTGACGTCATTCCCGCATATACCGCCAACGATTCCACGCCCGGCAGCAACATGATTACAAAGTTCGGGTAATACACATCGAGGGCGAGCCCGGTAAGAAGTCCCAGCACTACCCATTGCAGCAGTGATCTTCCTTCGCGCGTGTGATCCCAGTACCACAGAAACAGTGCGACGACGAAGGCCGATATTGCGTGGGACCACGACGGGTTGAAATACATGTAAACCGGCAGCGAGCTGGCGAACCAGATGCCCAGCGTAGCGACAAACGCTGCCGACTCACTGAAGTAGTGGCGCGCTAACCGAAATGAAATCCACAGCCCCAGAAACCCGTAGACGGCCGTGGCAATCGCCATAGCGTAGACGTACGGCCACGAGAATCCGTCGGCCGGAATGTGCGCGCCGAGCGCGTCCGACAAAAGCACACCCGCATGCACCACAATCAAGAATGGTGCCCAGAGCAGCGCCGGCCCCACCGTGAAGTGATTCTGAATGTGCCCGGTGAACGTGAAATTCTCTGGAAGAAGATTGCCGCTGGCGTCGAAGCGCGTCATCGTAAAGCTCGCGTTGGCGGACTTCCAGTCCTTCTCGAAATTGAGCGAATGTTCGATCAGCATGGCCCGCGCGTAGGCGTAATAACCGACGCCATCGCCGCGAACCCAGGGATTGACGAGGGGCAGCGTAAAAAGAAACAGCACGATCAGAGCTATCTCGCTCCGGCTCAAACTTTTAAGCGCTGCGACTGCTCGAATCATTTCATGCCGCTTTGGAACAATCCGTACTTCAGCACGCACCAGAGACTTCGTGGCACATCCTTAAAGCCGATTTTCTTGCCCTCTTCGTAGGTGCGTCCGGAATAAGAGATCGGAACTTCGTAAACGCGCCATTTGCCGCGAGCCACTTTCGCCGTCACTTCAGGCTCGAATCCGAATCGTGCTTCCTGGATCTCGAAGCCGTCAAAGACCTCGCGGCGAAACACTTTGTAGCAAGTCCAAACGTCCGTCAGATTCAAATTCGTGAACATGTTCGAGAGCAACGTCAGGCCCTTATTGCCGAGGTAGTGCCAAAAATAGAGAACGCGGTGTGGCCCGCCGAGAAAGCGCGAGCCAAAGACTACGTCAGCAACCCTATCCTCTATAGGAGCCAGAAGCTGGTGATAGTCGAGTGGGTTGTATTCAAGATCGGCGTCCTGGATGAGAATGTAGTCTCCGCGCGCTTCCAGGATTCCGCGGCGCACAGCGGCTCCCTTTCCCTGATTCTTGTCCTGAAGGAAGACGCGAATGTTGTCGGTGCGGATATTCGCGGCAGCGACGGGGATGTCCGCACGCATGCCTGACGCGTCCGGCCCTGCTAGAGCGCCGAGGAACTCGCGCGTACCATCCGTTGAGCCGTCGTCAACTACCACGATCTCCTTGTCGATATCGACGAGTTGCACGCGCCGCAAAACTTCAGCAACCGTCGCTTTCTCGTTGAAGACGGGGATTACCACGGAGAGTTTGGGTCGCGCCGGAGAGTCGTTCATGAGCCGGTTCCCCTCACGATTCTCTCGCCGGAGGCTTCCGGCTCATGCCTCGCGCCGATCCATACACCCATATCGAGATCGCCTTTTCGGGCGGTGTTTTTTTGCTCCATCCTGAACGTGAATTGTACAGGCTTTCGCTTGCGACGACGAACCGGCTCGACGTCGGAGGCAGCGAGAAAACGGTAGCGACCAACCGGCCGGAGCTTCAATTCCTTACATCGCCAATGCCCGCGCGGTGATCTCGCGGACGTCTTCCTGCGCGTCGCTCTTGCTTGCCGAGCGCCTCGCCGTCTCGTGCTCGATAACCCGGTCGATGATCTTCTGCAGCGGCGTCGCCGGACGGAAGCCCGTGAGCTTCACGAGTTTGTCAAGACACGGCACGCGGCGCGGCATATCCTCGAAGCCCGGCTCGTATGCTTGATCGTACGGCACAAATTCAATCGCCGAGCTGCTCTTGGCCTGCAGCTTCACGCGGTGCGCCAACCCCTCAATGGTAATTTCCTCGTCGTTGCCGATGTTGACGACTTCCCCGACGGCTGCCGGCGTCGCAATGAGGCGCAAGATCGCTTCCACTGAATCCGCTACGTCGCAGAAGCATCTCGACTGCTTCCCATCGCCGAAAACCGTAATGGGCGTGCCGTCGAGCGCCTGGCGCACAAAATTCGGGAGCACCATGCCATAACGCCCGGTTTGCCTCGGGCCGACCGTATTGAAGAGGCGGGCGATCACCACGGGCTGATGCTTTTCTTTCCAGTACGAGAGGGCCAGAAACTCATCGAGAGCTTTCGACGCGGCATAGCTCCAGCGTCCCTTTGTCGTCGCGCCCATCACCAGATCGGCGTCTTCGTGGAACGGCACCTTTTCGCTCTTGCCGTACACCTCCGAGGTCGACGCCGCGAACACGAGTTTTTTCTTCTTACACGCGGCTTCGAGCACAAGCTGCGTACCGTAAACGTTTGTCTCAATCGTGTGGACCGGGCTTTCCACAATCAGGCGGACGCCAACAGCGGCCGCGAGATGGAACACCACTTCGGACTCGTCCACCAACTCGGCCAGAACGGAACGATTCTGAATCGTATCGAAGACGTGGTGGAAACGCGGATGCGACTTCAAGTGCCGGATGTTTTCAACGCTGCCCGTTGAGAGGTCGTCGAGAATCGTTACCTCGTCGCCGCGCTGCAATAATCGTTCCGCCAAATGCGATCCGATAAATCCAGCCCCGCCGGTAATTAGGAATCGCAAACGTGTCCTCCCAAAGTTAGGAATTCGCCCCGCCGTTACCGGTCCGGAATTTCGCTTTTTCGGCAGCCTCTTCGCCGTATCCGTAGCCGTAAGCGTAGGGATAGTAGCGATACGAGTAGTAATAATCCGGAGCACTCGAATCAACGGCGTTCAGCACCACTCCCAGCAAGCGGCACTTCACCGCATGCAAAAGGTCTCGCGTCCGCGTGAATGCTTCTTTCGGCGTCGTGCCGCTTCGCACCACCAGTAAGACGCCATCCGTGAGCGCCGAAAGAATCACGGCGTCGGTGGCCGCCATAATCGGCGGAGAGTCGATCACGATAAACTTGTACTTCTGCCGCAGATAGCTGATCGCGTCGCGCATGCGGTGCGAGGAGAGCAAATCGGCGGGACTCGGTGGAATCGGCCCGGTCGGCAGCGCCACCAGATTGTCGATCTGCGGATGGGGAAAGCAAACTTCGTCGAGCGTCGAGAGGCCCGACAAGTAAGAACTCAGGCCCGATTCGCGTCCGACCGTGAGGCCCAGAACTCGCCGCACGCCGGGCTTCC
>DAITPO010000133.1:8046-9783 GCA_036833535.1 Candidatus Acidiferrales bacterium | reverse complement strand
GCCGCGTGGCTTCCATCAACTTGTCAATCAAATCGTCAGCCTTAACGCCCTGGCCTTTCCGGCCGCTGATATCCACGTACTGCTTCTTCGCATCCTCCGACGGAATCTCGTAGCCCAATTCCGAGGCGCATCGCGGCGTAAGCGCCACAACGTCATAAGCCAAGTGCTTCAGGTGCTCCGCCTGTGCGTCAAATCCGCCCGCGCGCAACCCAGCCGCTACTACTTGCTGCGGGTAGGTTTGCCTCGTGTCAATCACGTTATAAACGCTGCTCGCCTTCCCAAACTCTGGCTGACGATTCGATTCCGATGTTTTCGTAGGGGCGCGGCTTGCTGCGACTTCTTCGGCGGAAGAATTAACCGAGCTGGTGATCCACGCTTCCCGTCCTGATGGATGCTTGTAAAAAGGCCGATAATAAAAATCCCGTTGCAGCAATCCAAATTTCCAAAGGTGAAAAGCAATATCCTTCCCCACGTATGTAACCGTTCCCGTAGAGCGCACAATAATCTTCACATTCTGGTCCGCATCAGAATCCTCGCCCACGTCGGCTGCGCCTCCGCCGCCAACGCCCTCCGCCAAAGGCATCACCCAGCATCCGGCATTCTTTCCGCTTGTCGCCAGCCGGATCGCACCGCGCTCCTTCAACATCGCAAAAGCCGCATCCCAGAATTTCAAATGCAGAATTTCGCTCTCGCGCGGCAGAAGATCGTAATCAATTCCCAGCCGATCCATCGTGCGCAGATGGCAGCGCACAATCGCCACCGAAATCAATTCCGCCATCTCCGCTTCTATTCCGTGCCCCTCTTCCATTTTCTTCAAAACATCCGCGCGCAACTCTAGGCGCTTCTTATCCTCCTCAAGAAAGACGGTGACGCGCGCGTACAGATCCCAGCAGTAGTAATCAAATTTCGGCGCTTCGGACAGGCGACGAACTTCCTCGACTGTCTTCTTCGCGAGATGCAAAAATCCCAGGACGACATCGGCAACCTGCACGCCGGTATTGTCGATGTAGTTTTGCACCTCAACGCGCTCGCCGGCGTAACGCAAAATGCGCGAGAAGGAGTCGCCCAAAACCGCGTTCCGCAAGTGTCCGATATGCGCCGCTTTATTTGGGTTGATCGCCGTGTGCTCGACAATCGTCTTTGGCGCATCAGCGCCGATGGCGCGTTCCTCGCGCCCCGCATGCCGCGCCACTTCGAGGAAAAACGCGCCGCGCTCCAGATGCGCGTTCAAATATCCGCCGCCGGCGACCTCAAATCGCGCCACCCCTTCAATCGGCCCGATCGATCCGGCAATTTCCTGAGCGATCACGCGCGGCGCCTTCTTCAATCGCTTGGCCAGCTCAAAGCACACCGGCGTGGCCACCTCGCCCATTTCCAGCCGCGGCGGCCTCTCGGTCAAAACCCTCGCCTCCACGCCGTAAGCCAGACGAATGTGCGCCGCAATCGCCGCCCGAATCCGATTCACGACATCGAGATACACGGTTCTCCTAGGCCCAACAGAATCCAGCGATTATAGGCTATGCGGGCGGAGACAGGTTGGCGAACTATGGCAATGCCGCGGCGTTCGTCATCACTTCAGTCCGGAGGGGTTTTCCCCGTCGTTTGTTGGGTACCCCCATGTGTCCCGATTGTTTGGAGGTGTCGCTCTGTATTTTCAATAACTTACGGGCGTAAACAATATTTCGGTGTCCCGATTGTTGTACCGATCCTTTCTTCCGGGCAGCGGCAACAGCCCAG
>DAITPO010000133.1:0-7946 GCA_036833535.1 Candidatus Acidiferrales bacterium | reverse complement strand
TATGAAATTAGCTCACTTCGACTGTTTTTCCGGTATCAGCGGCGACATGACCCTCGGCGCTCTGGTAGACGCCGGGGCCGATCTGGCCGCCCTCGACGCCGAGCTGCGCCGGCTCGATCTCAAGGGCTGGCAGATCTCCGCCGCCAAGGTCAAGCGCGGCGCGCTCTTCGCCACGCAGGTCAAAGTCGAATCGAGTGAGCATCATCATCACCGCGGACTTTCGCATATTTTGAGCTTGATTGATCGAGCCGAACTGGCGCCGCGGGTGAAAGATCGCGCGACGCGAATCTTCCGCCGGCTCGGCGAAGCTGAAGCCAAGGTGCATCAAGTCGAAATCGATAAAGTGCACTTTCACGAGGTTGGCGCTGTGGACGCGATCATCGACATCGTCGGCGCTGCGATCGGCTTCGAGCTGCTGGGCATCGACGAGTTCTCGTGCTCCGCTTTTGATGTCGGCGCCGGCAAAGTGAAAACGGCGCACGGCATTCTTCCGGTTCCAGCACCGGCAACGGTCGAGCTCCTTCGCGGCGCGCCAAGTTTTTCGAGCGGGGTCGAGCGCGAGCTTGTCACTCCGACCGGAGCGGCGATCGCGACGACTCTGGCGACGCGCTTCGCTGAGATGCCGCCGATGAAAGTCGAATCCGTCGGCTACGGCGCGGGCAGCGCTGATTTGCCGGATCGGCCGAACGTGATGCGGCTGCTCGTCGGCGTGTCCGCCGCAATGGAAAAAGGCGAGCGCTGGGATCCGCCCGTGAGCGTGATTGAGGCGAATCTCGACGACATGAGCCCGCAGATTTACGGCTATTTCGTTGAGCAGGCGCTGGCCGCGGGTGCGCTTGATGTTTTTTCATCGCCGGTGCAAATGAAGAAGAATCGTCCCGGGTTGCTGGTCACGCTTCTTGCGGAGCCGGAGAATCTGAATCGCCTGATTGATCTGGTCTTTCGCGAGACGACCACCATCGGAGTGCGCACGCACGAAGTCCGCCGCCGCACGCTGCAGCGGGAACTCGTGGCGGTGGCGACGCCTCTCGGCGAAATACGCATGAAAGTCTCGCGCCTCAATGGCACTATGCTGAACGCCGCGCCAGAATATGAAGATTGCCAGCGGATCGCCGCGCAGAAGGGAATTCCGCTCAAACAAGTTCTTGCGCTTGCCAACTTTCACTATCAGAAGCAACGCGAGTCGCTGAAATAGCCCATGGCCGAGCCGAAGCCGAAGTTCTATCTCACAACTCCAATCTATTACGTGAATGCGCGGCCGCACCTCGGCCACACGTATACAACGATCGTGGCCGACACGATCGCGCGCTTCAAGCGCATGTGCGGCTACGACGTCGTGCTGCTGACGGGCACGGACGAGCACGGCCAAAAAGTCGAACGCGCTGCGAAAGCCGCTGGCGTGACGCCACAGGCCTACGCCGATCGCATCGCACGCGAGTACGAGCAACTTTGGAAGGAACTTGATCTCAGCATTGATCGATTCGTGCGCACCACTGAGCCGCGCCAAGAGCGCGCCGTTCATCGCCTCCTGCTGCAGGCCAAAGACAACGGTTACATCTACAAAGGTTTCTACGAAGGCCAATATTGCGTTTTCGATGAGATGTATGTGGATGAGCCGCTGCCCGGTGGTCTTTGTCCTGAATGCAAGCGACCGACGGAAAAAGTTCGCGAGGAAAATTACTATTTCAAGCTTTCGGAATTTCAGGATCGCCTGCTGCAGCTTTACGAAGCGCAGCCGGATTTCATCCAGCCGGAAACGCGCCGCAATGAAGTGATGGCGTTTGTGCGCGGCGGCCTGCGCGATCTCTCCGTCAGCCGCACGACGATCAAGTGGGGCATTCCGTGGCCCGATGATGAGAAGCACGTCATTTACGTCTGGTACGACGCGCTCACCAGCTACATGACGGGGATCGGCTACGGCGACGATGAAGTGCAATGGGAAAAGTATTGGCCCGCGGAGCTGCATCTGATCGGCAAGGAGATTTTGCGCTTTCACGCTGTCTACTGGCCCGCGTTCCTGATGGCCGCCGAAGAGCCGCTGCCGAAACGCATCTTTGCGCATGGCTGGTGGCTTTTCGCGGATGAAAAGATGTCGAAGTCGCGCGGCAACATGCAATATCCGCAACCGATCGCGCGGACGCTGGGCATCGATGCTTTGCGCTATTTTCTGCTGCGCGAAATGGTTTTTGGCCAGGACGGCAATTTCAGCCGCGACGCGCTGCTCACGCGCTACAACGCCGATTTGGCCAACGGACTCGGGAATCTAGCCAGCCGCACGCTGGCGATGATTCATCAATATTTTGGCGGCGTACTTCCGTCACCTTCAGCGGATCCCTCGGTTTCACAGCTCGCCGTGTCGCTGGCGAGGAAGGCCGCGGAGACTCAAGACGTCGCCGTTCAAAAGTACGAGGAATTCAAATTCTCGGATGCGCTGGAATCCATCTGGGAACTGGTCGCGGCGACGGATCAATTTATTACCGAGACAAAGCCGTGGGTTCTGGCGAAGGATCCCTCTAAACAAGCGGAGCTGGGCGAAGTGTTATTTGCCGCGGCCCAGAGTCTTCGGCACATCGTCGCGCTTGCATATCCAGTAGTGCCGCACGCAAGCGCGAAGATTTGGGGGCTCCTCGGCGAAAGGTCGGACGTTGCGTCGCAGGATCTGCAGCATCTAGCTTGGGGCGCGTTGCGGCCCGGTACGCATGTCGGCGAGCCGGAGCCGCTCTTCCCGCGAGCTGACAAGAAAGAAATTTCGGAAAGGATAGAAACCATGGAAGATGAGATTCGCAATCCCGCAGGAACGCCGCCGGCCTCTGCGCCAGCGGCAGGATCGGCTGCGCCGGGCGCTCCGGCTGCCGCGGCAGCTGCGGCTCCGGCCGCGAACGCCAAGATTGGCATCGAGGATTTCACCAAAGTCGAATTGCGCGTGGGCCTGGTGAAATCTGCCGAACGCATCGCCGGTGCGGACAAAATCCTGAAGTTGATGGTGGATATTGGCGAGGAAGTTCGGCAAATCGTCGCGGGCCTCGCGGTGTCGTACACGCCGGAAGAACTAGTCGGCAAGAAAGTTGTCGTCGTGGCGAATCTCGCGCCGCGCAAACTTCGCGGCGTCGAGTCGAACGGCATGATCGTGGCCGCGTCAGTGGGCCCTGAGGGCAAGCCGGTGATCTGTACCTTTGCTGAGGATGTTCCGGCGGGGGCGAAGTTGAAGTAGCGCCGGCGTCCCTGCCGGCATCTTACGAGCGCGAGAGTTGGCTAAGGCTGCGAGCTTTCGCGGCGCGTACGATAAGAAAAATCGGCTTTGATTGGGATAAGTGGTCCGTGCGGAAGTGCCGCCCTTCGTGAGATTTGTAATCGTCGGATGCCGGCGGGAACGCCGGCGCTACTTGGACCGGGCTTTGGAAATAATCGACTCGCACGCGCATTTGGAATATCCGCAGTACGATGAGGACCGCGACGCTGTGCTTCAACGCGCGCGCGATGCGGGCGTTGCTACTATTCTCGCGATCGGCGGGGCTGCGGGGCCCGATCATCTCGCCTCGGCGATCCCGTTCGCCGAAGCGCATGATTGGATTTACGCTACCGCTGGAATTCATCCGCACGAAGCCAAGCTGGCGACCGACGCGCATTTCGCGCAGCTCGAGGAATTGACGCGGCACCCACGATTTCTCGCCATCGGCGAAATCGGCCTCGATTATTATTACGATCATTCGCCGCGCGACGTGCAGGCGCACGTCTTCCGCCGCCAACTCGAAATCGCGCGCGCCACGAAGATGCCCATCGTCATCCATTGCCGCGATGCTTGGGCCGATTGCCTCGCCGTTCTTGAATCCGACTGGCGCAGCGCAGGTCTGGGCGGAATCCTCCATTGTTTCACCGGCACGTTGGAAGAAGCCCAGAAGGGAATCGAGATGGGCTTCCTGGTTTCGTTTACTGCGAACATTACCTATCCGAAGAACGAGCCGCTGCGGGCGGTCGCGCGACAATTGCCGGTCGAGCGCATCGTCACGGAGACGGATTCGCCCTATCTTGCTCCGCAGCGCGTGCGCGGAAAGCGCAACGAGCCGGCCTACGTGGTGGAAGTGGCGCAGACTCTCGCGAGTGTGAGAAACTCTAGTGCAGAGGAAGTTGCCGCTGCGACGGCGGCTAATTTTCGCCGCTTTTTCCGTTTGGGAGACGCGTAGTGTCATCGGCCGCCCAGCCTCGGAGGAGCCCCATCTCAACGCTATCGGCGCGAGAGATTTTCGATCTCGTGAGGGACGATCTCGTGCTTGTCGAGCGCGAAATCGCGGCGCAAAGCGATTCGACGGTCGAGCCGGTCGTCGAGATCACCAGTTATTTGCGCGAAGGCGGCGGCAAGCGGCTGCGTCCGGCGCTTTTGCTTTTGGCTGCAGGCGCGGCAGGATATCGCGGCCCGGGTGCAGTGCGGCTCGGCGCGGTGGTCGAGCTGATTCACAGCGCGACGCTGATTCACGACGACGTGATTGACGGCGCGAATACGCGCCGTGGCCGCCCGAGTGCGAACGTGCGCTGGGGCAATCACATGAGTGTGCTCGCCGGCGACTGGCTTTACATGCAGTCCTTCGAAATGGCGCTGGCCGAGCGCAGCTTCGAAATTCTCGACATTCTTATCGATCTTACGCAAAACATGGTTGAAGGCGAGCTGCTGCAGTTGACGCACATCGGACGCATCGACGTGACCGAAGCGGAAGCCGCCGATCTTTCCTATCGCAAGACAGCGTGCCTGTTCAGCGGCTGCACGCGGCTCGGCGCGGTTCTGGGGCGGCTCGATAAAGCTACGGAGGAATCGCTGGCGGATTACGGGCGTTATGCGGGGCTCGCGTTTCAGCTCGTGGATGATTTGCTGGATTTCACCGCGTCGTCGGAACAGATCGGCAAGCCGGTGCTGAGCGATCTGAAAGAGGGCAAGGTGACGCTGCCGCTGATTTTTGCGATGCAGAATGGATTGGGCGGCGGAGCTGATGGACATGCCGCGGCGCACCGGATGGTTGCTACCGTGCTTGAAGAAAAGGGATTTCATAGCGTATCGGCCGAAGATATTACGCGGCTGGTGAATGAATCCGGTGCGCTGGATCGCACGCGGGATTTGGCGCGGGATTACGTGCGCCGTGCAAAAACGTGCCTCAGTGGTTGGCCCGAATCGCAGTTCCTCCGCGCATTGCTTGCAGTCCCTGATTTTATTTTCGAACGAGAAAGTTAAGTTGTGTAGCGCCGGCGTCCCTGCCGGCATCCGACGAAGAGGATCCCCGCCACAGCCGGGATTCGCTCGCGGAGTACGCAAGTTAAAAAGCACCGCTTATTGAACGCTTCGCGCCGCGCACAAATTCGGCCTTGGTTGACCATTGCGGTCGTAAGATGCCGGCGGGGACGCCGGCGCTACTGTCACTTCGCTGGTTCGATTTTGATGTTGTCTACGTAGGCGCCGGCGGGATCGACGATTAGGTCGGCGGTAATTTTATCTTTCGGCTTCAGTTTGGCTAGAGCTGCGGCGTCGTGGATCGTGTATTCCATGGTCATCGCGTCCATGAAGCCGGGGATGGCGTCGGCGTCTATGCTTGCGGATTTATCGTCGGCGTGAACGGCTACTATGGTGCCGCGTATTTTGTACGTCAGGAATTTCGAGGCCGTCGGCGCGGGCTTGCTGCAGCCGGAGGAAAGCGCACCGCAGACTAGCAGAGCTCCGCAGAGAATTCGCAGAGCACGGGCAAACCCACCGCTGTTGGATGCCGCGATGACCGACGACATGATTCCTCCTAATAGTGAAACCGGTAGCGGAATTCTACATAGATTTCGCGCGGATTGAAAAAGTGCGTGCCGCCGAAGGTCTCGCTGTTGTCGAGCAGAAAGCGACGATTCGCAAGATTGATCGCGCTGGCGGCAACGGAGAAGTTCTCGCCGAATTGCTTCGATAGCGACAAATCCACGGTTGTGTGCCCCGGCAAATGATTCGGGCCATCGCCGTCCGTGAACCCCGAGCCGTAGTAGATGTTCGCTGATGCGGCTGTGCGCCACGGGAGCGTAATGCGACCGCCGAGATTGAGAGTATTGCGCTGATCGTGGTCGAGAAGGAAATAGCCGGATGTGGGCGGGGAGAAATCGGTAAGGCCGCCATTGATGGCGCCGCGCCCTTCGGCGATTTGATTTGAATACGTGAGGTAGATTTCGCCGCGATGCGCGATGCGCGGCGAATGCAGCGTCAATTCCCAGCCGCGAATCAGCGCATTCTGAATCGTGAGCGGGAAGAAGACGTTGGAATTGCCCACGCTATTGTGATCGAAGAAATTGACGGCGCGGGTGCGGAAGGAATCGGCGTCGAGCGACCAGCCTTTCCACGGAATGGTGAGGCCGAACTGAGATTCCTCGTCGCGTTCGCCGCGCAATGGAATGAATCCGAGATTCTGGTTGGTGACGAATTGCAGCAGCGGCCCTGAGGCCGTGATCAGTGGTGGCGCCTGATAGAAGCGCCCATAGAAGCCGCGAAAAACCCAATTGAGCTTGGGAACGCGAAGAGCGACGCCGGCGCGCGGGCTAGTGGCGTTCTCCGTCACGCCGCCGGAAAAATGCGTGTAGCGGACACCGCCGTTCAGCGTGAGCCACGAGGTGGCTTTGAATTGCTCCTCTGCGAAAAGAGCGGCGAGACCGCCATCAACGACCTCAGTGTCGTTGAAGTTGGGATTGCTGCCGTCATTGAACGTCAGGCCAAAGACTTGATTGTCGTGCTGGCCGAACCCATAGAAGCCGATGCGCGCGTTGTTCTTGCCTTTTACGAACCCAAGCGTGGCCTGGCCGCCGGCGTAAGACGATCCGCGATTGTCCTGCGTGGCGATGGGGAAGTCGTTCGGATTCGCGTCATAGTGCGCGCGATTGAAATGGTAGAACGGCGAAATGGTGAGCAACAGGCCGGAATTGAACGATCGCACCCAGGAGAAATTGACGAATGAATCCGCCTCGATTTCGGCGTCGCGCAGGCCGTTGCTGTTGGGATCGGCGGGATCGTAGGGAATCTGGTAGAAATCGCGGCGAGCCGACGCGACCATGCGAAGCTGATTCTGCGGATTGATATTGAAAATTAGATTGGTGAACCCGCCGAAGCCATTGTCGCGATCATGAACGACTTCGGAGACGGGAGCTTCGAGACCAAGATCGGACCGATTGGCGTTAACGCTGGCGTAGTAGGCGAAGCGCTCGGTGTGGCTGCCGAAGCTGATCTGATCGTTCGTTTGATAGAAATTCCCAGCGCTGACGACGAGCTCGGCCTGATTATCGCGCTCGAATCCGGTTCGGGGCGCGACATCGAAGACACCGTAAGTGCGATCACCATAATCGGCGGCGTAACTGCCGCGCTGGGCTTCGATGTAATCGATGTCCTTGGGATCGATCTGCGGCCCGACATTGCTGGCGATGTTTGTGTTGGGGATGGGAATTCCGTCTACGAGCCAACTCACTTGATGGCCGCCGCGAATGTGGAGTTGATCGTGCGTCATGTAAGCGCCGGGAACGAAGTTGGTGATCATCGCGAGGCTGTTGGTGCGATCGGCGCCGGGAGTCGCGGCGATTTGGGCGCGATCGACGACGCTGGTGGGAGTGGCGGATTCGGTGACGACCTGGTTTTCTTCTTCCGAGACTTTGACGGATTGAGTGACGGCGGCGATGTGCAGCTCGAAGTGAAGGATCGGCGCGCTGTCGGGAAGGACCGCGATGCGCTGTATGGCGGACTCAAAGCCGGGCTCGGCCACGCTGACGTCGTAGTTTCCAACAGCGACAGCGTCGAATCGGAATTCGCCGCTCTGGTCCGTAGCGGTTTGCTTCGTGAAATCAGATCCCACGGCCGTCAGCGAGACTGTCGCCCCGGCGATCGGGCGATGCTGCGGATCATGGACCAGGCCGCGAACCGTGCCAAAAATGCTGGCGTGAGCGAGTGCAGCGAT
>DAITPO010000132.1:0-9881 GCA_036833535.1 Candidatus Acidiferrales bacterium | reverse complement strand
GCCGTGCAGGGCATCTCCGACATCATCACCATTCCCGGCATCATCAATCGCGATTTTGCCGACGTGAAAACCATCATGTCCGGCCAGGGCTACGCCGTAATGGGCACAGCCATAGCCTCCGGCGCGAACCGCGCCGTAGATGCAGCCAATCGCGCCATCAATAGCCCGCTCCTCGAAGACAATTGCATCCAGGGCGCGCAAGGCATCTTGATCAATGTCACCGGCTCTTCCACTCTCAGCCTCCACGAAGTTCACGAGGCTTCCTCCATCATCCAGAAAGCCGCCCACGAAAACGCCAACATCATCTTCGGCGCCGTCCAGGACGACGCCATGAAGGAATCCGTAAAAATCACAGTAATCGCCGCAGGCTTCCGCGAGGTCGCCCAGCGCAAAACGCACACGCGCCCCTCGTACTTGCCGAAGACGTGGAAGTCAGCTCGCGAACACCAGGACGTCCCAGCCCAGGTAGCCAGAAACGTCTCCGAGGTAATCCACGAAGTCCCGGCAGACGACCTGGACGTCCCAACATTCCTCCGCCGCCAGGCCCAAAAAGCCGGATAGAAACCGGAAGCTTTTTTCGACGTCGTCATCGCGGTTCTTCGGCCGTAGGGGCGTGGCTTGCTGCGCCCGCCCCACGTGGTCGCTTCACAATTGTCGCCATCAACCCGCCGCGTCCCACGCTCGGTACCGCTGGCGTCCCGCCGGCTCTTCTCCGCGCCTATACCTCGACCCAGCCACAAGGCGTTACACTCAACGATGTGCTTCCATCAATTCGCATCCGCCGCGAAATCCCAGACGCGCTCCTGCAGCACGCCCGCGCCAACGCCCCCAACGAATCCTGCGGCCTTCTAGTCGGCCGCAATTCCGAGATCACCAATTTCTACCCAACCAAAAACGCCTCCCCCACACCAACGACAAACTACGAAATCCCCCCGCAAGATCTCTTCCGCATAATGCGCGAAATCCGCAACGCGAATCTCGATCTCCTAGCCATCTACCACTCGCATCCCGCGTCCGATAACGTTCCGTCCTCCACAGACATCGCCCGCGCCTACTCCCCCGAAACCCCGTACATCATCGTCTCCCCCCGCGCCGGCGCCCCAAATCCCATCCGCGCCTTCCAAATCCGCAACAATACCGTCACCGAACTCTCCATTCAGACAATCTCAAACGGGCACTAGAATCCGTAAGTCGGCCGTTTCCGAACCGGTGGTAGCCCCCGCATTCATGCGGGGGACGGAGCGCTTCAGCGCTCCGGTAAACGCCCCGTCCTAAACGATGCGCTTTAGCGCTGGCTCCCTAAAGCGGCCCCGTCAAAACGTGCGCCATCGAGCTCCGTCCAAACATCAAGACGCTACCCGCTATTCTCCAGCCTTGACACCAGCATCCCCACCGCATAAGGTCTGCCCAGAGAAAACGCAAAAATCCGAACTTCCCGCCGCGATTTTTCGTTCTCTCCAATTCACCAAAATTCAGACGCAGCGAATCGGGAGGTCCCTCACCCTCATCCGCCGCGCCACGATTCTAAAAAGGAGACACTCCATGCCCGCATTCTCAGGCTCTTTCTCGGGAACCATCCGCACGCAAAGCTCCATCACAGTCCCCGATCAACCCGGCCACTCTCTCAGCCTATCCGAAGTCACCGGCACGCAAACCTCCGCCGATGCCAACTGGAACAACTCGGCGATCAACTACTGGTCCACCATCGAAATGAACGGCGCGCAGGGCATCCAGCGAGGCTATTTCGTAAACGACCACGGCTCGGCCGGCTCGGACCGCGGCACGTTCGAAGGCAAAGTCTCGATCGTAAACAATCAACCAACAGTCGACGGCAAGTGGCAATACACGGGCGGCGAAGGCACTTTCGCCAGCATCACCGGGGGCGGCACTTTCCAAACCAAGCTAACCTCACCCATCGATGTCGTTTGCACATGGCAGGGCGCCTACGACCTAGCCGGAGCCAAAGCTCAATCCGCTTAATCGCAACGTCAGCCGTAAAACGCGCGAGGCCGGAGAAAATTGCTCCGGCCTTGACGCTCTCGCCCCTTCGCGCGAACATCCCCCCGTCGAATTATTCCCAGGAGGACCGCATGCGCGCGTGGCCGGCAAATCGCCAACTCTTCGCAGCAGCATGTACGGCAATCCTGCTCGTCATTCCGGGATCCGACCGAATGAGACATGAGGCTTTTATGAATCCAGAACAGAATGCTGCCATGAACTCGGCGCAGCACGCAGCGTCAACGGAGCAAGAGACCCGCACAGCCATCGAGCGCTTCAACCAGGCGTTCAACGCGCACGATGCCGATGCGCTTTCAGCGCTGATGACCGAAGACACGGTGTTTGAAGACACCTCCCCCGCGCCGGATGGCCGGCGCATCGAGGGCAAGGCCGCCGTGGCCGATTACTGGCGCGCATGGTTCGCGCGGAATTCCGACGCGCAATTCGACGCCGAGGAGATGATCGTGAGCGACAATCGCGCCGTCGTGCGCTGGGTGTATCGAAAGATGCGCAACGGCCAGCCCTGGCACCTGCGCGGCGTAGACGTATTCACAGTGCGTGACGGAAAGGTGGCCGCAAAGCTCGCGTACGTAAAAGGTTGAATCCTCTGTCTCGGATAGCGCCGCCGCACCGAGTATTCGTTAACGCTGCAATCGCGTTTGAATCCGCTAGCCGCACACGAATCATTCGTGGCGCAACGCTTCCATCGGTGCGATCCTCATCGCGCGGCGCGCCGGTAAGAACGATGCGACTAGCGCCACGCCGACCAAAAATACCGTCACGCCAACGAACGTCAGTGGATCGTGGGCGCTCACGCCATACAGCAAGCTCCGCAACAATCCAGTTAGCGCAATCGCCAGGCATAAACCCAATCCAACACCTATCAGCGCAAGCGTCAGTCCCTGTCCCATCACCAATCGAAAAACATCGCGCGGCTGGGCACCCAGCGCCATGCGAATTCCAATCTCCCGCGTCCTCTGCGACACTGTGAACGCGATCACTCCATAAATTCCCACCGCCGCAAGCAGCAATCCCTGCAATCCCGCTCCGCCCAGAAAATCTACCGCCAGGTAATATCCCACCATCGCAAACTGCATCTGATCCCCGAGAGCCTGCTCGCCAAACACCGGCAAATTCGGATCGAGTTCATGCACCTGGGCTTCGATCGTCGGCAGCAGTGCCGCCGCGTTGCCCGACGCCCGCACGTGCAGCGTCATGTCCCCGTCATATTCCTGCGTCTCCGCCAAATAAACGTAAGGCCGCGGCGCTTCGTCGATCTGCAGATACTTGATCGCGCGCACCACGCCGATCACGGTCAAACTCCGCGAGCCCATTTCGATTTTCCGCCCGAGTGCATCCTGATTCGGCCAATAACGCTGCGCGAAAGCATCGCTCACAATCGCCGCCGGCGGAGCTTCGCGATCGTCCCGCGCGCTGAAATCCCGCCCCTCCATCATGGGAATCCGCAACGTGGCAAAATAACCCGGCGAAACCTTATTGAGCATGAAATCCAGATCTTCATTGGGCCGCGGCGCGTAACCCTGCGGTTTCATCGACCGCGACTCTCCGGGAATCACCAGCAGCGGCAAGCGGTGCGCCACGCTGGCTTCCTCGACTCCCGGGAGCGCCTTCACCTTCTCGATCAGCCGCCGGTAGAATTCGGTGCCGCGCACTTTGTCATATCCGCTCGAATCCAAATCCATCGAGAGCAATTCCACGTTGCGCGCGTCGAACCCGGGATTGATGTGCCCCGCCGATGCCTGGCTCTTCCATACCAGCGTCGCGCAAATCAGCAGTCCCAACGACAGCGCAATCTCTCCCACCAGCAATCCGCTGCGCATCCTCGAGCGCCGGAAAAGCCAGCTAGTGGTCTCCTCTTTCAGCGCCGGCACCAAATTCACCTTCGATGCCTGCAGTGCAGGCGCGAGGCCGAAAATCACGCCGCTCAGCACCGCCACCACGAACGTAAATCCAAATACCAGCCCGTCGAAGCTCGTATCAATTACGATGGGAAACGGCGTGGGCATTCGCAGCTGCGCAAGAAATCCCGCGGGCCACAAGCTCAGCACCACCGCCGCCGCTCCGCCCAGCAGCGAGACCATCACGCTCTCCGTCAGCAATTGCCGCACCAGCCGCCAGCGGCTCGCTCCCACCGCCAATCGAATGGCCATTTCGCGGTGACGCCCCGCGGCCTTCGCTAGCATCAGGCTTGCGACGTTCGCGCACGCCACCAGCAACACGATGCCCACCACCGCCAATCCCGCCGTCAGCACCGGCAGCAGGTAAGCCTGCGATCCGAACGGCGACTTCCACAGCGGCAGCGCTACCGCTCGCCGCGCAATCTCATCGTTCGGATATTCCTTGGCGATCTGCGCGCCCAGCACGTTCATCGCGGCCTGCGCCTGCCTCACTCCCACTCCCGGCTTCAGTCGTCCTTGCACAATCAGCCAGTGCGAATTTCTCTGCTCGAGCATACTTTCACTGTTCATCACTTGCGCCTGCATCATCATAGGGATGAACACATCGAGCGCGACGCCGACAACCCCGCCTTGAAATCCGCGCGGTGTCACGCCCACAATCGTGAACGTCTGCTGGCCGATCTGCAGCGTCTTCCCCGCGATGTCCGGATCGGCGCCAAATCGCGTCTGCCACAGTCCATAGCTGATCGCCGCCACCGGGCTCCCGCCGGGCGCGCGATCATCGTCGGGCGTCAGCAGGCGCCCGCGCTCCGCGTTCATCCTGAACATCGAGAAGATGTTTCCGCTGACGAGCTCGCCCCAAATGCGCTCCGGCTTCTGGTTGATGGTGACGTTCATCGCCTCGATACTCTCCGCCGATAGGGCAGAGAACACGGTATTGCGGTCGCGCATGTCCTTGTAATCGGGATAGGAAATCGACCAGGGCTGGCCGCCGCGGCTGGTCATAGCCACGACCACGATTTGATCGGAATGCGGCACGCCGGGCAGCGGACGCAGGATGACGCCCTTGAGCATCGAGAAGATGGTGGTATTAGCCCCAATTCCCAGCGCCAAAATCAGCGCCGCCACCAAGACAAATCCCGGACTCTTTCGCAGCACGCGCACGCCATACCGCAAGTCCTGCCAAAACGTATCCACCAAATCACCTCCGCGGTCCCAACCTCTGCCTTTTGTAGCGCCGCCCTTCCAGAGCGGCATCCGTGTCGCACACCACAAACCAAGCAAGCCACCATCCGCAGACGTTTCGTTACAAGTCTATTCAGTAGAATAATTTATGACCGATAAGATTGCACAATCACGCCCCGATTGCCCGCTAATGGGACGCACCGTCCCTCAGTCGCACAGCCGCGAACCCTCGTAGCGCCGGCTGCCAGCCGGCGTCTTTGACTTTCGACAGCAAATCTTGCGCGTCGCTTCATCCGCCTAGCTCCCCCCGACTCTCCGGATATCAGATGGCATCTTCGATTTTTCTACTGACTACTTAACAAACCTATGCTACAAGAGTATCTGTCGTAAGCCGAAGTCCGGCGCAAGGCCAGGCTCTTCCGAGCCAGCCTCTGTCCGCGCCACACAATTTGAATTCGGGAGTGGTCGCAAAATGTCTGGCCCAAACGCCGGCAATAAATTCATTTTCCTTCAACAATTCGAGGACCTAATGCCTCCCCGGTCCGGGCCACCACCCAGAATTCTAATCGGGAAGCAAATTATTAGAACCTACTCTAACTGATTGAAAAGAAAGGGGAGCGTTACCGTCTAATCGGGAAAAAACAGTTAGTTTTAAATCGCGTGATCAACGCCCAGCGTGCGCAGCCTGCATCGCCGCTTCGGCATCTTCAAGGCGCCGCACGTACAGCGGAAACTTCGCCGCCAACTCGGCTACCTCTCCGCGGATGCGCTGCTCGACTCCGGCATCCCCCAAATTCGATAGCATCTCCGCGATCCACCCTGCGATGAGATCCATTTCCGGCTCGCGCATTCCGCGCGTGGTCACCGCGGGAGTGCCCACGCGAATTCCGCCGGCTTTCATCGGCGGAAGGGGATCGAAGGGAATCGAATTCTTGTTGATGGTGATGCCCGCGCGATCGAATGCCGGCTGCGCCGCGCTCCCGGTTAATCCGCGCGAGTGAACATCAATGAGGAAAAGATGATTGTCCGTTCCGCCGCTCACAACCCGGTTGCCGCGCTTGACCACGCCCGCAGCAAGCGCCTTGGCGTTCGCAACCACTTGCTTGCCATATTCACGGAACTCCGGCTGCGCCGCTTCGCGCAGGCAGATCGCTTTCGCCGCGATAATGTGCATCAGCGGCCCGCCTTGAATTCCCGGAAAGGTGATGCGATCGAGATCTTTCGCAAATTTCTCGCGGCAGAGAACTAGGCCGCCGCGCGGCCCGCGCAAAGTCTTGTGAGTTGTCGTCGAAACAAAATCCGCATGTGGGACCGGGCTCGGATGCACGCCCGCGGCGACGAGGCCGGCGATATGCGCCATATCCACAAAAAGCAGCGCCCCCACCGACTGCGCGATCTTCGCCATGCGCGGAAAATCGATGATGCGCGAATAGGCGCTCGCGCCGACGACCACCATCTTCGGCTTGTTTTCCTGCGCCAGGCGATCGAGCTCGTCGTAGTCAATCGTCTCGGTCTCTTTGGTCACGCCGTAGGCCACAAACTTGTAAGTCTTGCCGGAGAAATTCAGCGGATGGCCATGCGTCAAATGTCCGCCGTGGGCCAGATTCATCCCGAGCACGGTGTCACCCGGCTGCAGCGCAGTCATGTAAACCGCTATGTTCGCCTGCGTGCCGGAGTGAGGTTGCACATTGGCGTGATCGGCGCCGAACAGCGCCTTCGCGCGGTCAATCGCCAGTTGCTCGGCCACATCCACAAATTCGCAGCCGCCGTAGTAGCGCTTGCCCGGATAGCCTTCGGCATATTTGTTTGTCAGCACCGAGCCCATCGCTTCCATCACCGCTTCGGAGACGCAATTTTCCGAGGGAATCAGCTCGATGCTGGTGGACTGGCGGCGAATTTCCTCGCGCAGCACTGCAGCGATTTCCGGATCGGCTTCCGCCAGCGGCAAACTCATGCGGCGGGATTCGGGCGTTTCATTTCTTGATGGGCTCATGGTCAGCTCGCGTTCAGGATTTGGCGGCGTTCTTGAAAGTCACGCCGTGACTGTAGGACTGATCCATTTCCGAAATTTTATCGATGCGGCGCTGGTGACGCCCGCCGAGAAATTGCGACGAAAGGAAAATCTGGACTACCTCAATGGCCCGCGCGTCTTCGAGAATGCGCGCGCCAAGCGCCAGAATATTCGCGTCATTATGCTCGCGTGCCAGACGCGCGGTCATCTCATCAAACGCATTTGCGGCGCGCACCCCGGGAACTTTATCCGCGGCAATGGCCATGCCGATGCCCGTGCCGCAAGCGAGAATTCCGAGGTCGTCCTGGCCGGCGGAGACGCGCTCGGCCACCGCACGCGCGAAATCCGGGTAATCCACCGATTCTTCGGATGACGTGCCCATGTCGTCGCACACGTATCCCGCTTCGGTGAGGTATTTTTTCACGATTTCTTTCAGATGAAAGCCGGCGTGGTCGGCTCCGAGGGCAATGCGCGGCTTGGTGGCAGCCTCAGGCACCGCAACGCATTTTATCGGAGCGGTAGAGGCAATGCAAACGCGCGCCGAGCGGAGAAGGAAGAAGACATGGCCGAAAAGCCCCACGCACAAATTCGGCGTCCCCCCAGGCGGAGGCACGCTGTGCCATAGCGCGGCCTAGAATTTTGCGCTGATGAATTCGCGGGCTATGTTTGTTCCGACGTGGTAGAGGAAGCCGTAACTGCCGAATCGAATTCCGTCCTTCGCGCTGAAGCGTGAGGGGTACCAGGCCAGCTCAGTCATCCCGCCGATGTACGGTGCGGCGATTGGCGCGGGTGAAATGATGCGATGGCCGTCGTCGCCCGCGCGCGCGGTGAACGACGAATAAATCGCGTGCCCGAGTCGATGCCCGATTCCAGTGCACTCGCACTTGTAATACAACGTATCCTGCCGCAGCGCCGCAGCGATGGCGTAGCGCGAGACGGTTTCCGAGAGAAATCGCCCATACTCGGATCCGAGGCGATCGCCGAATCCAGCTCCATCCTGGCCCCAGTCCGGCGGCGCATTCTTAGCTTGCTGAACTCCGGCGATCGCCGCCGTTTTCAGGAGCGTGTAAGGTCCGACTGCCTCGCGCACTAGATGATTCCATTTCTCCCCGGCAGTCGGGCGCGAGTAAGCTGCGGCGACGGGAAGATTGCTCGAAGCGGAAGGCTGAGGCTGACTGGTGGAACTCGCGGGTGGCGCTTCGCCAGGGGGTTGCTGCGCTAGCGCGACCGATGCGCCGCAGAGGATTGCAGTGACACCAACACACAGCGCGTAAATTGTAATGCGCATATTCGGCTAGAGCCCCGCGCAACTATTCTGCGAGAGGCTAAAACGATTCGTTGACGGCGGCGGCGACCTTCTTCGCCAGATCGTAGGTGGCGCGCAGGTTTTCTCCGTAAAAGCGGACTTTTCCTTCGAGATCTTTTTCGAGGAGGACCTTGCCGTCTTTGGACGTGAATTGGACCTTCATCTTGATGGAGGTGGCTCCGGCGACGGTGGTGACTTCGCGTTCCTTCTGGCTGCCTGCTGTGTAAGCCTCGGGGACCAGATGAAGGATGACGAGATCGGAAGCGCCGGCCGCGTCTTTGTCACCGCTGCGATAGACGTGCTGAAACTTCTTGGTCTTGGTCAATTCCCGAATTACGTTCTCGTACGTGGCGATGCGGAAATCCTCCGGAACGACCAGGTCCTGCGGCGGATCGATGCGCTCCACTTGAATGGCGGAGGCGCTCAACTTTTGCCCCGAAGCAGGCTTGGCATCCGATTGCGGCTGCGCCGGGAGAGAAGCGGCCAGCAGAAGTCCGCCTGCAAGAACGAGCGAGAGAATGGAGAGCGGTGCAATTCGGCTGAGCGGCTTCATGGCTTCTGCTCCTTCGGCGTGGTGTTTTCCTTCGGCGCGGGCACTTCGACGTGCGTGGATGTTTTCGCGCCCTGGGCCACGAGTTGATTCTTGACCTCGGTGGCCTTGCCCTTACCGAGCACGAAAATGGCGCCGTGCAAGCCGCCGTTCGCGTCTGTGTATTCGATGGTGAGAACTTCCACGCGGTGGGAGAACAGGCTCAGCACGCGGCCGCCGCCGTAAGGAACGGCTGCCTTCACGCCCGTGCCGACCATGCCGCTGATATCCTGGCGGCTCTCGGCGCCGGTGAAGATGTCGGTGATGGAAGCGGTGGTGATGTCGGCCTTCTGTTTCTCGGTCGTGAATTGAATCCCGGTGGGCAACTGGGCGAGAGTGCCGACGGCGCCGGGCTTGATGTTGTCAATTCCGAGAACGCATTTGACGTCCGCGGTCATGTTGCTCGGAAGAGTATTTTGAGCGGCTGGCGGCCGGCTGAAGACGGGCGCGGCTGGTGCGGCGAAGAGGATCGCGGCCACACCCAGAGCTAGAGCGTAATTTGAGATTCGCATAGACGGCTGGGCCTTTCGGACCCCACGATGCCGCAGGGTCAAGGTGCACGACTATACTCTGAATCGGGTCGGGATGCTTGCGAAATTTCGCTAGCGAGCCAGTTCGAAAGAACTACGACCTCGCAGAAAGTAGCCTGCATGCAACCAGGTGAGATTTGTCCGGTTTGTGCGCTGATCGGGACTTGACTGGAAGGAAGCTGTAGAAACGAGTTTGAGGCGGTGCCGTCTCAAATCTGTCAGATTGAATTCTACGAGGCGTCGTGACATGGGTCTTGACCTAGTTGTAGAGGGCTGCGCCAAGCCTGGGTATGAGAAGGAATGGCGCCGGCTATTGGAGCGCTCTTTTGCTGATGAAGAGCTA
>DAITPO010000131.1:0-9903 GCA_036833535.1 Candidatus Acidiferrales bacterium | reverse complement strand
CGAATGGCTTCCGGATGCGGGCCAATAAACGTGATCTGCGACGCCTCGCACACCTCCGCGAAGTTCGCGTTCTCGGAGAGAAAGCCGTAGCCCGGATGGATGGCGTCCACGTTGGTGATTTCCGCGGCGCTGATCACTTGCGGGATGTTCAGGTAGCTGTCCGACGAGCGCGGTGGACCGATGCACACCGCTTCATCGGCAAAGCGCACGTGGAGAGAATTGCGGTCTGCTTCGGAATAAACAGCGACAGTGCGGACGCCCAGCTCTTTGCAGGCGGCCAGGATGCGCAGGGCGATTTCGCCCCGGTTGGCGATCAGAATTTTTCCAAACATCTCGCTGGGCGCGGGGCCATTTCTGCTCGCCTATTTCTTCCGCAGCGGATGAATGCCGAAAAGCGGCTCGCCGTATTCCACCGGCTGGCCGTTCTCAACGAAAATCCGCATCACTTCGCCATCCACGTCCGACTCGATCTCGTTCATCAGCTTCATCGCTTCGATGATGCAGAGAACCTGGCCGGACTTCACCCGGTCGCCGGGACGCACGAAGGCATCGGCTTCAGGGCTGGGGGAGGCGTAAAACGTACCCACGATGGGCGACTTGATCATATGCAGATCTTCGGCGCGGCCGGCTTCGGCCGGCGAAGACTCGCGAGCTGCGGCGGGTGCGGCCGACACCGCAGCAGGCGCGGCGGATGGCGATGCAATGACGATTTCGGGCACGATCGCAGAGCGCAGCACGGGCCCGGAGTTATGCGACGCCTTCTTCAGCCGGATACGGAAGCTGTCGCGCTCGTACTCAAATTCCTCGAGGCCGTGCTTCCCCATGAACTCAAGCACATGCTCGAGTTCCCGTAAATCGACTCCGGACGCCCCCGGGGCGCCACCGCCCTCTTTCGCTTTCTTCGATGCGGCCATTTAGAGCTCTAGGAATTCCTTAGGTGCGCGGGTCAAAACCTCCCCGCCGCGCTCCCCGATTACGACGTCGTCCTCGATGCGGATTCCCCCCACACCTTCGATGTAAACGCCCGGCTCGATGGTCACCACGTTGCCGCCCGCCAGCCGCGACGCATCGCCGCGCGCAAGTCGCGGCATTTCGTGCACTTCCAGCCCCAAACCGTGTCCCGTGCTGTGTGTGAAGGCCCGCGCGAGGCCGTGACGGCGCAAGGTGCGCCGGGCCGCGGCATCCACGTCTCCTGCCTTAACACCGGGCGCTAGAGCATCGATGGCCGCCAACTGCGCTTCGAGCACTGCGTGGTACCAGCCGCGGACTTTCCGGGGCGCCCTGCCAACGAAAACCGTCCGCGTCATGTCACTGCAATATCCGCGGAGTATAGCACCCAGGTCGAGGACGACCAACTCGTTTTTGCCGATCTGGCGGCCTGTGGGACGCGCATGTGGCAACGCCGAGCGTGGTCCGGCGGCCACAATGGACTCGAACGACGGTCCGGCCGCTCCCTTCCTCCGCATCCGGTACTCAGCCTCCGCCGCCAGCTCGCTCTCCGCAATTCCGGGCTGCACCAGCGCCACCACCTCGTCAAATACCTCGCCAATGAGTCTGGCGGCCTGCCTGATCTCCTCAATCTCGTGGGCATCCTTGACCGCCCGCAGTTCCTCGACGGCGTTGGCATCGCCCTTCCACGCCACCTGCGCGCCCGCAGCCGCACGCAGTTGCTGGAACTGGCCCACGGAGACCTTGGAGGGCGAAAAGAGCACGCGCTGCTTCCCCCGGCCGCGCCGTAGCAACGATCCAACCTCGCCCGCAAGCCCGCGCTTCGCAATGCGCACGCGCACGCCGCTGCCAGACACTTCCTCGGGCGCCTGAATCGCATAGCGGCTATCGGTGACGAGCGTCGCGCTGTCCGCGCTGACAAGCAGAATGCCGCTGTCACCCGTGAAGCCGGAGAGATAGGCAATATTGGGGAGATGCGTGACCAGAATGGCGTCGCCGCGGAGCCCTAAAATGCGAATCCGGAGCCGCTCGATGCGGCCCCGGATTCTGTTTCTTTCGAGATTGCGTTCCGTCAAATGGCCCGGCCCCCCGGCTCTCCCATTAGTTCGGGAGAATTCGTGGAGTTAGGAAGAACAGCAGCTCCGACGAGGTCGAACTGATCGTTGAGTGCTTGAACAGATTGCCGATCACCGGCAGGCTGCCCAACAACGGCACCAGGTCAATCGACGTCCGTTGCTGCGACACGATGATTCCGCCGATCACCAGCGTGGCGCCGTCGGAAACCAGCACGCGCGTGTCCGCCTCCTGCGTGTCGATGGCAGGAATGCCTTCAACGCGCGGGATGGATTGATCGATCTGGTCGTTGGTCACCTTCACGTCCATGAAGATGGTTCCTTCGGCAGTGATCTGCGGCGTGACTTCAAGCTGCAGCACCGCGTCCACGAACTGCACGGAAATCGTGTTGTTGACGATCGTCTGCACGGGAATTTTAGTTCCCTGCTTGACCGTCGCCTTCTCGTTGTTCTGAGTGATCACGCGCGGCTTCGAGAGCAGCTTGCCCACGCCCTTGTTCTCCGCCGCCGTGATGATGTAGTCGAGGGCGAAGTTCCGGGAAGTGAAAAGGTAGCTGAATCCGCTCGTCGGCGAGCCCACTCCGAGGTTTGTCACGAAGGGCATAGACGGCGCGCTGCTGGATGATCCTCCGCCGGAGGTCACGATGAGAGGCGGCGTGGGAATCGGCGCCGAGCGGCTGATGTTGCTGGTTCCCACCTCGGCATTCCCGCCGACCACGTTGTTGCGGCTCGAGGTGCCCGCGGAAAATGCGAGCTGCGTGCCCAGCTCGCGCGAGAAGCTGCGGTTGGCAGCCACTACGCGCGCTTCGATTTCCACCTGTTGTGACTTGCGGTCGAGCTGCCGAATCAAGTTATCGACCACTGGCATCACCGCCGGAATGTCGCGAATGATCAAAGTATTCGAGCGCGCATCGGAGATCACGTCGCCGCGCGAAGAGAGGAACTTCTTCAGCGTGTTCGCCATGTCGTCAGCCTTCGCGTAGCTCAACACTCGCGTGGTCGTCACGACATCAGCGGCTTCCGCCTGCGCCTTCGCCAGGTCGCGTGACTCTTCGGCTTCTTTCCTCACCGTCTCGCGCGTGGCAATGCGCAGCACGTTGCCCTCAAGCTGTTTCTCGAGATCGTTGTTCTTCAACACGATATCGAGCGCCTGGTCCCACGGCACATCATCGAGCACGATCGTCAGGCTGCCCTTCACGTTCGGGTCCACCACGATATTCAAACCGCTGATTTCGTGAATCAGGCGGAAGAAATCGCGCAGATCGACGTCCTTCAAGTTCACCGAAATCGGCTCGCCTGAATACTTGCCGGAGGCCGGACCCGCAGCCGCCTGTCCATTGACCATCGGCGTTCGAGTCACACCAGCGGGCTTGGTATCGTCGGCCGCGCCGGAATTCGGCTTGCCGGCTGCCGGCAGCGCCATCTTTGCCGGGTCAGGAGATGCCAGCGCTGCGCCCGGCTGAGTCAGCGTCGCCGGCAAAACCACCGCAGGCGCCGCTACTCCGCCGGTCTCATGCTTCTGCGTTTTGTGCGTGCGCACATTCGAGGTGGTAACCACCGGCTCCGCGTCATCGCCGCTCTGCGACTTGCCGGCGCCCTTGGCCACAAATTCCACAATAACCGTGTTCCCCTTCGCGCTGATCGTATACGGCGCCGGCGCACGCAGCTCAATCACCACTCGCGCCACATCCGGCGAGAACTGCGCCAGCCTCACCTGCCGTACCGGATCAAGATTGCTAGCGATATTGTGCTCCGAGGTCTTTACGTGCGTGCCCGAGAAATCCAGTACGATGCGGTCAGGATTGCTGAGCCGCAGCACGTGATAAGTCAACGGCCCGTCTCCGGTAACATTCACAGCCGTATCGTTTCCCGCCTGCTCCAGGCGCACGTGCTCGATCGCCGCACGCGCATCGGAATTCGTATTCGCGGCAGTCGGAACCGCCGTCGGCGTTTCGGAATCAGCGGAAGGCTTCGGCGCATCGTCTTTCTTCGCTCCGCCGCGCCCGTTCGCCACCACCACGGTCAACTCGTTCGGCCCCTGGCGCTCCACCACCGGCTCCGCCACGGTGCTCATGCGCACTTCGATGCGCACCACAGACTTCTCGCCCGTCGCATAGGACAGCACGCGATAGCCGCTCACCAGCTCCGAGTCCAGAATCTTCGCCGAGCTCGCTTGCGGCGCCGACACTCCGCTCAGATCCAGCACGAAGAGCGACCGGTTCGGCCGGCTCGTGGTGTATTGGAAAGGCGCCGTGGATTGCGCCACCAGCCGCACCACGCCGTCCTTCACCTCGCTGTCGAGCCGCACCACCGGCCGGGTCTCCGCCCGCGCCACCCCGCTCGACGCTATCAGGCTCGCCGCCAGAAGAAGGGCGAGTCCCCACGGTTGCCTTATGATCCTCATTGCTGCTCTCCTGCGCTCGAATAGAGTCGCTTGGTTACTTCGCGCTCGACCGGTTTCCCGAAAGCATCTTTCGTCGATTCGCGGAACACGACACCGTCCAGACTGATCTTTTCCACTTCGCCGTCGTACAAGCGGTCGCCTTCACGGACGAAATAAACTCGTTGCTGCGGATTCGAGACCACCGCGATCATGCCGTTCTGCGATTTCACGGTTCCGTCCACGCGGATCTGCGCAATCACCAGTCCCGCTTTGCCCGGAGGCAGCGGCGGGCCCGATTTGCGCATGGCCAGCAGCGAAAGGAACGGATCGCGACGCGGAGCGGCTGGTGCGGCCGTCTTCTCGGTAGCCGCCGCTTCACCTGCCTTGGCCTTAGGAGCCGCGCCCTGTTTCTTCGCCGCAGGCTTTTGCGCCGAGACTTTGGGAGCAGCGGGCTTCGCCGTCGCCGCAGCCTTGGCCGTTTTCTTCTTGGCCGGTTTCGCGGCCGGGGCCGATGCTGCCGCGGGCTGCTGCGGAGCGCTGTCTTGCGCCAGCAGCACGGGAGCAAGCCACAGGCCCAGAGCGGCTACGGCTATCGTCTTCGCAATTGATTTTGCAAGTCTCATATCTCTCGTCCCTATCTCTTGGCAGGCGCCGCGGCCTTGGTTGCTGTGGGCGGCGGGGCCTGCTCGTCGGCGGGCTTGCTGAAATAGGTCGTCACCGTCATCGTGCCGGTCACCGTCGTCCCCGGAGTCATCTGGAACTGCGGCGCCGTGGTCGTCCCGATGCCGCTCAGCTTCAAATCCCCGACGTTTATAATTCGCGACAGCCGGCTCAGCTTGGTGAAAAAGTCCAGCACCGAGTAATACGGGCCGTCCACTTCGAGATCGAAGGGCATCTCGTCGTGATAATCCTTCGGGACAATCGGCTTGGTGCTGATCTTACGAATCGACACGCCCGATGTGCTCGCCGCCGTTTGCAGCATGATGATGAACTGATCCACCTGCTTGTCTTCCGGCACGATCGTCTGCAGCGTGGCCAGCTGCTTTTGCAGCGCTTCCATTTCACTCTGCAATTCCACCCGGCGTTGCTGGTAGACCCGCAGATTCTGGACATCGGTTTCCAGCGGACCTAGCTGCGCTTTGGCAGCTTTCAAATCGGCGCCCACTTTCGCCACCGGAGAAAATGGCGCCCACAGGCCCAACAGTACGATTAGAAATGCCACGCCCAGATAAATGAGCGCCTGGATCGGCCAGGGCCAGTCTCGGAACGGCGTTGCCATCGGTTTAGCTCCTGCCCTTCGGTGCCGGTGCCGCAGTCCCAGCCGCTGCGGGCGGCGTGGCGGCTGCCGGGGCCGTCTGAGCGCTGGCGATTTCCGCGCTCATCGTAAACGCGAAGGTCTGCACGGATTTCTCCAGGTCGTTTTCCTTCGCTTCCTTGATCTCAATCTTGTCGAAATACCCGGAGCGCTTCATCTGCGTGATGAAGTTGGCCACCGCGTTCACCGAGCTCGCTTCACCCTCGAACGTCAGCGTATTGCCTGCTTTCGAGAGCGACGTCAGCCACACTCCGTCCGTGCGCGCCACTGTGCCCGCCACCGCGGTCAGCAGTTCCTGCCCGCCCGTGCGTCCTTTTTGCAGCTCTTCGATCACGTTGATCCGCTGCTGCAGAATCTGTTTCTCGCTTTCGAACTGCTGCACCTGCAGCCGGATTTGCTGCAGGCGCGCTTTCTCCGCCTGAAGCTCGCTGATTTTTTGTTTCGTCTGCGTCAATTCCTTGTTCTGCCCGACGTAGATGACGAACAGCACGATGAACGCTGCCGCCAGCGCGCCGATCAGCATCAGCACGCGTACTGTGGCTTCGACGGGTACCGCTTGTTTGGCGGCCTTGGGGCGCGCCTGGCCGAGTAAGTTGATCCGAATCATGGCTAGTCAAAACTCCTCAAAGCCAGGCCGACGGCGATGGCCAGCCGCGGCGCCATATCCCGGAGCTGGCTTTCGTCGAATTGACCCGGTGTTACACCGATCTTTCGAAATGGGTAGAGCTCCTCGACCGGCATCGCGAATTCCTCGCGCAGCAGGTCGAGCAGGCCCGGGACGCGCGCCGTTCCGCCGGCCACCAAAATGCGCCGGATGTTTTCGCCGCTGGCCGTCGCGCGGAAGAAGTCGAACGTCTTTTGGATTTCCAAAATCAAAATGTCCGAGACCGATCGCAGGATCGCCGTGCGCTGCTCTTCGGAAACGCCCGCGTGTGTTCCGCCCATTTTCAATTTCTCGGCGTCTTCGAAGCTCAAATCCAATTCCTTCTGCAGCGCGTCGGTGTATTGGTTGCCGCCCACGGAAACGTCGCGTGTAAACAGCGGCGTCGAGCCGCGCACGATGTTGATGTTCATCACGCTCGCGCCGATATTCAGCAACGCCACAACTTGTCCCGGATCAGGGTCGTAGTTGATTTCGAAGCAGTTTTGCAGCGCAAACGCGTCGATATCCACCACCACGGGTGTTTTCCCCGCCTGCGCCAGCACGTTGGTGTGATTAAGAATCTTGTCTTTCTTCACCGCCACCAGCAGCACGTCCATCTGGTTGTCGGTGGCCTCCAGCAACTGGTAGCTCAGGTTCACATCGGCGATGTCGAAAGGAATGTGCTGGCTGGCTTCCATCTGCACGCGGTCGTAAAGCTCTTCTTCGCTCATCAACGGCATCGGCACGCGCTTCACGATCACCGAGTGCCCCGATACCGCCGTCGCCACTTCCTTCGATTTCGTTTTCTGGGTGTCGAAGATCGTGCTGATCTTCTCGGCCACCGATGGCGCGTCCATGATGGCGCCATCCACCACCGTGTCCTGTGCCAGGGACTCGATTCCAAAGCTGACGAGTTCGTAGCCCACCTTCGACTTCTTCAGCTCGACGGCCTTCACCGAGCTCGAACCGATATCGAGCCCGATCAGCGACCTTGTCTTTCCAAGATTGAACATCGCGCGGCCCCTCGCTCCCCGCTCCGCGATCCTCGCGGCCCGTTGTTCCAGTTGCGAATCGGGTGAATCCGTTTCCTACGGATGTCTTCTAGAACGATTCCCCGGTTCCCACGGCGGCCATGAATTCTGGCCAGCTTGCGCCCGCACAGTATATGAGTACTATGCCTGCCGGTACGCAGTGCTTTTTGTGTTTATTACATCCCTGACTCAGAGTGTCAAGCAGGGTGTTGCTGCGGTGCGCTGTTGGTTAAGAGCAAACTGGAATCACGCGAGGCAGATATCTGCGAGCGCTGAAGTTGCAAAACTGTACCGATGGCCAGTGTCGATGCGAGATTTACGGCCCTTTTCAGTCAAAAAGTGTCCTATCTTTCTGGGAAATCGCCTAGGTGGAGCTCCTTCCAAATCTCCGTGACGCGCGCCTTCGTCGTGGCATCCATTTTTATTTCGTCAGGCCATCGTCCGGCGTATCCCTCGCTCGCCCACTTCCGCGTGGCATCAATCCCCATCTTGGAACCATAGTCTTGCATCCGCGCGGCGTGATCGAGCGTGTCCACTGGACCCATCACAAACTGCACGTCCCGCTCCGGGTCAATCGCACACAGCGCTTTCCACGCAACCTCGCTCGAATTCTGAATATCCACGTCGTGATCCACCACAATCACCACTTTCGTGAACATCGCCTGCCCCAGCGACCAAATCGCGCTCATTATCTTCCGCGCGTGACCCGGATAAGATTTCCGGATCGCCACAATCATCAAGTTCTGAAAAATTCCCTCCGCCGGCATCGCCACATCCACAATCTCCGGGTACTGCATCTTCATCACCGGGAAGAAAGCTCGCTCGATCGCATGTCCCATCCAGAAATCTTCCTGCGGCGGCGGCCCGACTATCGTAGTCAGATAAATCGGATCCTTGCGATGCGTGATGCACGTGATGTGAAACACGGGATATTCGCCCTCGAGCGAATAAAATCCCGTATGATCTCCGAATGGCCCTTCCGTTCGCGTCTCCGATAAATCGACGTACCCTTCGAGCACGATTTCCGCATTCGCCGGAACTTCCAGCTCGTTCGTCTCGCAAGCCACCATCTCGACCGGCTCGCGCCGCAAAAATCCCGAGAACATAAATTCATCCATGTCCGGCGGCACAGGAAGAATTCCAGCAAGCGCCGTAGCCGGATCAGCTCCAATCGCCACCGCCACATCCAACTTCCCTTTTCCACTGCGCGCCCGTGCGCTCCGGTAATGCTCCGCCCCATGCTTCTGCGTCTGCCAATGCATCCCGGTCGTGCGCTCGTCGAACACCTGCATCCGGTAGCAGCCAACATTCCTCTTCCCCGTCTCCGGATTCTTGGTAATCACCATCGGCCAGGTGATGTAACGCCCGCCATCCTGCGGCCAACATTTCAATATCGGAAAGTAGTCCAGCGAAAAGTGATCCTTGCGAATCACTTCCTTGCAAGGCCCCGACTTCACCGTCTTAGGAAAAAACGAGCCAAGCTCCGCCAGCTTAGGCAGCATCTTCAACTTGTCGAAAAATCCCTGCGGCGATTGCAAATTCAAATAACCGCGAATCCTCTCCGCAATTTCATCCAGGCTCTCCACTTCCAGCGCCAAATTCATCCGCCGCGCGCTGCCCACAGAATTAATCAGCAAAGGAATCCGCGATCCCTTAGGCCGCTCGAAAAGCAGCGCCGGTCCGCCAGCCTTCGAAACGCGATCCGTGATCTCAGTAATCTCCAAAATCGGATCAACTTCAGCCGAGATCCGCCGCAATTCCCCAGCCTTCTCCAACCGCGCAATAAACTCCCGCAAATCCCGGTAAGCCACGCACCCTCCGCAAACACGCCCAGGAACTCAAGCACAAACCGCACACTCTAACACGCTCTTTCCCGTCCCGCCGCACTCTCCAACGATCAAATCCTCTGCCGCCTTACTCTCCCCCGCCCTTTAATTGACTCACACATCTCACCTCCGTAATATGTTGCCGCTCAGCGCCCAAGCATCCATCAATGCTCGGACAAACCATCTCGCACTACCGCATCGTCGAAAAACTCGGCGGCGGAGGCATGGGCGTCGTCTACAAAGCCGAGGACGTAAAACTCGCCCGCTTCGTAGCTCTAAAATTCCTCCCCGACGAAGTCTCCAAAGACCCGCAAGCTCTCGCCCGCTTCGAGCGCGAAGCCAAAGCCGCCTCCGCCCTCAACCATCCCAACATCTGCACCATCCACGAAATTGACGACCAGCACCGGCAGCCGTTCATCGCCATGGAATTTCTCGATGGCCAAACTCTGAAGCATCGCATTGCCGCGCGTTCGCTCGATCTCGACACCATCCTCTCTCTCTCTATCGAAGTCGCCGACGCGCTCGATGCCGCACACGAACAAGGCATCGTCCATCGCGATATCAAACCTGCCAATCTTTTCGTCACCAAGCGCGGCCACGCCAAGATTTTGGACTTCGGCCTGGCCAAGCTGACGCTGCGCAGCGCAAGCCCCGCCGAAGGCGCCACCGCCGCTCTTCAGGATA
>DAITPO010000130.1:0-10016 GCA_036833535.1 Candidatus Acidiferrales bacterium | reverse complement strand
GCAAGCAGTTGCAATGAAACGCAATCACCCGCGGATCGCGCCGCCAAATCCGCGTCCGATCCATCGTTAAAACTGAAAGCGCACCCCGAATTGCGCCGCGAACGGCGTGGCTCCCGGCGCCAGTTCATCCAGCGTGCGATACTTGGTGCCGCCGTTCGCAAGCGAAATATCTCCCGGCTTCGGCAGCGCCGTCAGTGCCGGGCAAGTCTGACCCAGAATTCCCGGCGGATTCGGCGCGCAACCTGGCAGGTCAATAATCCCGCTGCTGTCCGGGTTCGAATACAGGTTGCTGGCGTTGGTTACGTTGAACAGATCGGCGGACAGCCGGACCTGATAGCGCTCGCCGAAGTTGAAATCCTTCGCGATGCGCATGTCCCAATTGAAGTAGTAAGGCTCGCGTCCCGGATAGTCCGGCATCAAGAACGGTTTGCCGCTCCCCAGTTGCACTGCCGGGCGATCGTTCGTGCCAAATCCCTGGTTGCTGGTGCCGTCGCCGTTGATGTCCACGGTGATATACGCGGGATACGCCAGGCCGCTGTGCGCGATGACGTTCGTGCTCCAGACAAAGCCCAGCGGCAAATCGACGACTCCGCCGGCCTTGAATTGGTGCGTGATGTCCAGCCCGGTCCGGCCGTAATCCAGATTCAGATTGATGGGATCCTGCGGCCCGAAGAAAGAGTCGGTATCGCGCTCGCTCGATCCGTTCGCGAAGTTCCGCGACCACGTGTAATTGGCAAACAGTTGGAAATGGTTGGAAAAGCGCTTGTTCACCGCCGCGACCAATTCGTGATAATTACCGTGCCCGAAGCTGGCCAGCGAGGTGTTCGTAAACTGCGAGCAATCGAGCGGCTCGGAAGGGCCAAAAATCGGCTGGCCTGTCGCCGCGCAGGTCTCAAATGGTCCGTTCGGATTGGGCACTTCTTTTAGCAGCGTCCGTCCCAGCGAGTCGGTGCCTACCGGAGTTACGTTGCGGTTCCAGATTGTCGTGCTGAATCCTCCAACGCGAAGGAAGTCGGAATGTACGAACGCGTAGTTCACAGAAACCACCCAGCTCTTCGCGATGGTCGTCTCCACTCCAATCGTCAGGTTTTGCACCTTCGGATTGCGAAACGAAGGATCCACGTACGTGGGCGACGGGCAGCCTTCCGCCGATGCGCACAAACCCGACACTCCGAACGGCAGGGATGACGGGAAGATGTACGGGAACCCACCAGCCGCGAATGGCGTTCCCAGCGGGGTGTCCTGCGGCGGCGTGCAGCCGAAGATCGGCGGGCAGAACAGCGTCGCGGCGTTCGCGCTTCCGGCAGTCGGGAAGAAAATTGTCGGCGTCTGCGCATAGTAGACACCGTATGCTGCGCGGAAGACCGTGGGATGTTCGGTGCCAAACGCATTCCACGCGATTCCCACGCGCGGGCCCCACTGCGTCCAGTCGTTCGGCACGTTCTGCGGAACTGGCGCCGTGTGCGATCCCGAGCCTTGGCCGATCAGCACTGTGCTTCCCCAGATCGGCGACTGCGTGGCCGGATTTCGCGTGCCATCCCACCGCAATCCATAGGTCAACGTCACGTGCGGCGTCACCTGCCACTTATCCTGCGCGTAGGCACCGACGCCCGTCTGATATGCCGGTTTCAATTCGCTGCCGGCGAATATGTCCTTGCCATTCAGGCCGAATCCCTGGAAGAAAAAGCTCGTGTTCGGGCCTGTTGGCACCGGCGCCGGATGGTTGGCGCAAATCGAAGGATCGGCGGTGTTCGGATCGAAGTCGCAAAGCGACGAGAACGTGTATTCTCCTGCGCTCCATCCTGCGAAGATGTCCTTGCGATCCACGAACGAATCCACGTCACCGCCGAACTTCATGTCGTGCTTGTTGAAGCTGTAGGAGTAGTTGTCCTGCACTTGCAGCTTGCCGTTGTCGTTGTTGGCCGGCAGGTAGAAACGCTGGCCGAAGTTGCCGATGCCGGTGATCTGAATTTCCGGCGCGCCTCCCTGAATCGGGTGGCGCTTGCGCGTCTCCCCTTCGATTCCCACGTGAATTTCATTCACTTTGCGGCCCAGCACGGTGGTCAGCGAAAAAACGCCGCTGATTCCCTGGTTGATGAAATTCTCGGTGTTGCCGATGGCGTCAAACGTTTCCGACTGTCCCTGGCCGCCGGTAAATCCATTGGTATGGTTGCGGGTTCCAAAACCGCGAATGCTGAAGTGATTCGCCGGGCTGAATTGATAATCGTAGTGGCCCAGGATCGTGAAGAAGTCCTGATACTGGGTATGCGCGCCTTCGAAATCGTGCAGGCTGGTGGTGATCCCGTAGCAGGCGCTCAGCACCGGTTGCCCCACGTCTCCGAGGCAGTTCGCGGGCAGCACTTCATTCGATCCCGCCAGCGGAGCCTGAATGATGGGCCCCAATCCCACCGACGCCAACTGCGATTCGCACGCCGCATTGTCCGCGCCCGGCGGGCAGAATACCGTCACCAGTGGGCCGTTCTCCCGCTGAATATCCGTAGACAGGAACAGGAACTGCCTGTCCTTATGAATCGGGAATCCCACCGAACCGCCGAACTGATTTTGCCCGCTGATGTTTGATGGATTCTTCAGCGCATCATTCGCGGTCAAGCCGCCGCCGCGATAATACTCATGTGCTTCGCCATGAAGTTCATTGGTTCCCGATTTGGTGACTACGTTCAACAATCCGCCGGTCGCGCGCCCGAATTCCGGCGCGAATCCATTGGTCACCACCTGGAATTCCTGCACCGCCTCCAGCGGAATGGTCAGGTTCTTGGTTTCCAGCGATCCGAAATTCTCACCGAAGAAATTGTTGGTGGTATCCATTCCATCCACCACCAGTCCGCTGTAATCCGACTGCTGCCCGCCCAGCCGGATGCCGCCGCGCAGGCCGGGGACAACTTGCGCCGTGGGGCTAAGCTGCGCCAGGTCGCGATAGTCGCGGCCGGGGAACGGCAGATTTTCGACGCTTTTCGCGTCCAGTAGCTGAGTGATTCCGGCAGTCGAAGTATCAACGTTCTCGCCAGTGGCTTGCACTTCTACCGTCTGCGCCTGCGCCTTCAGTGGCATTTCGATATCGATCGTCACCGACGATCCGATGGTGAGCTCAATTCCTTTCACCGTCGTCACCGCAAAGCCCGCCGATTCCGCGATCAGCGAGTACTCCTTCGCTGGGGGCACGGCCTCAAAATTGAAATCGCCCGAGGCTCCCGACGTTAGCTCGCGGCGGTAACCCGTCGAGGGATTCGTCAACGTCACCTTGGCGCCCGGCACTACCGCGTGCGTTTTGTCCGTCACCGTCCCATGAATCGCGCCGCGTTCCAGGCTCTGCGCGTGTACCGCCGGCAGGGCAATCCACAAGCACGCGATCGCCACCCAACCGGGGATGAGAATACGAATTCTCATCTTTTTGGCGTTCATTCTCATTTCCCTTTCATTTTTCATGGATTCGCTCCGTTTCGCGGAAACGTCGCAATGAACCGGTTTGTCGCGAGTTCGAGCGCGAGCGCACACGACAAGCCTCCGAATTCACGATAGTCGTGACGGTTTGTAACAGCACACCCGCTACGCGCCTTAGATGCGCCGGCCGGGGTAAAGTCGCGAATACTCCTGTCTTTTTGTTTTGCGAAAGAGGCACAGCGCGGGCGATTTCTACTTCCCTCGGATTCTGGAAATGAAAAGTTCCGCGAACTTCTCGGCATTCGAACCCACCGCCACCTCTGCATTGGGTTTCACGGGTTGCAGTGAATCAATCCACAGCCGGTCTTCGTGCGGCACATCCAACTCGAAGGCGTTGTGTCGGTTCGCGACTGTTTCCCCGCGCGTGAATTCTCCGCGCGTTTCCACGTCCACGTGCATCGGCTGCGTTTGAATCACCGAACGGTCAATCGCCGCGCCGACCGCGAGCGGATCGTACATCGCCGTCCCATCCACGCCGAATTTCTGCGAGAGCGCCACCAGATACTTCAGCACCGCCACAGCAAAATCATTTTCCGGCCCGTGCGTCTTGCTCAGCTCCTCGACTTGCTTGGTGCCGAAGAGCGTTCTCTCGCCCACATCCGATCCGACCATCGTCAACGGCCAGCCGGCCTGAAACACAATCTGCGCCGCTTCCGGATCGCCGTAAATATTTGCTTCTGCCGACGCATTCACATTCCCGCCGGTGATCGATCCGCCCATGATCACCACTTCCTTCACCAGCGGCACGATCGATGGGTCCTTCTCCACGGCCAGCGCGATGTTCGTCAACGGGCCAACCGGCACCAGCGTAATTTCATGCGGCGCGGCGTGGACCATCTCGATGATCACGTCCGGGGCCCATCGCGCATCCGCCTTGCACTTGCTTGCCGGCAATTCCACGTTCGCCAGCCCGTTCGCTCCATGCCAAAACTCCGCGGTGATCAATTTCTGAAACAGCGGATGCTGCGCGCCCGCCGCCACCGGAATATCGCAACGTCCGGCGAGCGAAACAATCTTCAGCGCGTTCTCCAGCCCTTGCTTCGCCGTCACGTTGCCCGGCACGACCGTAAGCGCGCGGACATCCAGCTCCGGGGAATTCAGCGCCAGCAAAATCGCCAGCGCATCATCCGTTCCCGGGTCGGTATCAATAATTACGCGCCGCGGCGCACTCAATCCCGTCGCAGACGCCTTGGCGAAGGGAGTTCCGCCGAGCGCTGAAATTGTCAGGCAGGCAATTACGGCGTGAAACAGCCAATGTTTTGATAGGTTCAACAGGACGTGATCCCCTCGCGTTCGAATGCCGGGTAGCCTAGCCGCCGGAATTTGCACTGTCAAGCGCAAACCCCCAATGGCACAAGAGACCCTCCCCTACGAAACCCGTGTTAGTCTTCCCTCCATATCTGCAATTCGTTAGGAGGCATCTCATGTTTCGCGCATCCATTCTTCTCTTCGCACTACTCCTCACGCCATCCGTCGCTCCGGCGCAAACGCCGACCGACTCGCAAACTCTGCAATCTCTTCTCTCCGAAGTCCGCCAACTCCGCCACGATCTCCACTCCACCACCGTCTCGATGCAAAGATCCCAAATCCTCCTCCATCGCCTCGAAATCCAGGAAAACGCCGTTAATCGCGCCACGCAACGCCGCGATGAGGCTCAGTCCAAGGTCACCGAGATCGAGGACAATCGCAAAGAGCTCGCCTCCTACATCAAGCAATCCGAGGAGCAACCCGACAGTGCCGATAAGAACAACGAAGACACCACCGCGCGCCAGTCTCTCCTGCTGGCCGTTCCGCAGATGAAAGCCAAGATCCAATCCCTTGACGACGACGCGCAACAAGCGCAGGCCAAGCTAGTCGAAGCCGAGGAACAACTGCGCCTGGAGCAAGCCAAGCTCGCCGATCTCGAGGCCCAGCTCGATCGCCTGGATAAATCCCTGGAGGAAGCCGCGAGCCAATAGTCACAAACCGCGCGCTCGCAAAATCCGCAGCGGATCAACTCGCGAATTTGGTTGAGGAGAATCGGAAACTAAAGATGGCCACCACCAACTTACGGCAACCCGGCGAATCCAACCAACTGATCGCCAGCCCCTGGCACACTCTCTTCGTCGTAGTCGCTGCAGCCCTCTATGCTTACCGCTCCACGATGTCCGCAGCAGACGCGCGAGCTGGCCTCGTTGTCAACCGCCCGCATCTGTATCTGCGCACGATGCTGTTCGAATTGCTTTTCCTCGCCATCGTAATTTTCGGCGTGCGGCTCCGCGGCGTCTCGCTTGAAACCATCTTCGGCCAGCGCTGGCGTTCGTTCGGCGCGGTCCTTCGCGATCTGGGCCTGGGAATCGCGCTCATGCTGGTCTCAATGATCCTGATCTCCGTCGTCGGCTCGCTCCTGCACGACAACTCCAATCAGTCTATCCAATTCTTGCTTCCTCAATCCTCGCTTGAACTGGTTCTTTGGGTCGTCCTTTCGACCGTCGCCGGCATTTGCGAAGAAGCGGTTTACCGCGGCTATTTCCAGCGCCAGTTCGCCGCGCTCTCTCGCAGCGTCCCCGCCGGCATTCTCTTATCCGGCGCGGCCTTCGGCGCCGCCCACCTCTATCAAGGCTGGCGCCGTGCTATCCCTATCGCCGTAATGGGCGCTTTATTCGGATTCTTCGCACAATGGCGCGGCACGGTGCGCCCCGGCATGTTCGCTCACGTCATTCAAGACTCCGTCGCCCCGCTGCTCATCAAACTAATTCACCATTAGCGCGTCGCCTTCCGCCGGATTGACTTGCCTCCAGCCGCGGCCTAACATGCCTCGCCAATGTCGGCATCGCGGCAATGATCGGGCAGACCATCTCGCACTACCGCATCCTCGAAAAACTAGGAGGCGGCGGCATGGGCGTAGTCTACAAAGCCGAGGACACGCGCCTCGACCGCGAAGTCGCATTGAAATTCCTTCCCGACGATTTGGCGCGCGACACGCAGTCTCTCGAACGCTTCAAGCGCGAAGCCAAAGCCGCCTCCGCGCTCAATCACCCGAACATATGCACCGTCTACGACATCGGCGAGGACGCCGGACGCACGTTTATCGCCATGGAGTATCTCGAAGGGCAGACGCTGAAGCATCACATCGGCGGCCGGCCGATGGAAATTGAGTCCCTCCTCGCTCTGGCCATTCAAATTGCCGACGGGCTCGACGCTGCACATTCCAAGGGCATCGTCCATCGCGATATCAAGCCGGCCAATGTCTTCGTCACCAAACGCGGCTACGCGAAGATTCTCGATTTCGGATTGGCCAAAGTTCCGCAGAAAAAGGACGCCTCGCGCGACGATCCGACACTCGGAACCCTCGCTCCGGGGAGCGTGAACGAGGTTGATCTTACGAGTCCCGGAACGACGGTGGGCACGATCGCGTACATGTCGCCCGAACAATTGAGCGCCAAGGAATTGGACGCGCGCACCGATCTATTTTCATTCGGCGCGGTGCTCTACGAAATGGCCACGGGCACTTTGCCCTTCCGCGGCGATAGTTCCGCGCTGATCACTGACGCCATTCTGCATCGCGCGCCCGCCGCGCCCGTGCGTCTCAATCCCGACATTCCGCCCAAGCTCGAGGACGTGATAAACAAAGCGCTCGAGAAAGATCGCAATCTGCGCTACCAGCACGCCGCCGATATACGCACCGATCTGCAAAGGCTGAAGCGCGACACGGATTCGGGAAGAAGCGCAGCGATTGCAGCCATGCCGCCCGTTCCGCTGCCGCCATCGTCCGCAGCTCCGTCCACATCGTCGGGTGAATCGGCTCGCGCGCAATCTTCGGCAAATGTGCGCGCGCCTTCCTCCGCCGCTACTGCGGTCCCGGCGGAACTTCCTCCACCAGCTCCCGCGACGCAATTTCTCCGCAGCCGCGCCGGACTGGCCATTTCCGCGGCAGCAATTCTGCTCGTCGTAGTCGCAGGCTATTTCTTATTGCGCGGCCGCAATGCGCATCCCGCCGGCAGCGCGCAACACAGAGCCGTCGCCGTCCTCTATTTCAACAATCTCACCCAAGATCAGTCCCTCGACTGGCTCGACTCCGGCCTCACCGACATGCTCACGACCAATCTCGCGCAGGTGAAGGGCCTCGATGTTCTCTCCACCGAGCGAGTGCTGGGCGCGGTGCAAAGCGCTACAAAAGATGGCAAAGCCCTCGATCCCGCACAGGCCCAAAAAGTCGCACGCGATGCCGGCGCCGACGCATACATCACCGGCGCCCTGCTGAAAGTCGGCCCCACGCAATTGCGCCTCGACGTTCGAGTCCAGGACACCGCCTCCGGCCAAATCCTCTATTCCGACAAACTCGAAGGGCAGGACGTGCAAAGCATCTTCGGCATGGTGGACCGGCTGACGGCAAATATTGCCGGTAATTTTTTGCCGGAGTCGGCGCTTCCGGCCAAGGGACCGGAAATCGAGAACGCATCTACCTCGAATGTCGAAGCGTTGCGCCACTACGAACTGGGAATGGATTACGGGCGGAAATTCCTGGACTCCGACGCTACTCGCGAATTCAACGAGGCTGTGCGCCTCGACCCGCAATTCGCGCTCGCTTACATGCGACTCGGAGACGTCTATTTTCTGGATGGCGATGCGAAGAAAAACGAGGAGGTGATCAAAAAAGCGGACCAACTGCAAGCGCGGCTCCCGCGTTACGACCAACTTTCTTTGCAAGCGCAGTTGATGGCACGCTCGCGCGATCTTGAGGCAGTGGCAGATGCCTACAAAGCGGTGCTCGCGGAATACCCTCGCTCCATTCCCGACATCGTCAACTTTGCCGGCGTCCTGAGCGTGCTGGGAAGAGCGGAAGAAGGCCTTGCGGTCAGCAGACAGGCTCTCACGCACGACCCGAACAACACGGATCTCATGAATTTGCTGGCCTATTCGCTGGCGGAATCCGGTGATTTTAACGCCGCGGTGTCCGAGGCCGACGCCTACGCTGCGGCGCTGCCCGGGGATTTGAATCCGCTCGACTCGCGCGGGGACGTGTTCTACGACGCGGGCCGCGATGACGAGGCGGTGGCGTCGTATCGCAAGGCGCTCGAAATCAAGCCGGAGTTCAATAACTACGGAGAGTATCTCAAGCTAGCCATCGTTTACGCCGATCAGCGCAAAGCGGACATGTCGGAGGCGATGTTCCAGCAATTCGCGCAGCACGCCGGGTCTGTGCAGCAGCCGTACGCGCCGGGATTCGAGGCGCACCTGTTGCAGATGCGCGGGGATTTCGAGGGCGCGCTGGCCAGCTACCGGAAAGTGGTGACGCAGTTGGCGCACGCGGGACAGAATCAACCGGCGGCGCGTTTCCTGCATCAGTTCGCAGTGTTGTCAATGATGCTGGGCGAGAATTCGGCGGCGCTTTCTTTCGCGCAGCAGCAAAAACTGGAGGGCGAGGAGTTGCCCACAGTCGCCTTGCTGCAGCGCGTTTCGGGGAACGCATCGGCGGCGGAGCAAAGCATGACGAACTTCGCCTCCAGTCATCCATATGTTGCGGCGCGAGCCATCGAGCGAACGAAGGCAAGAATCGATGCTTTTGCGGCGCTGCAGCGCAACGACGGGCAGGCGGCTCTCGCCAAGGCTTCGGAACTTTCGAATTTCGGTGAAACGCGATTCTTGAAGGGGCGGGCGGATCTTCTGCTGAAAGACGATTCGTCGGCGGAGAACGAGTTCCAGAAGGGGCTGTTGTACGGGCGGCGGAGTAATAACTTCGTGGAATTGCAGGCCGCATTTCCCGCGAATTCGATCCTCGCGCACTATTACCTCGGGACCATCTTCGAGCGGGATGGAAAGCGCGATCAGGCGATCAATGAGTATCAGGAGTTTTTGTCGAGGTTCGAAAATTCGAAAACAAAGTTGCCGCAAGTATCCGAAGCCAGGGCAGCCCTAAAGAAGCTAATGCAGTAATGCTTTTGCAGGGGAGGATCTTTGGCCCTCCCGCCCCGTTGTTGGTCTCCCGCTCCTCCAGCCACCGAACAGCTATGTTAGAGTGGCTGCCATGATGCCATCCACGAAGAAGTACCGCATCTCTCAAGTCCTCTGGTCATTAGTCTGGGCATTCGCCTTGATCGCCACAGCTTTTCTATTCAAAGGCAACCCAGCGATTTACTGGATCGAATCAGCCATCCTCATCGGAGCAATTTTCTGCCTGATGTGGAATTACGAGCGATCCGTCTCTCGCCGCTAGATAGCTTCCGCTATTACAATCTGTCGGCATCTCGAAGACGATTGGTCGCCCTTGAATTTCCCCGCGGATTGACTTGCGCTCGCCCGCGTCCTAACATGCGTCGCCGATGACGGAACTGCACCTATGATCGGCCAGACTATTTCGCACTACCGCATCGTCGAAAAACTCGGCGGCGGCGGCATGGGCGTCGTTTACAAAGCCGAGGACACGCGACTGGAGCGCGCCGTCGCGCTGAAATTCCTCCCCGACGTTCTGGCCCACGACGTGCAAGCCCTCGAACGCTTCAAGCGCGAGGCCAAAGCGTCTTCCGCGCTCAATCATCCCAACATCTGCACCATTCACGATATCGGCGAGGAAAACG
>DAITPO010000129.1:0-10054 GCA_036833535.1 Candidatus Acidiferrales bacterium | reverse complement strand
GGCGGGCGTGTCGGCGGGGTAGCGCGTGCGCCGATGGCTCGTGTGGCGCCTTCTCGGGCGCCTGTCGCTCGTGTAGCGCCGAGAGTGGCTCGGCCTGTGAGTGCGAGATACGTGGGGCCTGCTCGCGCGAGCGGAGCGAGCTTTGGCCGCACGCGGGTGACTTCATTCCGCATGAGGCGCGACCGATTTGGGCGGCTGCACCGCGTTAGGGTCGTCACGTTTGTCGGGGCTGGGTATCCGGGATTTTATCCCGGCTTTTATTCGGACTATTACCCGAACGACTACGGATCTGATGAAGGTTCCTATGATACGACGCAGCAGGCTGCGCCCGCGCCTAGCGAGCAGTATGCTCCGGCGGGCGGCGAGTCCGCTGCGGCTCCCGCCGATGCCAGTTTGCCGGATAGCGCATCGCTCATTCTTGTCCGCAAGGATGGGCAGATCGTGACGCCGAGTGCGTTCACGATTTCGGGGGATCGGCTGGTGTACATCACGGCGCAAGGTGCGCTGCTTTCGTTCCCTGTGGCGGAACTCGATAGAGAGACTACGCGGCAGATGAATGAAGCGAACGGGAACGTAGTGGCTATTCCGGACTGAACGCGCCCTCGATTGACTTCCTTGAATTCCTGCCCGCGTTTTACCGCTCGATCCGAACCTGTCTCTAAAAGAGTGAGCACAATTAGACCTGGGCTGTTATTGACTGCGGCCATGAATGTAGATACAATGTATATACAGGCGAAAGAAGAAGCACAGGAGCTTTATGCGAGCCGTGATACGAAAGTGGGGAAACAGCGCGGCCGTACGGATTCCGGCAGCGGTGATGGAGGCTGCGGAGCTGGCCGTGAACGAACCGGTGGAAGTACGCGAGCAAGCGGGCCGCGTGGTGCTCGAACCGGTTCGCCGGAAGTCTTACGATTTGCGGAAGTTGATCGCGGGAATCAACGACGACAACTTGCATGAGCCGGTGGATTTTGGTCAGGCAGAGGGCAAAGAGGTCTGGTAATGGCGCGGGCGTACGTTCCGGACCGTGGGCACATCGTGTGGCTGAATTTCACGCCGCAAGCGGGCCACGAACAGGCCGGACACCGTCCGGCCCTGGTGCTTTCGCCGTTGGCGTATAACCAGAAAACGGGTTTGATGATCTGTTGTCCGATGACCACGAAGATCAAGCGCTATCCGTTCGAGGTAGAAATCGCCGGAGCTCAACGCAGCGCAGTGCTCGCCGATCAGATCAAGAGCGTTGATTGGCGGAAGAGAAAATCCCGGCGCAAGGGATCGGTCAGCGCCGATGAACTCGCGGAAGTGCGCGGGAAGATTCTGGCGCTGCTCGGCTAGACGTCATCTCGCCCAAAGACGCCGCTCGCAAGAAAATCCTACCTTTGTATGCCGTGCCAGATGCTGTAGATCGACGCGCCGACTTGATTGAGGATTTGCGAGGCTTGCGGGCCCGGGTCGCCGTAGACTTCGAAATTCGTTACTGTGGCGATTTCGCGTAGCTTCGGCACTAACTGCTGCACGACTGGACCGTTGATGTGGGCTTGGACTGCTTCGGCGTTGGCGTAGGTTTCGATCAGCTTGCAGGTTTTACGGTCCTTGCTCAGGCACCAGTCGTAGCCGCGGGCACCGGATTCGGTTTGCGTGCCTGCGACCATTTGCTGGACGAGGGCTTCGAATTTGGCGAAGTTTTCTTCGGGGATGGAAAGGCTGACGGTGAAGCGGACTTCGGGATTGGGCATCGGTGCTCCTGTTTTGTTGCGGGCGCATCGTACGCTCGTCGTGGCCTGGGCGCAATGAAGTTTTGTGGAATCGAGGGCCGAAGCGATTTGGACGGCGAGCCTATTCACGAGGTCGGCGGGACGGCCAGGCAGTGGATCGTTTTCAGCGGAGGCAATCGGAAGCATTGCGCTGGGATTTACGTGGAGCGGGCGCAGCAATTCGCGCCCCTACGGCCGCGCGATTCCTCACGGCGGAGAAGCTCAGCGGTACGGAGGAAATGCTGCGGGCGGCGATGATTTGCCGCCCGCTTTTTTTGTTTAGTTGTCGTCGTTTTGGAAGAGGAATGGCAGGACCTTGATTTGCTCCTTCTTCACGGCTTGGAGTTCGTTCGGGTCGATGCCCAGGAACTTGAGGATTGTTGGGGCCACTTGTTGATTTGATGTTGGAGTTTTCACGGTTTGCGGGCTGAAGCCAGGGAACGAGACGAGCAATGCGGTGTGGATGTCGTCTTCGTTCAGGCCGCCGTGTTCGGCTATTTTTGAGCCGCCGGTGAAGATTACGCCGGTGTTGACCTTGAGAATGATGTCCGGCGTGCGCGGATCGTTTAGAGGGCTGTTGAATTTATTTTCGAGCGATTGTCCCGCGAAAATTTCCTGAATGCCGAGCGTTTGCTGGCTTTGCGGATTGCTAAGCAGCGAGACTACGCTCGAGGTGAGCGACGGGCTGGTGAGCCAGATGAGCGAGCCGTCATCGGAAATGTCGAAGGCTTCAGACGCGCCGATGAGCGTGGCTGGCTGGCCGCCGCCGATGGGGGTTAGCTTTTGGACGTCAATCGGCGACTGGCCGTGCTTGGCAGAGATGATGATCAGCGTGGAATCGTAGTGGCCCGTCTTTTTTAGCTCGCTCACGATTTGTCCCAGGGATTGATCGACGAAATCGAGCTCGCCGGCCAGGCCCTCCGATGGCGTGCCTAAAACGTCGCTGTAGCCGTTGCCCGCCAACTTTTCGCCTACGCTTACGGCCTGGAAATTCATTCCGAACAGCGTAGGGATACCCACCTTCTTCGCGCCGTCATGCGTGAATCCGTCGATTTGGTTCAGAATGGCGGCGACGTGGAGGGAATCGTAGCACTTGATGTTGTTGAGGTCGGTGGTCCAGCCATCATCGAAGCCGGGATCGGGGAACGGAACGGGATTGCATCCGGCGAATTGCGGCAGGGGCACGGGAATGGAATTGATTTCCGGACCGTAGAAGTCCTGTACGCCTTTACCGCTGGGGCCGTTGGTCCATTCGTCAGACGGGTGCTTGTCAACCCATGCGGTGCGGCCGCCGTTGGCGCGTACAACCTCGAAGATGGTATTCACGCGGAGATATTGGTGCGGGAAGATCGGCTTGCAGGTGCTGGGGTCGCGCGGGAGGAAATTGGAATTGATGCCACCACCGCCGTCGAGAGCGGTGAGATCGAAATCGATGGATTCGTCCATAGCGACCGGGGTGCCGATGACGCTGGGGCAGAGATTCAAGCCGCCGGTGATGGGGAGGGGGGTTGACTGGGCCGGTGGGGAGAGGGCGCGGTTGTAGGTGACGTCGTACCAGAAGCCGGTGGTGGTCGGGGAGCCGCCCGTCACGAGTGAAGCCAAGCCGGGGAAGGAGTCGGAGGGCGATGAGGTCGAGTTGTTGGTGTAGGTGACGCCGTGGCCGGAAAGGAAAGCCAGGGTGGAATTCGGATGGGCGCTGACGTAATTACTGAGGTCGAGGGCGTGCAGGCCATCGACGCTGATGAGAAGTACGCGTTCGATTTTGCCATCGCGGTCGCCGTCATTGTTGCCTCCGGCGAAGCCAGCGGGAGCCACGAGCAAGGATGCTGCGAGTAGGGCCGTTAGTGCTTTGCGGAAAACGTTCATGCAGAGTCCTCCTGCGGATTTTGTTGCGCGGCGAACTCTAGCGGAGGTACTGCGTGCGGAGGTCAATAGCGCGTGACGTGGAGGTTAAAAGAATGCAACGGCTCCGCCTTTCCGGCAGTTCTTGTCGATCCGTATAGACATTGTTGACACAGGGTAGAATGTGCGGCAGTTCGGAGGTGACTGATCGATGTGCGATGTCAGAACTGGAAGGCAACGGTCAGGAACCGGGCCAACAGCGCAGCGATGTGTCGGAAGATTGTGAGTCTAATCGGACAACTCAAAATTGGGGCGAAAACTCCCACACCACCTGCGCCGCGTGGGTACCCGACGCGCAGGGCGCGTTGGCGACGCGGATATTCTGCACCGAACGCGCGTTGCGAAATTAGGATCGTTCATCCTGCATGACCGTTAGGAGGAATTCATGAGAGTGTTCGCGATGCTTGTTGCTTTGCTCGCTGCAGGGGTGTTTGCGCCAGCTCCGAAGCAGAAGGCGCCGGCGGGCCCAGGGACCGAAAAGCCTCCGCACGCGGCGGCGCTCCCGCCGGACTGGACGGACCAACTTGCGGGCCGCCATGAGGCGATTTCGACGGAGAAGACGAGAATCCACGTCCTGCGGTTGCGGCCCGGGGATGATTTGCTGGGAGCCATCCGCGCGTACGTACAGGCCAAGCATATTCAGGCGGCGGTGGTGCTGAGTGCGGTCGGTAGCCTCACGCAGGCGTCGATTCGCTATGCCAATCAGCCGGATGCGCATGTTCGTACCGGACACTTTGAAATCGTTTCGATCACCGGCACCGTAGAAGAGGGAGGCGAGCATGTTCATCTTTCGATCTCCACGGAACAAGGCGAGACCATTGGAGGGCACCTCGTGAGCGGGTGCAAAATTTATACCACCGCAGAGGTGACGCTCGAGGAGATAGAAGGGGTGCGCTTTGCGCGCGAGCTCGACAAAGAAGGCAGCGGCTGGGAGGAGTTGAAAGTCTATCCGGTGAATCAGTAGACGCGCAGTGCGGCGTCAAGATCTACGTGGGCATTTTTAGAAAGAAATAAACGGCTAGGAAAAAGAAGATGGCGTCGGGGGACCAGCCTGCCAGCAGCGGCGGTAATTGGCCAGCGGCGCCCATGGCTTCGAATAGGGCTGCGATGGCCCAGTAGACTATCGTGATCCCCACCGCTAACGCTATGCCTCCCACGGCGCCTCTGGTGCCTACCAGGAAGGCAAATGGGGCGCTCAAGAAGATCACTATCGCGGCGATTACCGGGAAGGCGAATTTCTTGTGCCATTGTACCGTCAGGCGCGAAGTGTCGAAGCCGGCTTGCTGCAGGCCGCGAATGTATTCGGCTAGCTGGCGCCAATTCATTTGGTAGGACTGGCGGACTTCGCGCTTGAAATAGCTGGGCGGCTCGACCAGTTCGGGCAGGGACGTGGCTTTGAACGGGACGTAGCTTTTTACGCGGCCGCCGTCGAAATCACGGATCCAGCCGGCTTCGAGGACCCAGGCATTGAGCGGTGGTTCCCAGCGGGCGCGCGTGGCGAAAATGCGGCGGCGAAGCTGGAACGTGGCAGGATCGAGTTCGAACACGCTCAAGCCGCCGAAGAGATCGTGGTCCGCGTCGAATACTTCGTAGTTAAAGACCTTAGTGTTCTCGCCGAATATCCATTCATGGGCCGGGTGGAAGTAGGTCTGCGCGGGGCGTCCTTTGATTTGATTCCGTAGAGCATCCTGGCGTTGATTGGCGTAGGGGAGATAGGTGTCGTCGAGGAGGAACATTCCGCCGGCGAGAACGACGCCCGCGAGCACGAGCGGCAGGCAGAGGCGATAGAGGCTTACGCCGCTGGCTTTGAACGCCGTGACTTCGTTGTTCTTCGCGAGCATGCCGAGAGTTACCAGCGTAGCGACCAGAGCGGCTAGCGGCGCGAGTTGATACACCATCAACGGAACGAGGAAGCGGAAATAATTTACGACCAACGAGATGGGCGCGTGATTGCGGGCGATGTCGCCGAGGAGATCGAAGAGCGTGAAGGCGTCGAAGATGACCAGGAAGCCGCCGAGAAGCAAGACGAAGTAGTAGAAAAAGGTGCGGAGGATGTAGATGTCGAAGAGTAGGGGGAAGGCGGCTTGCGCGCCTCCGGCTACGGCGGCGTGCTTCGCTACCAGGCCGTTTCTGATGCTGACGGGGCCATTGGAGGTGGCCACGGCGGCGACGCGCTGAGCGGGTTGGCGCTTCTGGCGCATCGCGCTCCAGGCGTCCCAGGCCTGGCTGAATACGGTTTGGCCGCGGGCTTGCTCGATACCGCGGAAGAGATAAAGAGCGAGAACGGTGGCGAGGATATTGGCGGTCCAGACGCCGATGATGGGCGAGACTTTACCGATTTGGGCGTAGTGGGCGCCGGCTACGAAGACGAAGTAGTAGCCCGAAATGAGAACGAGGGTGAGGACGAAGCCTGCGGCGCGGCCGCCGCGTCGCGGACGGACACCGACGGTTACGCCGAGCAGCGCGAAGACCAAGCAGGCAGCGGGGAAGGCCATGCGACGCTGAAATTCGGTTTGCGCAGTGAGCGATGGCGTGGCACCAGACGAGGCGAGGAGTCCCCGGGTGGGTTGCTCGGCATCGCTCAGATTGGTGCGTGTGCGCGACGCGGCCGAGGAAACCTGGACGGGAAGGTCGCTCGAGCCGAAGGTGGTGACGTTGTAATGCACCGGCTCGTGGGGATCGAATTGATGAGTGGTGCCGGGGCCGAGATGCAGCTCGAAGTTGCTGCGATCGCTGCCGGCAATTACAATGGCGTCCTCGGCCAGCGTAAGGTGCGAGCCGGCCTCTGCATCCGATTCCGCCAGGAAGACGCCGTGCCAGCGCGCGGCGGTCGCTTCCACATCCTGAACGTAAAGAACGAGGTGAGGGAAACGTTCGTCGAAAACGCGCGGCTGAACGGCGAAGGGAGCTTGGGCGGAGAGGATATCGGCTTCAAGGGAATGGAAGGTGCGCAGGGAAAGCGGGCCGAGCCAGAGCGTGACGAGAAGCGTAAGCAGGCCGAATCCGGTGGCGACTACTCCGACGGGAACGAGCAGGCGGCGAAGGCCGATGCCGGAAGCATTGAGCGCGGTGATTTCGCTATCGGCGGAAAGCCGCCCGAGTCCGATGAGCACGCCGACTAACGTGGCCATGGGGAGCGTAAACGCGAGGACGGGCGTTAGTGAGCACAGGAACAGCAGGGCGATGCTGCTTGCACCGCTCGAATGGCGGACAATGAGTTCCATGAGCCGGACGAGCTGGGGCACGAAGAAAACAAATGTGAAAATGGCCAGACCCAGGAGCGAATGGGAGAAGACTTCGCGGCAGATGTATTTGTCGAGGATGCGCATATCAGCGCGGGGTCATTCTAGCATGATGCAGGAGGCAGGCTTGCGGGATGTGTGGCGGTGAGGACCGTTCACGTCGTATTGATCTGGCACATGCACCAGCCGCAGTACCGCGACCCTGCGACGGGAAGCTACGTGCTGCCGTGGACGCGTTTGCACGCGCTGAAGGATTACTGGGGAATGGTGAAGATCATGGAGGAATTCCCCAGCGTGCATGCGACGTTCAACGTGGTGCCGTCGCTCGCGGCGCAGATTGAGGATTATGCGAGCGGGCGATTCAAGGAACCGTGGTTTGATGCGGCATTTGCGGCGGCGGAGACGCTGACGGGCGAGCAGAAGGCGGAAATACTCGAGCGCGCGTTTCAGTTGAATCACGACAATTTGATGGCGCGCTGGCCGCGGTACGTGGATTTGTTCCGGCAGGTGCAGACTTCCGGAGCGCAGACGGCGACGGCGCATTTCAGCGCCGGGGACTGGCGCGATTTGCAGGTGCTGTCGCAGTTGGCGTGGATGGACGAGGAATATTTCGCGCGGGATCCGATCGTTTCGGGACTTTCTACAAAAGGCAAACATTTCACCGAGAAACAGAAGGCTTCGCTGCGGATCAAGCAGATGGAATTGCTGGCCGCCGTTCTGCCGGAGTATCGAATTGCGGCGGAGCGCGGGCAGATCGAGATTTCCACCACGCCGTTCTATCACCCAATTCTGCCATTGATCTGCGATTCGGATGTCGCGCGCGTGGCCAATGCGAACTCGCCCTTGCCGCAGCCGGCGTTCCGTTATCCGGAGGACGCGCGGGAGCAGCTTGCTCGGTCGCGCAGCTTTCACGAACAGAGATTCGGGAAGCCGCCGGTCGGGGTCTGGCCTTCGGAGGGATCGGTATCGGATCAGACGCTGGAAATCGCGGCGGAGATGGGCTTCCGCTGGTTCGCGACGGACGAGGGAGTGTTGGGGCGGACTCGAAGCATCGGCTTCTGGCGCGATGCGCACGGCTATCCCGAGAACGCTGACCATCTTTATTCGCCGTGGCGCTGGCGGCGCGGCGGGCGCGAAATTGTGGGATTCTTCCGCGATCACTACCTTTCGGATCTTCTCGGCTTTGTTTATAGCCGCATGGATGCCGAAGCGGCTGCCGCCGATCTGCACCGGCGCATCCGGCTGATTGGAGAGCGATGGACGGCAGCGCGGCCGCCGACGTTGAGCCTGATCCTCGATGGGGAAAATGCCTGGGAGTATTACCACGGAAATGGCCGCGATTTCCTGCGCCGGTTTTATGCGCGCATGCAGGCCGATCCGGACATCAAGCCGCTCACGGCGAGCGAAGCAATCGAGGCGGCGGGCGAGATTCCGGTGACCGAGGGGATTTTCCCCGGCTCGTGGATCAACGCGAATTTCGATGTGTGGATCGGCGATCCCGAAGATGTCCGCGCGTGGGAAATGCTGACGCGAGCGCGCGAGGTTTATGCCAAGGCGCTGGGAGATGTGTCGCGCGAAGGCGGGAAGCAGCGCTCGCCCGTCGATCTGGCGCATGCTTTCGAATCAATTCTGGCGGCGGAGGGCAGCGATTGGTGCTGGTGGTACGGGCCGGAGCACGGCTCGGCGAACGATGCGGAATTCGATGCGCTCTACCGCAAGCATCTGACGGAAGTCTACGCCGCGCTCGGCGAGGAAGTTCCCGACGAGCTGACGCATCCGATCAAGCGTCGCGCGGAAATTGCGCGGCGCGAGGAACCTTCGGAATATTTGCACGTGAAGGTGGACGGCCGCGAGACGACTTATTTCGAATGGCTGGGCGCGGGATACTACGCCAGCGACCGGCAGACTAGCGCGATGCACGGGCGCATGTTTGTCATCGGCGGATTTATGTGGGGATTTGACGACGACCATCTTTACATACGCCTCGACCTGATTCCGGAAATGGCCAAGGAATTCAAGGATTATGAAATTCGCGTGACGGCTTGGGATGCGCGCGAAATGCGGTTGACGCTGAATTTCCGCGAGAGGAAGCTGAGCGGCATTACGCTCGAGCAAGGCGGCGTTTGCTTCCTGCATCCGGAAGAAATGGTGGCAGCGGCGGCGGGAAAGATTATCGAGCTGTCGCTGGAGCGGCGGCTGTTTGAGATAAAGGGGCGTAGGTCGCTGTTGCTGCGCGCGGCAGTGTGGGAGAGCGGCTTGCCTGTGGATGTGGTTCCGGCTGAGGGCTATCTGGAAATTCCGCTGGGTGAAGCGGCGTGCTCGTGGAAGACCGAGTAGGCGATGGTCTGAAGACTCTCCGCTACAACTGCCTTGCAGATTCGCGTGCTAAGATTGCGGCGCTATGGCGGATGCGCAGCCGTTTTCTGGCCGGATCATTTCTCATTACCGCGTGCTCGAGAAAATCGGCGGCGGTGGTATGGGCGTTGTCTATAAGGCCGAAGATACGAAGCTGAAGCGGCTCGTCGCACTCAAATTCCTTCCTGAAAATGTCGGCAAAGATCGCGTAGCGCTCGAGCGTTTCCGGCGCGAGGCGCAGGCGGCTTCGGCGATCAACCACCCGAACATCTGCACCATTTACGACATTGATGAAGTGGATGGCCTGCCGTTCATCGCCATGGAATTGCTCGAGGGCGAGACGCTGAAGCACCGCATGAGCGGCAAGGCGCTGAAGCTCGATGCGCTGCTGGAGATAGCCATTGGCGTGGCAAAAGGGCTTGATGCAGCGCATTCGCGCGGAATCATTCACCGGGATCTGAAGCCGGGAAATATTTTTATTGGCGGGGAGGACGAGGCCAAGATTCTCGATTTCGGCTTGGCCAAGCAGATTTCGGAGCGCGGAGAAAACGCAACGCTCTCTCTCGATGCGGCGCCGATGGAAGATGATGCGAATCTCACGAGCCCGGGCGCAGCGCTCGGCACGGTGGCGTACATGTCGCCCGAGCAAGTGCTCGGCGAGCCGCTGGACGCGCGCAGCGACCTCTTTTCTTTCGGCCTGGTGCTGTACGAAATGGCCACCGCCCGGCAAGCGTTTACGGGGAATACCGCCGGCTCGATTTTTCACGCGATTCTGGAGCGCGAGCCGGTTCCGGCGGCGCAGGT
>DAITPO010000128.1:0-10080 GCA_036833535.1 Candidatus Acidiferrales bacterium | reverse complement strand
GCGCGCGCGGTTTGGGGCTACATCGAATCGCGAGACCACCGGCTGATGCGCCGGGTGCACCGCTGGCGCGCGCCGAAATGGATTCGCGTCTGGATGATCCTCGCGACGCGCTGCGGCGATGGATGGCTATGGTATCTGCTCGGCGCGATTCTTTTATTATTCGGCGGGCCGCAGCGATATTTGGCGGTGGCATCGGCGGGGCTCGCGGTGGCGGCCGGAATTCTATTATTCAAATTGCTCAAGAGCGCGAGCCACCGCGTGCGGCCTTGTCAACTTGAGCCTCATTGTTGGTCTGCAATCCTTCCGCCGGATCGTTTCTCATTTCCTTCGGGACATTCGATCACGGCTTTTGCCATCGCCGTGTGCATCGGGCTTTTTTATCCGCAACTTCAAGATCTGCTGCTGTTCATCGCAGTATGCGTTGCAGCGTCGAGAATAATTCTAGGAATGCACTTTCTCAGCGACGTCGTGGTGGGATCGATGATTGGTGCCGGGCTTGGATTCGGTGCGTTCCGGATTTTCTCGTAGGGCCGGCAGCCGTAACGATCGCGGCCAAAGAAACTATCCCGGCAAATGGCAGGACGCTTCGCCGCGCTTCTCCAGATATTGCTGATGGTAATCTTCGGCGCGCCAGAATTCCTGCGCGGGCTTGATTTCGGTGACGATGGGGCGCTTGAACTTGCCGGAAGCCGCGAGTTTGTCGCGTGAGGCTTTTGCGGCGGCTTCCTGCTCAGGCGAATGGTAGAAAATCGCCGAGCGATACTGCGACCCGACATCCGGCCCCTGGCGGTTCATCGTTGTGGGATCGTGAATTTCCCAGAACGTCGCCAAGAGAGCATCGTAAGAAATCTGCGCGGGATCGTAATCCACCTCGACAGCCTCGGCGTGCCCCGTCCCGTCGGTGCAGACTTGTTTGTAATTCGGATTCTTCGTGTGACCGCCGGTGTAACCGACTTGCGTTGAAGTTACGCCCTTCAGGCGGCGGAACTCCGCTTCGACGCCCCAGAAGCAACCCGCCGCAAACGTGGCCTTGGCCATCTCCGTCCCCCTGAGGGAATTCTTTTAATAAAACGCTTTATTATCTTGCCACAACTGGCGCAGTGGCGTCGAGGCGCGCGGCTGGGCCGCCAGTCCGCGGAACTCGAGCAATAATGACTCGCGGACATGTTTTTAGATTGTCGCCGGAGGATTGTAGTCTGCGATATCGCGGGTGCCGCTCAGACTGAACACGCGAGAGCGTCTCGGAATCTATTTGTCGGCACTGGCGCCGTGTACTATGCTGCGCCGTTCATGATTGCCGGCCGAAGAATTCACTGGCGTATTGCCAGCCCAGCCTACCGAGCTTTCCTCGCGATGATTTTTTCAAGCTTTATCCTCAGCCCCGTGATCGCCGATGTGGCGCCGCCGCGCCTTCAGTTGATGCCCGCGCCCGCGAGCCTGCGGCTTGGCGACGGGCGTCTCGTGATCACGCAAACGTTTAGCGTCGGGATTGCGGGATACAAGGAAGTACGGCTGGAGCGCGCGGCGCGGCGATTCGTCCAAGATCTCTCGCGCCGGACAGGACTGCCGATCAGTTTGCAACTCAGCGAGCCGGCGACGGCAACGCTCGTAATTCACACGGAGCGCGCGAGCCGGCCTGTCCAGGAACTCGATGAGGATGAGAGTTACACGCTCGAAGTAAGTTCAAGTGGCGCAAATCTTGCAGCGCCGAATCCACTCGGAGTCCTGCGCGGCCTGCAAACATTTCTGCAGCTCGTGCACGTAACGCCAGAGGGATTCACAGCCGCGGCGGTGAGAATCGAGGACAAGCCGCGGTTCCCTTGGCGCGGATTGATGATTGATGTCGGCCGGCATTTCATGCCGCTCGACGTGCTGAAGCGCAATCTCGACGGCATGGAAGCCGTGAAGATAAACGTCTTTCACTGGCACTTATCGGACAATCAAGGCTTCCGCATCGAAAGCAAAAAATTTCCGAAGCTGCACGAACTAGGCTCGGACGGGCTTTACTACACGCAAGAAGAAGCGCGCGACCTTATCGAATACGCGCGCGACCGCGGCATTCGCGTCGTGCCCGAGTTCGACATCCCGGGACACACGACCGCCTGGTTCGCCGGATATCCCGAGCTGGCGAGCGCGCCGGGACCTTACGAGATCGAGCGCCGCTGGGGCGTGTTCGAACCCGAGATGGATCCCACGAAGGAAGAAACGTACCGGTTTCTCGATAAATTCATCGGCGAAATGGCGGAGATTTTCCCCGACGCTTATTTCCACATCGGCGGCGACGAGGTGAAAGGAAAGCAGTGGGACGCGAATCCAAAGATCCAGGAATTCATGCGCGAGCGTGAATTCAAGACTCATCGCGACCTTCAAGAGTATTTCAACGCGCACATCGAAAAGATTTTGACCAAGCATCACAAACACATGGTCGGCTGGGATGAAATTCTGAGTCCCGGCCTGCCGAAAGATATCGTGATCCAATCGTGGCGCGGACAGAAGTCGTTGGCCGAAGCCGCGAAACAGGGCTATCGCGGACTTCTATCGTTTGGCTATTACCTCGATCTCATGCATCCCGCGTTCGAGCATTACGGGGTTGATCCGCTTAGCGATGAGGCGGGATTGCTCAGCCCCGAAGAGCAGCGATCGATTCTCGGCGGAGAAGCGTGCATGTGGACGGAGTATGTCTCGCCGGAGAATATCGATTCGCGGATCTGGCCGCGTACGGCCGTGGTGGCGGAGCGTCTATGGTCGCCGCAAGATCTGCAGGACGTGGATGCGATGTACGAGCGGGTCGAGGCTATTAGCCGCGAGTTAGACGAACTCGGCCTATCACACCGCACTAGCGAGACGCGCATGTTGCGCCGAATGGCCGGGACGGACGACATCGCGCCGTTAGCGGTTCTGGCAAATGTCGTCGAGCCGCTGAAAGAATACGTTCGTGAAGAAGAGGCGAAGAAAGCGGGAATCGAGCTATCGAGCGACGATGCGTTGAATCGCTTGGTTGACGCAGTGCCTCCCGAAAGCGAGACAGCGCGCCGGTTCGGGCGGAGCGTCAATCAATTTCTCGCCGGCGATTCGCGCGGCGGCGCAGAGGAGGCCGAAATTCGCGCGCAGCTTGCGGCGTGGCGCGATAACGACGCGCGACTGGCACCGCTCCTCCAGCGATCGTACTTGCTGAAAGAATTGGCCCCGCTCTCTCAGAAACTCGCCGCCCTGGGCGACGCAGGATTGCAGGCGCTCGACTATCGCGATAAAGGAGAGCGCGCGCCGGCAGAATGGACGGCGCTGGAAATGTCGTTCATCGAGGAAGCTAAGAAGCCGCAATCTGATTTGCTGCTGATGATTGTACCGTCGGTGCAGAGACTCGTGGAATCGGTGTCGGCCGCGAATACTCCGTAGAGCTCACCAGCGTTCGCCGCCTGTGAAGATCAGCATTGGCTGCGCGCGATCTAGTGAGCTGATTGTTCCGCGGGCGGCGCAAGCTGTTGCAGGCGCTTGGCCATTTCGTCGGGATGGAATCCAAATGGCCCCGCTTTGCTTTTGTAGGCAACGCGGCCGGACTGGTCGATGACGTAAAGACGATCGGGCCAGCCAGTGTAAGCACGCTCGGTGGTGTCCTGCGGATCGTCAATCAGCGCCGGAATCTTGATGCCCAACTTGACGACGCACATCTTGGCAGCCGAGTCGCGCTCATCAAAAGTATGCGTGCTGGCCACGAGCACGTCATCCGTCAAATTGCTGGGCATCTGCCAGCCATCGGTCGGGTGCGCTTCCTGGATATAGACCACGTAGAACGCCACGCGATCCTTATATTCCTCGTAGAGCTGATTGAGCGCGGGAACCTCCCGGCGAAAGGGCGGTCAAGTGTGGCTGCCAAAAACGAGGACTACGGGCTTCTGGCCGCGAAATGAAGAGAGGCTGACTTCCGCCGAGCGGTCGGAAGTCTTCAAAGTGAAATCCGGAGCGACATCGCCGACGTGCAAACTACCGCTTCGCGCCTGCAGCCAAAGCGTCTCGAACGGGAGTACGAGAAAGGCGACCATGGGAGTCTTCGCCATCACGTGATTGAACACGATGGGCGGCTGGCGCATCACGGCGAAAAGAGCAGCCGATAGCACAAGCCACACCGCCAACGCAGTGGCGCCAATCTTGAGCAGCCTTCTCATCCAAACTGGCATAGCGCGATCAGACATAACGGAATGGCATCATGATACCGGAACCGGGCGGGTTCACGATTCGGTTTCTCGAATGAAAAAGAAAAGGCCCGCCCGGCACGCGGGAAGAGCCTTCATTCGAACGCCGACTCTACGGAATGAAATAGCGGAACGAAGTCAAAACTACGTTGTCGACAGCCTTAGGCGACACGCCAGGCGCTGAACCATTGTCGTTGCCAGACCAGCCATTCCGCGTGAAGTAGGAATACTGAATGCCCCATTTCAGCCCGCCCTTGGGTCCCTGGTAGATACGGTGCCAGAAACCGAGCGTGCCCTCCATGATCACGCGCGTGTCGCCCGCACAGGCGCCACCGGCCGACGGCGTCAGTTGATTCGATGGCGGGTTCTCCGTGCTGCAACCGGTGTCGTTGGCGAATGGCGATCCGTATCCGCCGATCTGGTCGAGCTTAAATGCAGTTGTAACCGTCGCGGGAATTGCCGGCGAGGTGGACGTAGCAGGAATCGCGGGCGTCTTCGTGACCGTAATGCTGTCGTAGCCTTGATATCCCGCGCGCCAGGCGTACTCCGCGCCGAAATAGGCAAAGATGTCGAACTTTGGAGTCGCGTGGAATTCGAGCGATCCCAGGCCGTGGCCCGTGCGAATTAACGCTTCTGTGCCATCGGACCGGAAAGTCAGATCCGCAAGCTGCGCGGATCCATAGCGCCCCACCCCATCGCCTGCAACAAGCTTCAGCCCGAAGTCCAACTTCTTCGCGAACAGCGGCAGGCGCATGCTCGCTCCGAGTCCGCCGCCGGTTCGCGTATCGTTGAACGCGCCAATCGAGCTAGGAACGATGGACCCGTCAACGGAACATGCGATTGTCGTCAGAGTGGCTGGAGGCGCGGTGTCGTTTGCATTCGTTCCAACCACGCCGCAAGGATAAATCCGGTTGCGGAACGTGCTGATAATCCCGAACAACTCATAGTGCCCAAATCCCGGATCCACCGCCGCCTTCACAATGAAGTCCGGTGTCTTATTTATGGTGTACCCGGAAGCGTCGATGAAATTAAACAAGCCGCCGCCGAGACCCGGAGCGTCGAGGAATGTGTTCCCGGTTGTCGCTACCGAAGCGGTCCCAACCGTAGTCGTAGTCACCAGCGAGAAGCCGCGTCCGCCGATCGTCGCCTGCGGCCCTTCGACCGAGACGGCCAGAGCGAACTTATCACCAAAGCTCTTGACCACCCGGAATCCGTACTGGCGCGCCCATGTAAATCCAACGTTGAACTGCGGGTCGATCGTCAACGGAATCGCTTCTCCGCGGGTGTCGATTCCCTTCTTGTTCTCGGTCGCCAAGGACCATATCTGGCCGCCCGTGAAGCTCCAACCATTCTCAAGCGCCGCTTGCGCGAAAAGGACGCGCTGGCGCAGGACGTAGCTGTTGCTCTGGCGATTGTTGGAATTCACGCTGGTGCCTAGCCAATCCGCTTCGTAGTAGCCGCTGAGTTTCGTTGCTCCGATCTTGCTTTGCGCCAGCAGGCTGATCCGGCTTTGACGGCCCGTGAAGTAGCTCTCCGAGACCTTGCTCAGGGCATTGCCCGGGTACGGGATGCTGTTGAACGGCGTGTTGATGTCCGCGCTGGCGGCGTGAGTGCGGTACACCGATTCTGCCGCAACGTAACCGCCGGGCGTGAGCGTAATCCCCTTGAAGCGAATCGAGGATGGCCCGTCATCGGATCCCTTCTTTGATTCCACTTGTCCGGTCGCAGCGAGCGCCGCATCGGCAGCCGAAGCTTCGGGCGAGCCAACCGGGATATTTCGGGTTGCGGCAGCCTCTGCCGACGCTGTCCCGGTGGTCTCGGTCCCGTGCAGGCGAGATTCGAGATCCTGAATCCGCTGCTCTTCGCGCGCGAGCGCGGCGCGCTGCTCCTCAATCTGATCGCCCTGGGCCTTCAAAAGATCGCGCATCTGCTGGAGTTCAGCTTCGATTGCCGGACTCGTTTCCACAGCCGGTGGCTTGTTCGCATCGGCCGACTTGTCCGTAGCGGATGTCTTCGCCGCACTGGTCGCATCCTTCTTGCCGTGGTCTCCGGCCCAGGCCGAGCCCGTTGCCAATCCCACGGCCAATAAACACGCCACGAACACTCGCATGGAAATCCTCCTCAAGCCTCGCACAAGCGCGCACACCTCGACTGGACAGATTTCGGAAGCGGAAGGGCCACCCAGTGTTCACAGGCTACGGAAATCTATCGGCAGGGGTTCAAAGGAGGATTAGTGAAATGAAGACAACTCCGCCCCCGGATCGCCCTTTCTAAGCCGGCAATCCGGAGGCAGAAGTTTTGTTTCGCTGGCTAGGCACCGGCAATTAATTCAGCCGCGGCCTGCCGGCAGAACCTACGGGATGTAATAACGGAACGAAGTCAGAACCACGTTATCAACGGCCCTGGGCGACGTACCGGGCGCTGCGCCGTTGTTGTTGCCTGACCAGCCATTCCGTGAGAAGTAGGAGTACTGAATGCCCCAGCGCAGGCCGCCCTTCGGTCCCTGGTAAATCTTGTGCCAGAACCCGAGGGTTCCCTCCATGATGAAGCGGGTGTCGCCCGCGCAAGTTCCTCCGCCGGACGGCGTGAGTTGGTTCGATGGGGGGTTCTCCGTGCTGCATCCAGTGTTGTTCGCGAATGGCGATCCGTATCCGCCGATTTGGTTCTGCTTGATTGTGGTTGTGACCGTTGCTGGAATTGCTGCCACGTTTGCGGTAGCAGGAATTGCCGGCGTCTTAAGCACCGCGATGCTCGTGAAGCCGCCATATGGGTCACGCCAGGCGTACTCGCCGCCGAAGTAAGCGTAGATGTCGAGCATCGGGGTGGGGTGGAACTCAAGTTCCCCGATTCCATGGGCAGTGCGAATGAGCGCTTCGGTGCCATTGCTTCGGAAGGTCAAATCCGCAAGCTGCGCCGACCCGTAGCGCCCGATGCCGTCTCCGCCAACCGCCTTTAGCCCAAGTTCCAGCTTCTTGGAGAATAGCGGCACGCGCAAGCTGGCGCCAATTCCGCCACCGGTTCTGGTGTCATTAAACGCGCCGAGCGAGCTGGGAACGACCGACCCGTCGATGGGGCACGGAACGGTTATCGGGGAAGCCGGAGGCACAGTATCGTTCGCCTGCGTGCCGACTACGCCGCAAGGATAGACCCGATTGCGAAACGTGCTGATGATCCCGAACACTTCGTAGTGACCCCAACCAGGGTCCAACGCCGCCTTAATGATGAAATCAGGCGTTTTGTTGATCGTGTAACCGGAAGTATCAACGAAGTTAAACAAGCCGCCGCCAGCGCCGGGAGCATCGAGGAACGTGTTGCCCGAAGTGGCCACCGAAGCGGTTCCGACAGTCGTGGTTGTCACGAGCGAGAAGCCGCGTCCGCCAATCGTCGCCTGCGGCCCTTCGACGGCAACTGCGAGGGCGAACTTACCTCCAAAATCCTTGACCACGCGGAAGCCATACTGCCGCGCCCATGTGAAGCCCACGCTATATTGCGGGTCGATCGTCAGAGGAATCGCTTCTCCGCGGTTGTCTATTCCCTTCCTGTTCTCCGTCGCCAAGCTCCACATCTGGCCGCCCGTAAAACTCCAGCCGCTGTCCGTCCTAGCCTGACCGAAAATCTGGCGCTGGCGCAGGACGTAGCTGTTGCTCTGGCGGTTGTTGGAAGTGACGCCGGTGCCGAGCCAGTCCGCCTCATAGTAGCCAGTTAGCTTGACCGTATCGATCTGGCTCTCAGCGAGCAAGCTGACGCGGCTCTGACGGCCCGTAAAATAATTTTCGGCAACCTTGCTCAGTGCATTCCCTGGATACGGAATGCTGTTAAACGGCGTGTTGATGTCCGCACTGGTGGCGTGATTGCGGTACACCGATTCCGCCGCCACGAAACCTCCCGGCGTGAGCGAGATTCCCTTGAAGCGGATAGACGCGGGTCCGTCGTCTGATCCCTTCTTCATTTCCGCTTGTCCCGTCGCAGCGAGCGCTGCGTCGGCAGCCGGAGCTGCGTTTGAGCCGACGGCGGCATTTCCGGCAGCGGCAGATCCGGCCGAAGCGGTTCCGGTCGTCTCCGTCACATGCAGGCGAGACTCGAGATCCTGAATCTTCTGCTCTTCGCGCGCCAGAGCGGCGCGCTGCTCCTCGAGCTGGTCCGCCTGGGCCTTCAGCAAATCGCGCATCTGCTGGAGTTCGGTCTCGATCACCGGACTCGATTCGCCCGTGGCAGTCTTGGTCGGTCCAGCGGTCTTATCGGAGGCGGCTGTTTTGTCCGACGAAGTTGTCTTCGTCGTACTGGCCGTATCCGTTTTGCCGTCGTCTCCGGCCCAGGCCGGGCCTGCCGCCAGACCCAAGGCCAATAAACACGTCACGAACACTCGCATGTAATTCCTCCTTAAGATTCAAATTCAGACTGACGGAATCTGTTCCGGCTCATGACGCCGCGCGCACGAGCTACGGAATTTTGGCGCCACCGAAAACTCATCCCCTCTGCTGCCCAGCCTCAAACAGAAACCTCCGCAGCCACTTGCAGCGGACGGATTCCGGAACCGAGAGGGCTTATTGAGATCAACTAGTAACCACAGAGTACGGAAAGCTATAGACGCCGGGTGAAAGCAAGGTTATCGGATTGTTAAAACTGTGTTAAAGCCCTAACCCGATTCGAGCCATCAGATGCAAAGATCTTAGGTGTAGTTTCACGGTGGCACGAGCGGCAAGTCGCGCGAAGGTCGTAGGACCCCTTCGCTCTTGGAGCGCCGTTGACGCCTAGCGGTTGGGACAGTGCTCGGCCCTAGAACCGTATCAGTTTGAGAAAATGGCCGGTTTTTCGGAAATCCCACCGTAACCTGAGGGGTCGGACCGCGCATCTTAGTCAAAGGGGCGCGGGACCACGAAATTCAAACCTATCTGGAGGAACGATGCGATTTCGATTGGGTTTCCTGGTGTTAGGCCTCTTGGGTGTCGCGGGGACAGCGCACGCCCAAAGCTATAGCTACGGCGGCCAGAACTACAAATGGGAGTTGTCGCCGTTCGTCGGATTCGAGACCGGCGGTTCATTTCCAGTGCAGAATTCTGCGACCGTAGACCGGCTGCGCGCCAATAAGTCCTTGAGTTTCGGCACTTTCATCGACCGCTCACTCACCGAGAACTTTCAGTTTGAATTCATGTGGAACAGCAATCGGACGCAATTTGCCGAACACGACATCATCTCGGGCCAATACCTGAACGCGTACAATTCCAATATCGATCAATTTCATTTCGGCATGCTTTACATGTTCCGGAGTTCGGAGAAAAAGCTGCGGCCCTATGCGGCGGCGGGACTCGGATTCACGCACTTCGACAATAGCGGGATGAATGCGAACAATTTGGCGTTCTCCTACGGTGCGGGCGGCGGCGTGAAATACTTCGCCACGAATCACCTGGGCTTCCGCGCAGACGCGAGATTTGTTCCGACGTACGAGAACTCCTCGCCAGCGCAATTCTGTGATTCGTTTGGGAATTGCTTTACGGCGAATCAGAGGAATTTCCTGAATCGAGGAAATTTCACCGGTGGCGTGATCGTCCGGTTTTAATTCTGCCATACGGCGAGAATGAAGTGGCCGTTCCGAAAAGGAGCGGCCGCTTCCCTCTCGATTCTCAGGCGGATTTGCTCGTAATCTCCTTCACCGCTCTAAATCCCTGATCGATTGCCGCATTCGTGTAGGCGTACGCTTCAGCGTCCGAATTGGCGATGTGAATCCGCCCGAAAGCCTGCCGTCCAATAACGCATGGCTGCTGATCCGGCGCGAAATCGGGATCGAACATCGAAATATATTCGTAGGCGTAACCGTGCGGCCAGCGGTTCACGGTAATCGCCTCGATGTCGCGCGCCGGATCGAAACCGCCCCCGGAAAGCATTCGCCCGA
>DAITPO010000127.1:0-10123 GCA_036833535.1 Candidatus Acidiferrales bacterium | reverse complement strand
TATCCCGACGCGCCGCTAATCTCAAATTTCTGCCGCATCGCCCCGGCGAAAACTTCAACCTTCGTTCCAATCGCAGATTTATTGTCGTTCGTTCCCTTCAAGGCCAATTCCAGCCAATGATTTTTATTCCCGCCCACGTTGCGCAGCAGCACAGGCGGTGCGCCGAGCTGCGTGATGAGCAGCCCCATCGAGCCATCGCCGTCGAAATCAAACGGAATGACAGATCGCGGACTTGCCAGCACAATCTTGTCGAGCCCCACTTCTTTCGTGACATCACGAAATCCCGCCGGGCCCTCATTGCGCAGCAGCGCTATCTTTCCACCGGATGCATCCGCACCGACCGCGACAAGATCCACCCAGCCGTCATTGTCGTAATCGATCGCCGCGACGCCCCAGCCGCGCGTCCAGCCCAGTTCCGGCAGTTTCACGCGCACGAATGCCTTTCCGCCGTCGTTGCGCCAGAGTGAAATTCCCGGTTTGCCTTCGTGCGTCAGCGCCACATCCATCCAGCCGTCTTTATCGAAATCGAGTACGGCCACGCCACGCGATCCTTCCGGGGCATCGCTCGGCCACAACTCGCGTTTCTCAAAGGGCCCTTCGCGGCGATTGAAAAATACCTCCGAGGGCCCGTTCGGTTTTCCGGTCACGATGAAATCGATCGCGCGATCATTGTTAATGTCCGAGGCAATCGCTCCCATCGCCTCGGGCCGCGCCGCAAGCCCCGTTTCCTCCGTGACGTCAGTAAACGTGCCATTCCCGTTGTTCCGCCAGAGCAGGTTCGAAACTTCACCGGAACTCCGGAAATCCGCCGCCCACTTTTGTTGCGTCACGTAAAGATCGAGATCTCCGTCATGATCGTAATCCACGAAAGTCATCCCCATCGTCATGCCCGGAGCCTTGATTCCCGCCGTCGCCGTCACGTCGCGAAATGTGCCGTCGCCCTGATTGCGGAAAAGAGCGACGCGCCCGATGAACCCCACCGCAAGATCTGGCCCCCCGTCGTTATCGTAATCGCCCACTGCACAGCCGATCCCAGACTCATGAAAATTAATTCCAGACGTGCGCGTAACGTCGACAAACTTGCCTTCGCCGGCATTGCGATACAGAGCTGCCCGGCCGTCGCCCGCCGCATTCACGAGAAGAATGTCCGGCCGCCCATCGCCATCAAAATCGAAAACGCACGCCCCGCTCTCGTGGGGAGTCAACGGCAAGCCAGCCATCATTCCCGTCGACGGCGCCGCTGTGATAGGCAGCCCCGAGCTAGCCGTCACATCCACAAAGTGCACTGGAATCGCCGGTTGCACCGGCGCGAGCGCTGTCGAAATCTGCTGTGCCAGCGAATACTTCCCCTGCTCGCCGTAAACCAGGCTCATCGGCGCGCCCAATTTCGCCGCATTCAGATGCTGAAATCGTTCGAGGTGCACTTTGGCGTTCGCAGAGTCGCCGCTGCGCTGGTACGCTTGCGCCAATCCGAATTCCGCCGAGACGTGATAGGGATTGATCTTCAGCGCCGCGTTGAATTCCTCGATAGCCTTCGCATACTCATGCAATTCCGAATGAATTGTCGCCAGAAAATAATGTGTGTCTGCGTCACCGGGATCAATCTCCGCCGCCCGCAAAAACGCCGTCGCCGCCGCTTCCGAATTTCCCGCGGATTTTTCGAGCAGCCCGAGGTTGTACCAGCCGTGCGCATTCTCGGGATGCGATTGCGTAATTTCCGCCAAAATCTTTCGCGCCTCATCGGCCCTTTGCATGTTCAGCAGCGCAATAGCGGTATTCAATTGCGGGACATAATTCGTGGAATCGGCGATGACGGCCAGTTGGAATTCCTTCAGCGCGTCCTCAGGACGCTGCTGATCCATGTAAGCCACGCCGAGATTATTGGAACGCAGAACCGCATCCGCTTTTGCCGCAGCCTTCGATTGCGCCAGCTCGTCGCTTCGTCCGCCGATTAGCACCGGCGCGGCACACAAGCAGATCAGGCCAGCCGCAATCGCCAGCGAAGTAACACGCGATCGTCTCAATGCACTCAGAATTCCCGCCGTCTCATGGTTCGTCAGGGCACGACTTTAGTCGTGCCGAAAGCGGCGCAATGTGCAAACGGCTTCAGCCGCTGAGGTTCGTCTATTTTTTCTGCAACGCCTGCGCGCCGCCCAGCCCTGCGCCTTCCTTCAGCGTGATGATCTGATCGGCGCGAACATTCTTCAAATTATCCGTCTGCCCGCTCGGCCAGCGCACTTCGATCGCATCTGCCTGCGCCGCTGCGCCGAGGCCAAAGGTTAGCACAAGCTCGCTCGCCGATTCATAACTCCCGCCGCTGCGCAGCATTTGATCCTGAGTTCCGCCGCCGGCCGTCACGCGCACAACGGCGCCAATTCCATCGCGATTCGATTTCGTACCCACCAGCTTGATACGCAGGCGGTGATTCGCGTTTCCCGAATTGCGAAACAGCACCGCCGGCCCGCCATTCGCCGTCACCGCAATATCCACCGCCCCGTCGTTATCAATATCGCCGTAAGCTGCGCCGCGCGCTACGCGTCGCGTCGCAAATGCCGCGCCCGCTGCCGCCGTTGTCTCCTCGAATTTCCCGTCACCGAGATTCCGGAACAAATGCGGCGGCTCCGCATAACGCACGCGATTCTGAATCTTCTCAATTCCATTCTCGATGTGCCCGTTGGCGATGAAAATATCCGGCCAGCCATCCAGATCGTAATCGAAGAAAAAGCAGCCGAACCCAAGCGTCAGCAAACTCGCGCGCCCAATGCCCGTCGGCGCCGCTTCATCCACAAAAAGCCCATTCTTCTCGTTGTGATAAAGCGCCGCCATCTGATTCGAGAAATTCGTGATCAGCAAACTCGGATACCCGCTGCGATCGTAATCCGCCGCATCCACGCCCATGCCCGCGCGCGCAATCCCGTCTTCGCTGAACGCGATTCCCGAGGCCACGCCCTTCTCGGTAAAAGTGCCGTTGCCATTGTTGATGTAGAGCTTGTTCGGCTGCGTGTCGTTGCTGAAAGCAATGTCCGGCCAGCCATCCTGATTGGCATCCAGAATCACCACGCCGAGCGTCTTCGAAGTGGTATCGAAAAGCCCCCCCTTCTGTGTGGCGTCTTCAAATGTGCCGTCGCCGCGGTTGTGCCAGAGCCGCACCGACGCCCCGCGATACGATTCCGGCGTGCAATACGATTTCGTTTTGCCATCGAGCGTGCAGTAAATATCCGTCTGCGGCGTCCACTGCACGTAATTTCCCACCACCAGATCGAGATGCCCGTCGCGGTCGTAATCCACCCACGCGGCGCTGGTGCTGAATTCATTCGGCCCCGCGAGTCCCGCCTGCTTGGTCACGTCCGTGAACGTGCCGTTTCCATTGTTGCGAAAGAGATGATTCTGTCCCAGCGCAGTGATGAAAATATCGTCGTAGCCGTCGTTGTTATAATCTCCGATGGCCACGCCCATTCCATACATCTCGACCGCGAGTCCCGCCTTCGCCGTAACGTCCGTGAAAGTGCCGTCGTGATTATTGTGATAGAGCGCCGGATGCGACGCCGTCCGATGATGCTCCGGCCAGTCCGCGCCATTCACGAAAAACAGATCCTGCCAGCCATCATTGTCGTAATCAATGAACGCGACTCCCGCGCCCATCGCCTCCGGCAAATATTCTTTTCCAAACGCTCCGTTGTTGTGCGTGAAATGAATTCCGGCGGCCCGGGTGATGTCTTCGAATTGGATCGCCGCCTGCGGCGGAGTGGAGAATCCGGATGCGGGCACGAGCCACGCACTCGCGAGAATAATGCAAATGCCGAAAAGGCCGGGAAGCATCGAGCGGCGAGGCTTGGCGCGCAGAGATTTCTTCAAACTCAATCTGTCCCTCCATGTGCAGCAGTTGCCGATAGAGGCTTCGCGCCGCGCAGTTTACCCGCGGGCACGGAATCGTGCTCGTGAATCGGCTGCCGTTCGACGTTGTCCTCCGCATGTGCGCGTAGGTATGGACCCGTCAAAGTTTGCGCCGATTCATCCGCCTTGAATCGCAAATATCGCTTTTGAAAGTCCGCCGCGCGGTCGCTTTGGCCGAGCCCCGTATAGCAAAGCATCAAATTGTAGTTCGCCTCGAGATCTTCGGGATCGATTCCGAGCGTGGCATTGAATTCCGCGATCGCGTCGCCGTACCGCCGCTGCAGGAACAATATCCGCCCCAGTTCGTCATGTACCACGCGGTCGCGCGAATATTGCTCGAGCACTTTTCGCAGATGCGCCGCCGCGTCGTCGTATCGTCCCTGGTTCCGAAGCACTTTGGCGTAAAAGAAATGCGCTCGCGCGAGAGACGGCGAAAGTTCAAGCGCCTTTTCGAGCACCGTTTTCGCCGCCGCGAGATTTCCTTCCTGGAATCGCGCGCGTCCGATATTCACCCAGCCATCCGGATTCTCCGGCGCGATTTGCGTGATCTTTTCAAAGGCCGCCGCTGCTTCCTTCAAATTGCCTTGCAGCAGCAAGCCGATGCCGTAATCATTCCACCGCGTCCAATCCGCGGGATCGAGCTTCAATTCCGGCGCAGGCGCAGCCGCATTTGCAGGCAAGACGTTCAACTCCACCTTGTCCTCAGCCAGCACCACGATCGGCAGCGCCGGTATCGTTTTGACCTGTCCTGAAACCCCCGACGTATCGCCGGTAAAAATCCAGTGCCCGTCATCGAAATCCGATGTCACTTGCGGATGCGGCTCGTTCGGATCGCGCACGCCGCCAAATGCAAACTGCGTGTTCCACCACATGAATTTGCGATAGTTCAATTTCGCGCGCAGCGAAATCCGCGAGCCCGCGTCCGAAGGGATGTTCAACCGGAAATGCACCGTGTCCGCCGCGCCCGGGGGAATTAGATGCACGTAAACCGTCGCGCGCGCGGCCCATGCATTGCGCTTATTGATGTGATTTCCGCGTGCATCGATCAAAACCGAATGATAGAAATGTGCGCCGGGCTCAACCGGACCTCGGCCATCGTCTTCCGCCATCCCGCTCCAGAAAATCACGCGGCCATTTTCATCCGTCGCGGAAAGCTCCAGCCAGCAATCGAACGCGTCCACCGTTCCACCGGGGAAAAAATGCCCGACCTTGCGCGTCCTCACCACAACGTCTACGCGCGCCGTATCGCCGCGCCGCACCGCCGCCGCAACGCGATTGAGCGGCCCGGTAACAGGCGGAGGCGGTGCCGATGTTTCTTCAGCCGCCGCGCCAGCCGACGCAGGCCCTGGCGCTTCGGCTTCTTCACCGACGGCGAATGTAGTCTCCAATTCCGGCGCCGCAGGAAGCTTGGCTGCAGCCGTCTCCTGCTTGGTCTCCGGGGTGATCGCGAAAATATCAACGCTCACCTGCTTGTCCTGCAGGAACTTCTCCGTGGCATCGAGCTGCGCTTCATCGCGATTCGCAAACGGCACTGCCGTGTTCGCGGCGAGAAACCGGTGCGAGTGCACGATTTTCGGTTCCGCGGCTGTATCGTGCAACGGCGCAAGCGGCATGTGGCAATCCGCGCACGTCGAAGGCTTCGGCGGATAATAAAACGACCGCGCGCCGTATCCCGAGACCGCGCTGGCCTGCCAATTGTCGTAGTCATTGAATCCACGCGTCCAGCGGTAATGATTCACGGGAACATCGAGATGCACTTTGTGGCAGGTGGAACAAAAATCCGCTGTCTGCTCGCGCATGAACGGCTTCAAGAAAGTCCGCCGGTGCGGCTCCGGATTCAATTCCACCAGAAAATCGTGGAAGCGCCGCACCAGCGGATTCTCGCTCATGGCCATATCGTGCAGCGCCGGAACTTCGAGGCGGTAATCGCCCTGGCCCATCGTGCTTTTCACGCCGGTGATTGAATGGCACATCATGCAGCCAAGCCCCGCCTGTCCCGCGGGCGTGTTCTCGACCTCGCGAATCGGCTTGTCGAATTCGCCGCTGAAAAGCAGCGAGGGATCGTGGCAGCCTGCGCACCATCGCGAGGGTTTGATGCCGATGGTGTCCTGCATGTACTCGATGCTCTTGCGGTACCACTGATTGTTGAACGAAGAAAAATGATGCATCGAACTTTGCCACTGCTTGTAGATGTCCGAATGGCATCGCTCGCACGATTGCGACTCCATGAAATATTCTTTGGCGATGCGCATCTGCTCCGGCGTCTGCGCCGAGCTGGGGAAGAAAGGTCCCTGCGGCCCGTCGCCTTCCGAATCCATGCTGGCCGGTGCAATCCTCGGATTTTCGATCCGGTTAGAACGTTCGAACGGCACTGTGCGCAGCCACCACGCTCCCGCAGTCACTCCCGCTGCGATAGCGAATCCGAGCGCGTAACGCAACGCGGCACGCGTCGCCGATCCCGCGAGCCATCCGTGCCGCCCCGCCCACGCCGCGGCAAGAATCACGCCGCCCGCAAGACACGCGCCGATGTGCGCATAGAGCAGCGGAAACCGGCTGCGCGGCGTGCCGGTAAAGACCAGCGCGACTCCAATCGCGCCGCCCGCCGCGATCAAGAGCCAAGCCGCGCGCTCGGATGAAGATCCCGAAGTTATCTTCCGCCACAAGAAGGGAAGACCCAGCAACAGAAACGCTGCGCCTGCGAGCAAATGCAGCAACACAGTTCCTTCATAGACGACTGTCGCGTATGGCCAAGCGAAAAGGTAGGCGGCACTAAGGAAAAGAAAATAGAGAAGAAATGATCGGAACCGGTTCATCTCAAGGCCGGCAGCAATCGTAAGTCAATTCGCGCGATTGGGACACCACAACGCCAAGGAATCTGAAAAATCGCGGCAGTTTGTAGCAAGCCCCGGGAACGGTCAATAATATGAATCTACTAGAGAGAGCGTTAACCTGCGTTGTGCGCCCGCGCCACCAACAGAATCGCCAAAAAATAGAATAAAAACATCATCGCCAGATACGCTCGCGCCTGCTTGTTCGCTCCTGCGAATTCCTTCCACACCAGCACGCCCCACAGTGCTGCCACCATAGGCGCCGACTGCCCAATGGCGTACGAAATCGCCAGCCCGATTGAATTTCCCGCCACTAGATTGAACACCGTCCCGATTCCCCATATGAATCCGCCGAGCAGCCCGAGCATGTGCCCGCTGAATGGCGCCTTGAAAAATCCGCCGAATGCTACCGGTTCTCCCACCAGCGGATGCTTCATAAAATAAATATTCCAGATGAAGCAGGAAAGCAGCGCGCCAAACGTAAAGAAAACCGAAAGGCTGTACGGTCCGAGCGCATTTCCTTGTCTCATCGCATGGGTCGAGAGCGGCGCCCACAAGCCCATCAACACGCCCGAAACGATGCAGGTGATGATGCTCTTCCGCGAAACCGCTCGCCCTCCCGCTGGAAGCTGCCCGTAAGCCTTTCCATCGAGCAGCACTGCCACAATCGCGCAGAGCACTCCGGCGCCCAACATTACCGCGTTGCCCTTCGGCTCACGCAAGTACGTGAGGACGACTCCCACCACCAGCGCGATGCCGATCGAGACTGGAAACGCGATCGCCAGCCCGGCCATATCGATCCCCGCCACGAGGAGCAGATTGGCGAGATTGAAGATGGCGCCTGCCAGCATGGCGAACCAAAAGTTCGACGTATCCGCCGAGTGCACGTTGTTCAAGAAACTCGAAGCATCATTCCCGCTGCTGCCCATCGTCAGCGCGAGAATCAGGGAGACGATAAAAATTCCCAGCGCGTAGTCCCAGTAGAAAAGCTCGAAGCGGTAATTCTTCACTCCCTTGTACGTGTTCGCCCAGGAGCCCCAGCAGATCGCCGAGGCGACCATCATCACCATGGCGATCGTAAACGTTGGTGGCGTGAACATGAATTAGTCCTCTCCGTTGCGCCTATGTAGCGCCGGTCCCGCATGCGGGACCGGCATCTTCAATCGTCAAGATCTCCGCAGTCGGCACTCACTGCTACTCGCCAACTAGAACGAAGCCGCCGCCGAGGCATTCTTCGAGCGAATGAACGCGACGACCTCATCATGTTTCGCCATCGCCCGCGCCCCCACTTTTGTGCAACAAAGCGCAGCACAAGCGTTGGCGAACATTCCAACTTTCTCGTGATCCCATCCTTGCAGCACGCCGTAGGAGAGGCCGCCCATGAACGCATCGCCTGCGCCCGTCGTATCCACAACGTTTACTTTGAACGCCGGGACGTGCGCCATTTTCTCTTTGGTGGCGATCAAGCAGCCATCCGCGCCCATTGTTACTGCCACCAGCTTCGGCCCGATCTTTAGCAATTCCGCCGCGATCCGATCGAAGTCGGTTTCTCCTGTAAGCTCGCGCGCCGCGGCCTTGCAAGGCTTTAAGACATCGACCATTTGCAGCGCTGCCGCCAAATCCTGTTCCGAGCCCAGATTCGCCTGCGCGAAAAAGCTCGGCGATACGTCGAGATCAAAAATTACGCGCACGCCGGCGGCGCGTGCGATTTTCATGCCCTCGCGCACCGGGACGAGCGGCAATTGCGACGCCTCGGTATGAAAGTGCTTTGCTTTTTGAATGTGCGGGGCGAAACGATTGCAAACTTGGAACGGCGAAATTTTTCCCGTGATGTTCGGAAACATGTAAATGCACCGCTCGCCCGCTGCATCCACCGGGATCCACGTCAGCGAAGACAACTCATGTTTCACGACTTCGATCCCGCTGCAATCCATTCCATCCGCTTCGAAGGCCTTGGTGATGATCCGGCCGTTGTCGTCATCGCCGATCAAGCCGAGCCAGCCTGTCTTTGCCCCCAGCCGGGCCACTTGCGTGAGGTTATTCGCGGTTACGCCGCCGGCATGAATCTCAAGCCGCTCCGCATTGATCTTTTCTTCCGGCCCGAGCAAGCGCGGCACAATCGCAAAATAATCGACGGTGCAGCTCCCAATCCCGACCACATCAACATTTCCAGCCATAACACCCCCGGTGTTTGTAGCGCCAATTCCGCATGAGGGACCGGCGGCGATGAGCGCGATCCGGACCAGCGTAGCGATTCGATTCGCCCTCATGGCCCGGTTCCTGCGTGAAAAGCGTGCGCTGCTTATAAATCGCGCGACGAGCCCCGTCAAGCGAAAACCCGACGAGACCGGGACGCGTCGCGAGAGATTGTTTCTACGCAAACGACCCGTCCCCTTCATGACCAGCCTTATTGGGCTAGCTTCTTGGCTGCTGAGGGCTAGTTTCGCCGCGGTTTCGCCGGTGACACCGAGATTTGGCTGTTTTTGAGTTCATAAAACCCCGTATTTCACGCGATTAGAATCGACTCCCTTCGTTTATTTTGTTGGAGTTGCGGGCGTTTCTAATAAATTGTCCCGCGATTAGATTTTTCTTCGCCTTTCTAGGGGCCGGAAAAGGCAGGAGATACCGCAGAGACGCTGAGGGCGCTGAGTTTTGGGAGGGGATCATTGGATTGTCCTCGGAGTTGGGGGCCGGGCTGAACTGTGGCTTCTTTGGATTCGTGAAGCGTAGGTTTCTGGCGCGGCTTGCTGGGGGTCCTTTCTGGCGGCGATTTCCGGCGCCAAATTTTGTCCGGGCTCAACGGCAGAGCGGGATAAAGACTAACATTAGTTAACGTTTATGTCAACAGTAAAGCATTGTTACCTTAAGGGAATAATTGGGGAGAATTTGTAACCGATTGGGTCGTGGTTTTCCTATGATGCGGGCGCTGACGGGCGGGTCCGGTTTCGATTCGTGATCCCCTTAACTCTCTAGCGTCCGAAGGCAGTTTCGGCGGCGGGCCTGCTCAAAAGTGGCCGGGGCGCGCGATGCTATACTTTCGGGCATGCTTTTGGGCCTCTTCCTCCTTGTTCACCTGGCGGGACCGATGCAGTCGCCGTCGCGTCCGAAGCCGGTTACGGCTGGCGAACTTGAAAGGCTGGCGCAGGAATCCGTTGCGGAAAAGGATTGGGAGACCGCGGCGGACGAATTCCGCCGCGCCATCGAGCTCGAACCCCGCAGCGTGCGCATGCGCATCGAGCTGGGCGACACCCTCGCCGCCGCAGAAGACTTCCCAGGCGCCATTGCCGCCTACAACGAAGTGCTGCGGCTCGATCCGCGCAACGAGGCGGGAGAGCTCGGCCTGGCCGAAGCCTACCGGCGAGTCTCCAATTACGACGAGGCGCGCCGGCAACTGGAGCGCG
>DAITPO010000126.1:0-10257 GCA_036833535.1 Candidatus Acidiferrales bacterium | reverse complement strand
TTTTCTTCCCCGTTGACTTCCCCCCTTCGTGCGCTAGAATACGGCTCCCCGAAAGGAAAGAATAATCTTGGCATCGTCACAAATGGCGCCAGCAATTTCACAAACGTCTTTCGCCGGATTGCAACTCCGCGGCCGCGGAAAAGTCCGCGACATCTACGAAGTCGATGAGAATCTTCTAATCGTAGCCACCGACCGCCTCTCGGCCTTCGACGTCGTTCTCCCCACGCCGATTCCGGACAAAGGCAAGGTCCTCACGCAGCTTTCGCTCTTCTGGTTCGACAAGCTGCACGGCATCGTCCCGAACCACATCATCACCGCCAGCGATTTCACCGGCGCGCTCGCTCCCTACGCCGCCGATCTCGCCGGCCGCTCCATGCTCGTCAAGCGCACCGAACCAATCCCCATCGAATGCGTCGTCCGCGGCTATCTCTCCGGCTCAGGCTGGAAGGATTATCAGAAGACCGGCCGCGTCTGCGGCATCCCGCTACCGTCGGGCCTCGTCGAATCGTCGCAGCTCCCCAATCCCATTTTCACGCCGTCCACAAAAGCAACCACCGGCCACGACGAAAACATCTCCTTCGAAGAAGCCGCTTCGCGCATCGGCGCCTCTCTCGCCCTGCGCCTGCGCGATGTCTCCATCGAAATCTATACCCGCGCCGCCGCCTACGCCTCTGCCCGCGGCATCATCATCGCCGACACCAAATTCGAATTCGGCCTCGCCGGCCACGAACTCATCTGGATCGACGAAGCCCTCACTCCCGACTCCTCGCGCTTCTGGCCCGCCGACGAATACGAGCCCGGCCGCGCGCAGCCTTCTTTCGATAAGCAATACGTCCGCGATTATCTCGAGCGCATCGGCTGGAACAAGCAGCCGCCCGCTCCCGCGCTTCCCGCAGAAGTCGTTGCGGCCACCCGCGCGCGATATCGCGAATCCTACGAGCGGCTCACCGGCCGTCCACTAGATTGATCACCGAGCGATCCATCTCCGGGCCACGAAGGGAGTCCGTCGAAGCGTCACCGTGGAGCGTGCGACCGTGAAAGAACAACTCGAATCCCTCATCGGACAAATGGTCGAGCGCGGCATCCTGCTCGGCGAAGCCGTCAACGAATTCGAAAAGAAATTCATTAAGCGCGCCCTAGAGCGCGCCAACGGCAATCAATCCCGCGCCGCAAAAGTCCTAGGCATCCACCGCAACACCCTAAGCCGCAAAGTAGACGAATACAAAATCAATCCAAGCTCCCACCGCCGAAGGTAGCGCCGGCGTCCCCCGAACCGCCAGCGTCCCTGCTGGCGCGTTTGTGAACGCCAACCCGCATCGCTCCCAAAAGCACGATCGACCAGGCTAGCGTACCGCTGGAGTCCCCGCCGGCATCTTACGATTACAAATCCTGCCACGGGCAACTCTCATTCGCGGACCGTGCCGTCGAACCAACTCGATTTATTGTGCTTCGCGCTCCGCAGTTGATCGCAACCGTAGCCGACACGCGTGCTCGTAAGAGCCGGCGGGGACGCCAGCGGTACAAAGACAAAAAAGGCCGCCGGTTTCCCAGCGGCCTTTTCCATTCCAATCAACTTCGATCTTAACTCTCTAATTCCCCGAAGGTTTCGCTACCTTATGCGGCTTCCGCGTCTGCCCTTCCTTCTTCTCCGGCGGAATATCTTCCGCATTCACCTTGCCCTTTTCCCAGTGCAACATGAACGGCGAAGGATCATATCCCGTCAACGTCCCCGAAAATCGCACGCCATCATCCTTCTGCAAGCGGCTCGCTTCCGGCTGGCCCGCGATCTTCACGTCCATATTCGCTGTCGTGGCCTTTTCCATCTCGTCCGAAGTCGCTCCGGTAAACACGTGCAACTCAACCGTATCCGTCCCCGGCGTAACATCAATCACTTTGCCCACCACTTCCGGGAAATCCGATCCGCACACGGCCAGCCACGTCATCTTCGCTTTGTCCCCGCCGCCGCCGAGATCCGTCAACACGCTGAGAATGTTGAGACCCTGGCGCACCTTATCAAGGTCCGCCGCGCTCGCAATGCTATAAGTCGCCGGCCGGTCCGGCGCCCCCGCCGCCAGTTGCAACAGTTCGCTCATCTGCGAGTCAATCAAGTTATCGCAGCCCGACTGCTGATAGCGCACCAACTGCTTCCGCAAATAATCCTTAATCTGCGCGTCCCCAGGCGCCTTCAACGCCACCGCCCGCGCCAATGCCCAGAACCCATCCATCGAAAGCGGCGGATTTTCCTGCAGATACGCAACGCCCAACCGATACTCCGCCACTCCGTCGGTCGGCGCGTTCGTCAACGCATTCTTGAACGCCGTCGCCGCGCTGGGATAATCCTTCAATTGCAGTTCCGAAAAGCCCACCGTATCGTAAAACAGCGCAGCCACAGGCTTCTTCTGATCCGCGAACTGCTGATCGGTCATGTTCTCAGGCTTCGCCAGGCTATTGAGCGCTGTCAGGCCGTCCTGGCACGCCGCTTTCGCCTTGTTCAATTGCTCTGTCGAATCGGCAGCTTTCGGATTGTAAGCAAACTCAAATACCGCGCACCGCGAGTAGAAGGCCTGCACTCGCGCCGCGTTATCCGCCTTCGCATCGCTCTCCGCCACATATTTGTCCGCGTATTCTGTTACCTTCGGATAGTTCTTCAGCTCGTTGTACGTGCTCCAGTACATCTGATCGATGTACTTCATCAGCGTTGACTTCGGAAACTTCCCCACGAAATCGTCCAGGCACTTCAACCGGGTTTGCGCGTTCTTTTCCGCGTTGCACGCCTGAAAGGCGTTATATTCCGGAATTGTATAAGCGGGCTGCTGCGCTGGCGCGTCCTGAGCGGCCGCTGGCTTGGCCTGCCAGCAGAGGAACAGCGTCACTGCCAGCACGATTCCTCTTGCGGCCATACGCTCTCGCTTCATTGTTTACCTGCCTCCTCGAACAGTTTCCTTCTCAGGTGCGACCGCCAAGCGGTCGGCCTAGGCAAGCGGTCGAAATCAAAGGAATTGCGACCCCTGCAGGGACAAGGTTTAGAAAAGCTACGGGATTATAGGAAAAGCATTTCAGCCGTGCAAGGCTAATTCGGCCGGGTTGCCGCTGCATTGCAATCTCCTGGTGCGCCCCGTCACCTTCAGACCTAGATGATAAGATGGTGACTCTGCAGCGAACGTCGCCTGGAGGAAATTTCACAATGAGTAGCGCAAACGTCACCAGCAAGCCGCTCGCCGGCATGACCGCGCTCGTCACCGGCGCAAGTCGCGGCATCGGTCTCGCCATCGCCCACCGTCTCGGCGAGTTAGGCGCGCGCCTCAGCCTCTGCGCCCGCGACGCCGCGCGCCTGGAATCCGCAGCAGCCGCCCTACGCAAGGAAGGGTTCGAAGCGCTAGCCATGGTCGCCGATGTCACCCACGCGAATGAGATACAAACCTTCGTCGATCGGACACATCGCGAACTCGGCCCCATCGATATTCTCATCAACAATGCAGGCATCGGCCGCTTCGGCCCAGCCCATCAAATGTCCGAAGCGGACTGGGACGCCGTATTAGACACCAATTTAAAATCCGTGTTCCTGGTAATCCGCGCCGTGGCACCGGGAATGATCGAGCGCAAGCGCGGTCACATCGTCAACATCAGCTCGCTGGCCGGCAAGAATGCCTTCGCCAACGGTGGAATCTATTGCGCCTCGAAATGGGGCCTAATGGGCCTGACCGCCTGCATGGCCGAAGACCTCCGCGCCCACAACATCCGCGTCTCCGCCATCTGCCCAGGCAGCGTAGCCACAGATTTCTCCCCGCACACCGGCCGCGACACCTCCAAGCTACTGCAACCGGATGACGTAGCCCATGCCGTAGCAACGCTGGTAACGCAAGCCCCGCAAAGCTTCATAAGCGAAATCGATCTCCGCCCCACCCAAAAGCCCTAAAGGTACCGCCGGTTCACCCTGATCTTCGAAGGGCGTCCCCGCCGCGCCTTTGTACCGCTGGCGTCCCGCCGGCCTCTTCCGACCACGATCTCGCCAACTCGCACAAGCACCGCGCGGACTCACTCGCCCAAATTAATCCGATCCGTAGGGGCGCCGGTCAATCGCTTTGCGATTGCCCAGCAATCGACGCGCCTTCCGACGACCTACCGGTCACCCAATGGCAACGGGCATCGGCGGACCCCACAATCCGCGACCACGTCTCGCAATTGACGCCCGTTCTCCTGCCGCGCCCTATCACCGTTCTTCCACAAACGCCTTCAACCTCCCCAAAGCCTCATCCCACTGCTCCGACACCCCCTCCAGATATCTCTTCATCTCCTCAATCGGCCCCGGATCAAATTCAAACAAACTCTGCCGCCCCTCCCGCACGCAATGCACAATCTCCGCTTTCTCCAACACCCGCAAATGCTTCGTAATCGCCTGCCGCGTAAGCCGCGATCCCTCCGTAAGCTGCGAAATCGAACGCGCCCCACCGCCGCAAAGCTTAGCCACCAGCTCCAGCCGCGTCTCGTCCCCGAGCGCCGCAAACACAGGCGCCCGAGCCTGCCGCCTGACGGCCCCTCCGCTACGGCCTCTGCGCGACATAGCTCTCCACATTCTTCATCTGCGCTGCCCACCCGCCCTCATTCTTCCGCAAAGCCTCGTCCCGCCGCCCAACAGGAATCTTGTCAAATCCCGACTCCGTAACTGTGAGCAGCGTCCCACTAGCCGTTTTCTCCAGCCGGAATTCCACCAGCGTTGGCGTCTCCTTCGAATAATCGATCTTCGGATCGATGGCGTACGGATGCCACGTAAACGAAAACAACCGCTCCGGCTCCATCTTCTGCACCACAGCCTCCCATTTCACATGCTCGTATCCAGGGTGCGTAATGTGCCCGCGCGAAATCTCCCCCGCCACAAACGGCCCATCCAATTTCACGCGAAACCACTCCCCGAATTCCCGGTAATCCGTCAGCGCCCTCCACACCCGCGCCACCGGCGCCTTCAATTCAATCCGCTTCTCAACTCGATTCTCCATTGTTAGGCAACCTCCAGGTTGCATATTATTCCGGCCATCCAGAAAACGCAACCTTTTTGTTGCCCTTCCGAACCGCCAGCCCGCTAACACCCCGCGACTATCCGCGTCATGTAGTGTTTGACTCCAGCGTCGGCTCGGTCTATCAACTTCCTCGCGGAGAATTCGATGAAAGCATTCCTCATCTCGCTCGCGCTTCTGTCCTGCGCACTTCCTGCCCGCTGTCAATCCACTCCCATACTCTTCCAACACGTCCGCGTATTCGACGGCGTCGAAGTGATTCCAAGCACCAGCGTACTAATCCAAGACGGCCGCATCCGCGAGATCGGGCCGGATCTCACCGATCCTTCCGCTCAAATCGTCGATGGAACCGGCAAGACGCTCTTGCCCGGCCTCATCGATTCCCACGTCCACGTTCACAGCGCGGCAGCCCTCGAGCAAGCCCTGGTTTTTGGCGTCACTTCGGAGTTCGACATGATGATGGCGCCGCGCCTGATGGCCGCGCTCAAAAGCTCCCAAACCAGCAGCATGGCCGATTTCTGGTCCGCAGGAATTCTCGCCACCGCCCCCGGAGGCCACGGCACGGAATACGGAATGGAAATTCCCACCATCACCGACGCCAAAAAAGCCCAGGCCTGGGTGGATGACCGCATCGCGCAGGGCTCGGATTACATCAAGCTCGTCTACGACGATGCCACCGAGTACGGATTCCCGCGCGGACGGCCCACCCTCAGCAAACAAACGATGAAGGCCATCATCGACGCAGCCCACGCGCGCGGCAAGCTCGCCGTCGTGCACATCGGCAGCGAGTGGCAAGCCCAAGACGCCATCAATGCAGGCGCTGACGGGCTGGCGCATCTCTTCGTGGGCTCATCCTGCGACAAACACTTCGGCGAGCTGGTGGCCGCGCATCACGCTTTTGTGATACCCACAATGACCGTCCTGCGCAGCATCTGCGGTCCCACCGCCTCGCGCCGCGAACTCATCGCCGATCCCAAGCTCGAACCTTTTTTGACGCATGCCAATATCTCCAGACTCAAGGAAACGTTTCCATCCGCCAGCCGCGGCCTTTCCTGCGATGGCGCCGCCAAAGCCATCAAAGAGCTAAAAGCCGCAGGAGTTCCCATCCTCGCAGGCACCGACGCTCCCAATCCCGGCACCGCATATGGAGTGAGCCTGCACGAAGAGCTGCTCCTATTGGTCGGCGCGGGACTCACGCCGACGGAAGCGCTTCGCGCGGCGACTTCCTCCCCAGCTCTCGCATTTCACGTCCCCGACCGCGGCCGCATCGCTCGCGGCCTGCGCGCCGATCTTGTGCTGGTCAACGGCAATCCGGATGAAGACATTCTGGCCACGCGCAATATCGTCGCAGTCTACAAAGCCGGAATCGAAGACCGCCGCGAAGCCTACCGCGCCGCAGCCAAGAACTGAAACCGGAAGTAAGCCCGTGCCTCGATCCGCGAAAACGATCCATCACCTAGCTCGCCGCTCGCGAAATCGTCGTCTCTCGTAGGGGCGGGGCTTGCTCCGCCCGGGCCTCGATCGCGCACACGGCTCGATTTACCGCCCAAGCGACCAGCCGATTGGAGCAGGATTTTCGCCCGCCGCCGAATCCGGCTGAAATTCAGCCGCATCTGAAGTAGCATTAGCCCCCAATTCCAAGGAGGGATTCTCGATGCACATTCAGAAATGGCTTCTCGGCCTCGCAATGTTGCTCGCCGCCGCTCTACCAGCAGCCGCTCAATCCGCCCACGCCGACATCATGAATCAATCCGGCCAAAAAATCGGCGAAGCCAAGTTTCATCAACAAAAGGACGGCGTCAGCATCTCGCTCAGCGTCTCGCAGATCCCTCCAGGAATGCACGGCGTTCATCTCCACGCCGCCGGCCAATGCCTCGCCCCGGATTTCAAAACCGCAGGCGCGCACTTCAACCCCGACAACAAGCAACATGGCGCGAAGAATCCGGCAGGCCCGCACAACGGAGATCTCGGCAACATCCTCGCCAACGCCGAAGGCAAAGCCAAAGGCTCCTGGGTCGATGCCCACGTCACGCTCGGCGACGGCCCCAATTCACTTCTCCAACAAGCCGGCACATCGATCGTAATTCACGCGCAACCAGACGACGAAACTACGGATCCCACAGGCAACTCAGGCTCGCGTTTCGCCTGCGGCGTAATTCAAAAATAAACCGCGGCAAGCGAATTGCAGAATCGCGACTCGCGGCGCTGAAGAGTAGCTACGCAGGCTCGAAAGCCTCGTCTCGAAAGCCTTGTCAGGGCACGGCTTCCTTGTCCGCCGTAGCCTTGGCGAAGGCGGAAGCCGTGCCGCAAATGCCGCGAATTCCTACCGGCTTTAGCCGCTGAGGTACGTCTAATCGGTTTCTCACAAGCTCGAAAGTCCCTGAAGCCTATCGGAACTACCTTTCGCGCCGTCCCTGGGATCCCTTCATTTGCAAGAATCGCTCGACGCGCCAATCTCATCAATTAACCTGAGGAGCAAAACCGCAATGGAAAAGCCAGCCCAAACCACCTATCCCATCCACGAAGTCCTCGAGCGCCGCTGGAGCCCCCGCGCCTTCGACATTCGCCCCATCGAACCGGAAAAACTCCGCAGCCTTTTCGAAGCCGCCCGCTGGACCGCCTCGTCAAGCAACGAGCAGCCGTGGTATTTCATCCTCGCGTGTAGGAGCAATCCGGAAGATTTCGAAAAGGCAGCCGCGTGCCTCGTTCCCGGCAATCGCGCCTGGGCGCAGAACGCGCCGGCGCTCATCTTCGCGCTCGCACGCAAAGCGTTTGCGAAAAATGGCCAGCCGAATCGCGTCGCCCTCTACGATCTGGGCCAGGCCGTAGCAAATTTGGTGATGCAAGCCACGTCGCTCGGCCTCAGCGTCCACCAAATGGCCGGAATCGAAGTGGAAACAATTCGAGAGGCTTACGGAGTCCCCACCGAGTTCGAGCCGGTCACAGCCATGGCCATCGGCTACCCCGGCGATCCCGAAACGCTCCCCGAAGATCTTCGCCGCCGCGAACTAGCCCCGCGCTCGCGCAAACCCTTCGACAAATTCGTCTTCTCGCGCCACTGGGACATCGCGTCGCCGCTGCTGAACGGAAAAGCGTAAGGCTCACGCGTCTCGCGTCTTGGGTCAAGCGTCTTGCTTCTTGCTTATCGTTTTGCCTTTCGCTGTCATCCTGAGGGCCCCGACCCGGTCGGGGACCTAAGGATCTCGGCGTTCACAATCGCGGCAGAACAATTCCCTGCTGCGCCTGATACTTTCCCTTCTTATCCTTGTACGAAATCTCGCAAACCTCATCCGACTCAAAAAAAATCACCTGGCACAATCCTTCATTGGCATAAATCTTCGCCGGCAAAGGCGTAGTATTGCTGATCTCCAGAGTCACAAATCCTTCCCACTCCGGCTCGAAGGGCGTAACGTTCACAATAATTCCGCACCGCGCGTAAGTCGATTTCCCAACGCAAATCGTGAGGCAACTTCGCGGTATGCGGAAATATTCCACCGACCGCCCCAGCGCGAACGAATTCGGCGGCACGATGCACACCGGCCCCTGAAATTCCACGAACGATTTCGCGTCGAAATGTTTCGGATCGACAATCGACGAATTCACATTCGTAAAAATCCGGAACTCATCCGCCACGCGCATGTCATATCCGTACGACGAAACGCCATACGAAATCACGCCCTCGCGCACCTGCCGGTCCGCAAACGGCTCAATCATCTTCTGCTCCACCGCCATGCGCCGAATCCACCTGTCCGACTTCACGCTCATGAGCAACTCTCCTCGTCCCGCAAAAATCCGCGAAAATGGCAGCGCATCTTAGCCCGCCGCACTTCGCTTGACAACCCGCAACCCCCTGTCTAGCATAGATTTCGCCGCAGCCGGGAGGCCGTTGTGATCAAACTCGACATCGTGAACGCGGTCGTGCAGAAGACCAATATCACGCGCAACAAAGCCGAGCAGGCCGTCGAGACCGTCTTCGAAGCCATGAAGAACGCCCTCGGCAAAGGCGAGCGCATCGAGCTGCGCCGCTTCGGCGTCTTCAACGTCAAGCCGCGCAAGACCGGCATCGGCCGCAACCCGCGCACCGGCCAGCAAGTGAATATCCCGCCGGGCAAAGCCGTGCGCTTCAAACCCGGCAAAGAACTTCAGTCGCTCGAAAACGGCACCGGCACGAAAGCGTCCGGCTAATCGCCATAATTCTCTAGAAACCGCGACGCCTCCATTGGCCATCTCACATTTATGAGCAGCGGAAACGGGCACGCCCATGTCCCCGCCGAAGTCGTAGAGTTTCAATACCCGCCGATTGCAGAAGAAGTTCTGCGCCAGCCGCGCCACCGTCCGCTGTGGACGCCGCTAATCCTCTTTCTGCTGACAATAATTTCCACGCTCGCCGTCGGCGCTGAATTTTCCATCTCCTATTCTCAGAATCGCGAGCCGTTCTCGAGCGACGAAAATCCCTTCACGACAATGGCTCGCCCCTTCGAGCATCCCGAACTTCTCGCCCTCGGCATTCCCTTCTCCTTCACGCTGCTCGGCATCCTCCTCGCGCACGAGCTCGGACACTACTTCACCTGCCGCAAATACGGCATCGATGTCACCTATCCGTATTTCATCCCCGCGCCGACCATCCTCGGCACCTTCGGCGCGTTCATCCGCATTCGTTCGCCGATCCCCACGCGCCGCGCTCTTTTCGATGTCGGCCTCTCAGGTCCGGTAGTCGGCTTCATCTTCGCCGTCCCAGCCCTGATTTTCGCCATCGCCAATTCGAAAATCGTGCCGGGCCTAGCCGCGGCAGCCCCCAGCGGACTGCGCTTCGGCAATCCGCCTCTAGTCTACTTGCTAATTTCGATGCTGCGTCCACACACGCCGCCCGGCGATCTGCTTCTCCACCCGGTAGGCCGCGCCGCGTGGGTCGGCCTCTTCGTCACCGCGCTGAACCTGCTTCCAGCATGGCAACTCGATGGCGGCCACATTCTCTATTGCCTGACCAGCCGCCTCCACCGCCGCATCTCGCTAGCCGTAGGCGCAATCACTCTGACGATGGGCTTGCTCGGCCTATGGAAGAATCTCTTCTGGGATGGCTGGGTAATGTGGGGCGGCCTGCTCCTAGTCTTCTCGTGGCGCTTCCGCCACCCCCCGCTACTAAATCGCTGGGAGCCGCTAGATCCAAAGCGCAGAATGTGGGCCGTCTACGCCCTAATCATCTTCCTCCTCTGCTTCACCCCCTGGCCAACAACAAATCCGTAGT
>DAITPO010000125.1:0-10379 GCA_036833535.1 Candidatus Acidiferrales bacterium | reverse complement strand
CGCGCTCCGGGAATTCGCCGTCCTCGCCCGCCGCCGCGAGTTCAGGATCAAGCAGCTCGTGGACGTCGCGCTGCAGGAAATGAATTTTCACCGCGAGTTCAGCAGCAACAAATGGATCGTCGGCGCCCGCGAGACAAGCGAGCTTCCGCCAGCGAAACGGGAAGGCGTCGTGGTCGAGCATGGCGGCGGCGAAGCCGCGAGGCACAGGCCGCAACCAGGCCGCTGCGTGCGTAAAGCGCTCGAACCAACGCAGCGATGCATATCCGCCAAATAATTCATCCCCTCCCTGCCCACTCAGCGCGACCTTGAAGCCAGCGCGAGCTGCAGTGCGGCAAATCCAATAGGCGTTCAGCCCGTCCACACTCGGCTGATCCATCGCCCAGATAGCGTGGTCGAGCGAATCGTGCGTCTCGCGCGCCGTGAGGCGCAGAACGCGGTGCGGAATGCCGAGTAACTCGGCGGTGCGGCGGCTCGGCTCGGATTCGTCGAGCGCGGGATCGTCGAACCCGATCGTTAACGCGGTGAGCTTATCGGCTCCGGCTCGTTGTGCCAGCGCTCCCAGTGCTGCCGAGTCTACACCGCCGCTCAAAAACAATGCGACCGGCACGTCCGAAATCAAATGTAGGCGAGTTGCCTCGATCAGTTGCTCCGGCAATGCACCGTCTTCATTCGCTACGTTTTTCGCGCCGGTTCCGTTTGCGTGAGGCTTCAACTCCCAATAGCTTCGCTTCTCGAATTTGCCATCTTGCCAGACAGCCAGATGGCCCGGCTCAAGCGGTTGGACGCCGTCCAGCGATGTCCAGGGCGGCGGAATGTGTCCGAGTTGGAGGAAAGCGCGGACGCCGTGCGGCGCGATGCGGCGAGAAACAGTCCCGGAAGCAAGAAGCGCCTTAATTTCTGACGCGAAAACAATCGAGTCATATGTCAATGCATAGTAGAGCGGTTTGATCCCGAGGCGGTCGCGGGCCAGGAGCAAGCGATTCTTCCGTGCGTCCCAGATCGCGAAAGCAAACATTCCGCGCAGCCGCTCGACGCAGGCATCACCGATCGCGTCGTAAAGCTGCAGCACGACTTCCGTATCTGTTCCCGAATGGAATTTCCGCCCTCGCGACACCAGCCATTCGCGAAGCTCTCCGGCGTTGTAGCATTCGCCGTTATAGGTGATCCAGGAAGACCGATCCGCATTCGGCATCGGCTGGCGGCCGCGCTCGCTCAGATCAAGAATCGCCAGCCGCGTATTGCCGAGAACGCAATTCCCGACGGATTCGACTCCATTGCTATCAGGCCCGCGATGTGCGAGAGCCGCGGTGAGGGCATGGCACGCGGAAACATGCGCGGGAGACAGGGAACGCGCCGCAATCCCGTCAATGCCGCACACGTGGGAATGGCTCCTTTAGGGCACCAACTGCTCGACGAGCGACCGCGATGTAGCGCGAGCCGGCAAGGGCACAGGTCGCGCCACGAGAAGCTCGGGAAGCCTGTAGAGGACGCCGATCAACAGCCAGAGATAGGCGTTAAGCACGTAGTCCTGGTAGACGTTCAGGCTGGCATAAGTCTCCGGAATCAACATCACCGCGATGAACCAGAACGCTCCGAAGCCTACGGGAAACAGGCGCGTCTGGCGAAGTCTGAGAACCACGCGCCAGCATCCATAGATTAGCACCGTGGTCCACAGGAACCAAAGAGCGAGGCCAAAAATTCCCAGCTCGACCACCAGCGAGCCCCAACCGGACTCCACGGCGACTTCGGGCTTCCGTTGTTTAAAGATCTTCGCCACGTACTGTGCGCCGAGAGAAGCAGTGCCGGTCCCGTAGCCCATCACCCAGTGTTGTACGGAGAAGGCGATCGTCAAGTTATAAATGGGATAATCCCACACGCGCTTGGTAAGTTCGGAAGCGGTGCTGCGGGGATCGAGAGTCTCCGAATAGAAGGCCCAGCGGGAGCCAATTTCTTTTGGAAATACAAGGGTCATCACGGCCACGGCGATCGCGATGATGATTGCGCTGCGGCGTATAGCTTTCAACATCCGATAGACCTGGCGGGTTCTCCACGGCGCGCCCCACATAAAGGCTGCGCTCATGCACGCCGCGCTACCTGCGCTCAAAATCAGCGCGCCTCGCGACCCGCACAGCGCGATGGCCACCGCAATCACGCCGAGCGCGCCGAAAATAATCCAGCGTCTTCGAGCAGCGCTCAGCAGAAAGTATCCGGCAGCCCCAATCCCGAGTACCGACACCGAAAACAGATATCCGCTGAAGCGCCCAGCACTGACAAACACGGAAGAAGGGAGGTGAATGATCTGGTGGGTAATCGGCGACTCTTTCGACAGATCGCCGAGCTCGCGAATTTCTGGAGCCAGAGTCGCAGGGTTCAAAAATCCGGGCCCGAAGATAGCTTGGATCACTCCTAGCCCGGCGACCGCAGCAGCGAGCAACATGCTGACAACGAGAAATTCGTGCAAATCTTCATCCGAGCGGATGAGAGCATAGCCTACGAACATCAGCGGCGCATAAAAGAAATCAATCTTGAGTCCCAGGAAGCCGTAGAGATAACTCGGCGAATTCGGGTTTAGGACCTGGATCACGGCCCACCAGAAAAAAAGGCTGAGCACTATCAGGAAGGGTGGGCGAAAAATGCGGTCCCTCTTGTCGCGCACCGCGAGATATAGCGAGATGTAGATCAAGGCTACGAGGAAATCTTTTCCGAAGTAAATCATCATGTCGTTGCCGAGATACTTGCGGATGGCGTCCTCGAAGAGCACCCAGGCCAGGAAGATGTAAAATCCGGCGCGCCAATTGCGCAAGATGGTGACGCTGGCAACCGCAATGGCCGCGACAACGAAGAGGTACTCGACCTGTTTGAGATTTTCGCCGGCGATCCAGCCGCCGATCTCATAGGCAAGAGCGAGGCTAAGGACGGTCAGACCCAGGCCGACGACCGTCTGCTGTTTGGGTGATTCAACTCGCAGATTCAACTATTCACCGATTTGAGAGGGCCAGGACGAACGCACGATTATCCCCGACCGGCGGCTCGCCCCGCAAGCGCCAAGCGACGGGAATCTTCAACTGGCACGCTTCTGGCGTCCGGAGGGAGTGACTCGCGAGATCGCAGGCGCCGGCGGTTGGATCGGGGATGGCCGCGCCAGGATTCTGCGGTAGAGCTGCAGGTGGTCTTCGACCATGCGCTGTTGTGTGAAATGCTGGAGCGCGCGGGATCGAGCTGCCCGGCCGAGAGCCACGCGCAATTCAGGATCGCCGAGGACGCGACGCAAACAAGCCGTCAGCGCCGGGACGTCGCCGGGAGGGAACTTCAGGCCAGCGTTGCCGACGATTTCGCCGAGGCCGCCCGTATCGGAAGCGATCAGCACTCGGCCGCGCATCATCTGTTCGATGGCCACGAGACCTGCAGATTCCTCGGCGAGCGACGGCACCACGACGGCGACGGCGCTTGATACAGCGGCTTCGAGAGCGTCACCTTCCAAAATGCCCGTGAATTCGACCCGCTCGCGTAGCCGCAGCGACCACGCGAGAATCGCGAGCCTCGCTCCTTCCGGACCATCGCCGATGATTCGCACGCGAAAATCGACGTCTTCGTCGGCCAGAGATGCCGGCGCGTGCAGCAGGACCGGAACTCCCTTCTCAGAGCTGAGGCGTCCGACGAAGGCGATCAGAGGTACGTCTGAAGCCAAGACGAATCGGGAAGATGGCTTCGTAGACAAGAAGTCATCCGAAGGGCAATCCGGAAGTTCGGCTGGCGCGTTGTAAATCGTCGTGGTGCGTGGCAACCTCAGGCGCTCATTTACATGGCTGCTCACGGCGATATTGGCGGCCACGCGCCGGCAGAGCCAAAGCCGCGGTTATGCCAGAGCGACACTAACTATCCCTCGCAGCCAACCCACATTTGCCTCGCGGCACCGCAGGCACTCCTGCACGTCGCCCGCCGCGAAGGAATTGCAGCAATTCCGTTGATCAACGTAATGGACAAGCGATCCGTCCGGACAGCCCGCCTGATAACCGTGATGGTGAATTACGGCCTTCTTGCGAAGAAGCCACGCCAGGAAGAGAGGCACGAGAGCCGGACCCGCCAGATGAACGATGTCGGATTTCCAGATAAGCCAAAGAAGTCGAAGGATTCCGGCATCACGGACGACCCGCAGCATTTCGTCCTGCTCGAGCGTTTCGCCTGCGGGGGTCGGCGTCGCAACAGTCACCTCGACAGGATCGTCATCGCTTTGAGCCGATTCGCGGGCGAGGCCCCGGGCGAGAGTGTTGGTAACGCTTTGAACGCCGCCGATCGCGGGAGACCATACGGTCGAGCAAATAAGGATGTTCATGAAAGGCACCTTGAGCAGACATGGATTCACGAAATACCTGTGAGACAGAAAAAGAACCAGCCATGGTTCTGCCGGGGAATGCCGCCGGCAAATCGGTGGGATGGCCGCGAGTTGGCGCGCGCGCGGTTAGATGAAGTCTGCCGTCACAAAGGTGAACGGCCCAACTTTCCGGCATTTTGTGTGCTCCTCGGGAAGGGTTGCCGGCCCTGCATTTGTAATAAGAGCGTGTGTTCTACTCTGGCGAACGTGGGTTGTAAACACGAACAAATGCGGATGGTAGTTTTTGGAAGTGTTAGGGCTTTTCCGCCAGTACGACGAGGTCCAGCGGCTCAAAATCGCCGTTTTGGCGGCGTTTCGCGTCGAGGACGAGATCGAGGTAGCTGATCCAGCCGATGAAACATGGCGCCTGGATGTGCAGCGATTTGCGCCACGCGCGGATGATGCGATCGGCGAGGCGGGAGAATTTGAATTGGGCGTAGGCGGTGCGGTGGACTTTGAAACCTGCATTTTCGAGCAGTTTGAGGATTTCGGGGAGCGAGTCGCCTTCGCGTTTGTGGCCGAATTCGTCGGCGTCGATTTCGCCCGGCGGCACCGGGACCGAGAGGACAAGTTTTCCGCCCGGGCGAAGAATTCGCGCGATGTTGCGGAGCGCGCCCGCGTCGTCTTCGAGATGTTCGAGGACTTCGAGGAACAGGACGGTGTCGAGAGAAGAATCGCGAAGGGGAATCTCGTTGGCGCGCATCACCAGCGGCGCGAGATTTTTTTCGCGCGAGTGCCGCGCAAATGTGCGGCTTAGCGACGCGCGGTCCACATCGGCGGCGAATACGAACTTCGCGTTACGGCAAACGTACTGGAAAAAGACGCCCGGCCCACATCCGATGTCCGCGATCCGTCCGAGATCGCGGCCCAAAAATTCGTAGACGAACTTGTATTTTGTCGTTCTCTGCTCCGTGACCACGTCCGCTATCAGCAGATGGTAGAGCCACCAGATCCAATAGTAGTGTGAGAGAGACAAGCGAAGGGCTCGCCCTGACGAAGGAAGGGCCGTTGCGGCCCTTCCGCTAACCTCCCCCACCGCAGCGCCAGCCATGACCCCCCACCCAGAGTTTCGGTGTTGCTTTAACGCGCCAGACGAGAAACTTCCACTACGCGAACGCACAGCCGCGCCGCCCGGCATTGTGTGGACTCATTCGGAAGATTTACCGGCTCAATATTTGTAATTGCGGAATGTTCCTTACAACGGAACGGGTACGAGAGTAAATCCGCACAAATACTTACGAAATTGCAGCCATCCTGCGGAGAACCCGGAGCGCGGGTGACTCGTGGCTATCGGGAGGCAAGACTCAGCGATGTTGCTCGCGAACCGGCGTGCAACTCAATTCGGCTCCGGCCATTCCGCCCAGAAATGGGAGGTGAGTGGCCCGCGATCGAGCTGCTCCACGTGGTAACCCAGTTCGCGAAGTTTCACTGGAGTGACACGCGATTCGAGATTGCCGTCGAAGTGGTGCACTTCCATCAAAATGCTGGGGTGATCGCGCGCGATAAGGCCGCGAGCGCCGTCGAGCACTTTGTCTTCGGCGCTTTCCGCATCCACCTTCACGAAGTCAATCTTCTCGGGACGCGCGAGGAAATATTCGTCAAGCGAAACGCCCTCGACCACTAGATTGCCGCGGCTGTTCGGATCCGCGAAACAAACGTCGATGGGAAGCGGATCGCCGTCGCGAATATCAAAGTGGATTTGCTGATGCGCATCCACCACGGCCCGATTGACAGGCTCCACGTTCGTGCAGTTGTTCAGTCTCACGTTTTCAGAGAGGAATTCGAAATTCGTGGGAACAGGCTCAAAGGAATAAACGCGGCCATTCGCGCCGACGAGGCGCGAGAGCAGCAGCGTGTAATAGCCGATGTGCGCACCGATATCCACCACGCGGAATCCGGGCTGGACTTTCTTCGCCACGAGGGCGACGAGTTCCGGTTCCCAGCTTCCGTAAGCGAAGCAGCGGAAGCGGGCCCATTCGAGTTTCATCCGATAGCCGGTGAGCAAGCCGCCGCATTCGAGTGTGGGATATCTGTCGCCGGAAGCGCGATTGAGAACCGAATGGATCGCCGTCGAGATCCACGACGGCCGGTAGCCGTCGCCGATGATCCGCTCGCGCACGCTGAGCGGCACGAGCCGCCCGGTCCAGACGATCAGTTTCTGCAAGTCATTCATGCACGGCACCGCCGGCGTGCACGCAGTGACCATAGAGCTCCAGATGCCGGTGCATCATTTCGTCTTTGCTGAAAACATCGAGCGCGCGACGCCGCGCGGCATCGCCCAGCGAGCGAATCAGCTCGGGATGGTCGATCACTCGCGAAATGCAGGCGGCCAGAGCGTCGGCGTCATCGATCGGAAATTTCAACCCCGCGTCCCCGACGACTTCTGCAGTACCGCCCAGCTCGGTAGCGATTATCAGCAGGCCGCGCATCATCTGTTCGATCGCGGTGAGTGGGCAGGCTTCCTCCCAGCGCGAAGGAATCACGTTCACGGACACGGTTTCAAGCGTCTCGATAAGCTGCTCGCCTGTACGATAGCCGAGAAACTCCACTCGCCCGTTGAGGGACAACTGGGCCGCGAGATTCTCGAGTTCGCGGCGTTGTGGGCCATCGCCGATAATGCGAAGGGAAAAATCGCGGCCGCTTTTCTGCGCAATTGCCGCGGCGCGGAGAAGGAGATCGACGCCTTTTTCGGGAATTAACCGCCCGAGATACGCAAATTGTACAGGCGAATTGGCGCTTGCCCGAGCAGGCGCAGCCGCGAGCGGGTCTTCGATTCCGTGGTAAATCGTCTGCGTGCGGGGAAGCGCGACGCGCCGGCCGGTGTGATCGCTTGCGCCGACATTCACGGCGATTCGCTTCAAAAGCCAGCGCCGCGGAAACATGAGCGCAAGATTACGAATGCTTCTCGCACGGCTCATCTCGACGGACTGACATCTATAACATTCGAGATAGTTGCCATTCTGGAAGTGTCCGGGGCAAAGCGAGCGGTCGGGAAGATGAAGATAATTTCCCAGCGGGCAAACGGCTTGATAGCCGTCATGCTCCACGACCACCGGCTTGCGCAGCAGATACCCAATCGCCATCGGCAGAATCGCGGGCCCTGAAATATGAATGACGTCGGCTCTGCGAATCAGCCGGTAGAGCTGGCGCTTGCTCGGAAAGCGCACCACGCGAAACCCAAAACGCGCATCGTCCATCGAGCCTGCCGGCGTTCGCGTTACGACGGTGACCTCATTCACCTCCGCAGGCCGGCCATTTGCCGGGCTCCTCGCATCCGCGAGCCCATGCGCCAGTATCGCGGTGATCGTCTGCACGCCGCCGATCGACGGCGCGAAATCGTCCGTATATATGAGAATTTTCATTCTCGAATGACTCGCGTCCCGATTGTTCTGAATCCCAAGCCCCGGAGCTGGACGTCCGGCCTAATCGCATCACGCACCCGCATGCATCGATCGTTCCCGGCGCGTGATGCCTGCGACTAGTGTACCTTTTTTTTCGTCCGGGAGTTGCGGTTGACCGCCAATTCCACAGTCTCGACGAACGACTCGACGTTCATTTCCGGTGTCCACGATTTTAGGCGCTCTCTTGCGGCGGCGCTCATCTGCGCGAGACGCGGACGATCGCTAAGCAGCGAGCGAATCGTGTCGGCAAGCGTCTCCACTTCGCCACACGGGTAGATGCTGCCAGTTACGCCTTCGCGGACGAGATCGTACTTTGCGCCGACGCGATCGCTGACCACCGCGGGACAGCCGCAGATCATCGCTTCGTTCACCACCAAGCCGAACGGCTCGTAATCCGAAGGCAAAACTAGCAAATCGGAAGCGACGTAGACCGCGGGCAGGCCGGATTGGTTCACAAAGCCCAGAAAGTGAACGCGATCCCCGAGACCGAGCGACCCGGCGCGCTGCTCAAGCTCTCGACGCAGCGGACCGTCCCCGGCGAACACGAGATGGCTTCCCGGAACATTCGCACGCGCGAACGCTTCGAGAAGATCCCCAGGGCGCTTCCAGGATTGCAGCTTTGCGCAGAAGAGCGCCACCGGCGCGTCGGCGGGAATGCTCCACGCGCGGCGAACTGCAACCCGGTCAACTTCAGCGGCGCGCGCGGCCCACCAAGAGTTATCGACGGTATTGCGCCCGAGAACAATGCGCTCCGCAGGCACGCCGAGCGATTGCACGTAAGCGGTCGCACCGGTCGAGCCGGTGCTCACGGCTCCGGCCATTCGAAAGATGCGTCCGACAATTGCCTTCTTGATCGCGCGGGAAAATGGATTTCGCGCGCGCCGGCTTTCGAGCGCGTGAACGTCCGTGGAAAGAATATACGGAATCCCCAGGCGCTTGGCCGCCAGCAGGACACGCCACGCTTCAGGAAAATAATAGCCGCCGACATAAATCGCGTCGAATCCGCCGTCTCGCACGAGCCGCCAAAGAGCTTTCGAGAAAAATCCGGGGCGCGCGCCGCCGTTTTGTCCAGTCTTGGAGGAATCAATCAGTTTCCACGGATAGCCTTCGAGCAACGGAACGTCCCATTTCACTTCGACGCCGAACTCGGGATGCATCGCGGCCAGAGCGCCGCGCATGCTGCAGTACGCCACCAGAATGTCGAGTTTCGGATGCCGCGCCTGCAAACTCCATAGAATCGTGTTGTATTGCACCGGATGCTCGCAGAGCAGCAGGACGCGATACTTCCCGTCGTTCATCGCGCGGCGCCTCCGAGACCGAGGACTTCGATGTAACGTCCAGCAATCTTGTCCCAGGAATAGTATTCCGTTTGCGCGATCACGCTGCGCTTGTGAAGCTGTCGGCGCAGATTGCTGTCCGCGAGAACTTGCGTGAGCGTCTCGGCAAGACGCTCGATATCGTGCCACGGTACGAGCTGCACTCCGGCGGCATCGATTGCTGGGTCCACGCCGGCTTCGCCGTAACCGATAATGGGCAAGCCGCACGCAATGCCGGACACGAATGTCCCCCGCCGCGACGCTGCCAAGCCCCGCACGAAGAGAAGGACGTCGGAACCGGCGAGAGTACGCGTGATTTCTTCCGCGGGCAAAATCCCGCGAAGACGAAGCGCGACGCCGCTGCCTTCAAGTGCGCGCTCGAGACGTGCGCGCGCATTTTCCGCGCCGCGGCCAAATACTTCGAGACGCACCGCGCCGAGCCGCTCTCTCGCGCGCCTCGCTGCGAACGCGATGTCCTGAATCTCAGTGTTGCCCGACTCGCCGCCGGTGATGCTGAAAACGGCGATGGTAGGCACGGCGCGATCGGAAGCCGAACGGTCACCGAGAAACTCAGGAATATTTGCACCAATGGGAATGAAAGTGACGCGAGACGGATTCGGAGGAAGCCAATCGACGGACTCGGGCGGTATCGTGAGAATACTTCGCTCCGAGCGGTCGTAGAGATTGCGCATGATCATGTATTGAATCCGCAGGCGGGCGCGATCGTACAAGCGCCGAATTTCAAAGCCGACGGCATCGTGAAAGATCACTCCTACATGCGCACCGTTTCTTTGCAGGATTCGTGCCACGCGAATAGCGCCGACCGGAAAGCCGCGGCGCGACCAGGCCAGCGCGCTGTATTGCAGCAGCACCCACTCGCCGCGCCAGTCCTCGCTGGCTTCTCGAAGCGATCGTAGCGCTCTGGGCCAGCCGTGGTCCACCCACGGCACCTGGACGGTTTCGAGGCATATGCCACGCGCCGCGAGTGCATCGCCGAGGAAATCGCAAAAATCCACCACGCCGTCGGTGGGCGCATCGCGGCGGCCGAGCAGCGCGTGAATCGTCTTAGCTGGGCTTGCGGCCACGGGCGTTGATTCCATTGTAGCCAAACCACGTTTTGACTTAGGCGAGTCCAGCCTGCTCAGAACTAGCGCGTCTTACCCATTTCTATCAGTCGTCGAGAGCCTTACGATGCAAGGCGCCGGGTCCATTTCGTCGTGATGAGGTGGACCGGAATCATTTTTCCACGAGCCGATCGCCGAGTACGAGAGCATCGAGGCCCGAGCTATA
>DAITPO010000124.1:0-10610 GCA_036833535.1 Candidatus Acidiferrales bacterium | reverse complement strand
ATGGAGATTTCGAAGGCCGCGGCCGCCGCGATGGCGGAAAAGGCGCGGGGTAAGGCGAAGTAGTTTTACGTTCGGGATGGACGCGAAAAGTGGCCCGGCTAAAGCGCGGGCCCTACGGGTCATTCGCGATTTGCGGCCTGCGATCAGAATTAAGGATTAGCTGGTTTTTTCCTTCGGAGTTTTCCACTGCTTCCACTGCGATTGACTGTCCTCGGTTCCGGAACTTCGATGGGCGTGCCGACGCTTGCGTGCCCCTGCGCAGTTTGCCATTCGAGCGATCCTCACGATAAACGCACGCGCCCTTCCCTGCTGGCGCAATTCGGCGGGCACAGCATTGTGATCGATACCACGCCGGATTTTCGCTTCCAGGCGTTGCGCGCAGGGCTTACACGGCTTGATGCCGTCCTCTTCACCCACGGACACGCCGATCACATCATGGGCCTCGACGATATTCGCCCATTCAATCTGAAGCAGGGTGGCGCGGTGCCGATTTATGCGTCGGCGGAGACGCTGGCGGTGCTGAAGCGCGTGTTTGCTTACATCTTTGACGATGTGGCCACCGAGAGCACTCTACCGGGTGTCGAGTTACATGCGATTGCCGGCGAATTTTCGCTTTTTGGCGCGAAGATCATTCCGGTTCCTGCGCGGCACGGACCGAATCCGGTTCTCGGATTTCGCATCGGCGATGCGGCTTACCTGACCGACTTCAGCACGGTTCCGGAATCGTCGAAGAAATTGCTGGCGGGCCTTGATCATCTAGTGCTCGACGCGCTGCGTTATACGCCGCACCCGATGCACTCGAATGTGGAGCAATCGCTGAAGCTGGTGGAAGAATTGCAGCCGCGGCAGGCATGGTTCACGCATATTTGCCACGATTTGGCGCATGAAGAGACGAACGCGAAGCTGCCCGCAAACGTGCGACTTTCCTACGACGGATTAGTGCTGGAGTCGAAAATCCCATGACGCTCGCGGTGCTGCATTTGCCGGCGGAATGGCAGGCGCGCTTCGGCGCTGACGAATTCGGCTCGGCCGTTACGATTGGGAATTTCGACGGCGTGCATTTAGGCCATCGGGAAATATTGCGCCGCCTGGTCGAGAAAGCGCGGCGAGAAAAATTGCGGGCAACAGTGGTGACCTTCAATCCGCATCCGCTGCGGATTTTGCGTCCGAATGATGCTCCAGCATTGTTAGCGACTCTCGATCAGCGCCTGGCTATGCTCGAAAGCTGCGGGCTTGATGCGACACTGGTGTTGCCATTTGATGCGGAACTGGCGCGCCTGAGCGCGCGGGAATTCGTTGAACAAATCATATTGGGGACGCTGCGAACCAGAGCGATTCTCGTCGGCAACAATTTCCGGTTCGGGCATCGTGGGGCTGGAGATGTCGCGCTCCTCCGGCAATTTGGCGAGGAGTTTGGCTTCGAGGTCGAGTGCATCGACCCAGTGGTGCGCCGCGGAGAAGTGGTATCGAGTACGGCCATCCGGCGCGCCGTCAGCGAAGGCAGATTGATCGACGCGGGGCGTTTCCTGGGCCGTCCCTATTCACTGGCGGGAGAAGTTCAGCCCGGGACCGGCCAGGGTCGGCGGTTCGTGGTGCCGACTCTCAATTTGCGTACGGCGCAGGAATTGCTGCCGAAGACGGGAGTTTACGCGACGGAAGTTTCGGTGAACGGGCGCAAATACCGGGCGGCGACAAACGTCGGCATGAGACCTACGTTTGATGGGAAGGGACCAACCGTCGAGAGCTTTCTATTCGATTTTGACGAGCAGATTGTGTCGGGGCCGCTGGAAGTCAGCTTCTGGGCGCGATTGCGGGATGAGATGAAGTTTTCGGGGCCAGAGGCATTGCGGGCGCAGATTGAGATTGATGCCGGGCGGGCTAGGCGATTTTTTCGATTGCTCGATCGAGTTGGGTTGCGGCGGCAAACGGCGTAAGGCAAGAACAGGGGCCGATCACCGGGAGGGTCTGGAGACCCTCCCCTACTTTTTGCAGTCGGCGCAGTAGCCGCCTATTTCGGTGCGGGATACAGTGATTTCGATTCCCGTGTCTTTCGAGATTTGACGCTTTAGATCTTCGTAGAGTTCACTTTCCACTTCTCTTACTTTTCCGCAGCGCAGACAGGCTACGTGAATGTGATCGCGCGGGCCGTGGCTCTCATAGAAATGGCGATCGCCGCGGAGATGCAGCAGGTCGAGCTCGTCGATCAGGCCGTGGCGCTTGAGCAGGTCAATCGTGCGGTAGACGGTTACACGTGTGATGTTGGGATCGATCTTCTGGGCGCGATCCAGAATTTCGCCCGCGTCCAAATGGCGGCGGGCAGTTTCCATCACCTGCACAAGAACGCGCCGCTGCCGCGTCAGTCGAATGCGGCGCGCGGCGAGTTGCCGGGTCAAATGGCCGGGCGGCTCATTAGCATTGATTCTTTCTCCGGTAGAAACGCGGTGTGCTGATGCGCTCATCGCAGTGTTTCGCCTGCGCGCTTTCGCCGCTCGATGCTGGGCGAGCGATCAGTGGTGCGGAACGAATCGCGCTACGTCATTGTACATAACGATGGCGAAGATAACCAAGAGGAAGACGACGCCCACCTGGACGATCCGCTCTTTCACCGCCAGGCTGAGATCGCGTCGAAGACCGCCTTCGATTGCCAGGAGGAGAATATGGCCTCCGTCGAGAATCGGGATGGGCAAAAGATTGAGCACCCCGAGATTCACGCTAATGATGGCCAACCAGGTGACGAAGTCGACGGGTCCGCGCCGTGCCGCCTGACCCGACTCGTGCGTGATGCCCACGACGCTTTGCAATTGCTTGATCGAAACGCGGCCGGTGATCAGCTCTTTCACCACGTTCACCACTTCCACCATCATGGAAAGAGTTGCAGTGCCGCCGGCCCGGATCGCTTTCAGTGTGCCAATCGGCCGATACACCACCGGATCGGTGCGCGAAGCGCCGATCATATAATCCGGCTGGCCCAGTTCGGGCTGGCCGCGAACGGTCGGCACATCAAACTGCTTCTCCTCGCCATTGCGCTGAACGACGACGTGCACAGCGGCACCATGCGACGCTTGCACCAACGCCTGGAGCTGCGGCCACGTGACGATCTTCTGCCCGTCAATGGAAATGACGCGATCGTCGGCGCGTATCCCAGCGCGGTCCGCCGGCATGCCGGCTGCAACTTCGCTAATGACCGGTTGCAACAGCGGATCGCCGAGAGTTTTCTCCACGTCGGGCCCGTTCGCGATCTTCACCGACAACGGAAGTTGCTGCCCGCCGCGTTCCACTTCCAAATTCACAGCCGAACCCGCGGGAGCTTGAGAAATATACGTATAAGCCTGCTCCCACGTTGGGTTCTCGATCGTGGCGAGCTTAGCTACTCGGTCGCCAGGCTTCAGGCCTGCCAATTCGGCATTCGATTGCGCAGGAATGGCAGCGATGGTGACGGGCTGCGTCATGAAAACCGGGATCGGAACGCCCAGGATCAAGAAAATGCCGGTGGCCACGACCAGAGCCAGTACGAAATTCATGAACGGCCCGGCGCAATAAATCAGCACGCGCTGCCAGCGCGGCCGCGAGAGAAATTCGTCAGGGGCGCCGGTGCGATCCTCGACGGGATTGTCTCCGGCGAGGCGTACGTAACCGCCCAGCGGCAACGCACTAATCCGATAATCCGTCCCGTTGCGCTTCCAGCCCCAGAGCCGCGTGCCGTAGCCGAGCGAGAACACCACCACGCCAACGCCGAATATTTTTGCGGCCACGAAATGACCCCATTCGTGGACCAGCACCACCACGCCAAGCACTACCGCGACCGCTGCAAGAGAGAGGAGCAAACTGTTCATGAGCTCTAATTTTTCCTTCGTGCGATTTCCTGGCGCGCCAAGCGCCGGGCTTCCGAGTCGGCTTCGAGGACGTCCTCGATGCTATGCAGCGCCCGGCCCGGCATTTTTTCCAACACTCTTTCTATTACGGCTGCGATGCCGGTAAAGTTCAGCTTGCGCTCGAGAAACGCGGCCACAGCCTCTTCATCGGCGGCGTTCAGCGCGCATGGTGCGGGGCCGCCCTTCCGCGCAGCTTCCCTGGCCAACTGCAGACAGGGGAATTTCTTATCCGGAACCGGCTCGAATTCGAGCTTCTTCAACTGCGACCAATCGAGCGCGCATCCATTGGATGCGACCCGTAAGGGATAGGTTAGCGCATATTGGATGGGCATGCGCATGTCAGTTGGTCCGAGCTGTGCCAAAATCGAACCGTCCACATATTCGACCATAGAGTGAATCGTGGATTGCGGGTGAATGATCACCTCGATGCGCTCGAGATCCAGCCCGAAAAGCCAGCGTGCTTCGATGACCTCGAAGCCCTTGTTCATCATGGTGGCCGAATCGATGGTGATGCGCTGCCCCATCTTCCAATTTGGATGCGCGAGCGCCTGCTTGGGCGTCACTTTCTTGAGCTGCGCGAGCGGCGTCTTGCGGAATGGCCCGCCTGACGCGGTGAGAACGAGGCGCTTCACTTCCCCGCGTTCACCGGCACGGAGGCACTGGTGAATGGCGTTGTGCTCGCTATCGACCGGGAGGACTGCGACGTTGTTCTTTTTCGCCGCGGCCATCACCAGTTCGCCTGCAGCGACGAGGACTTCCTTGTTGGCGAGTGCCAGTGTTTTCCCGGCGAGCACGGCCTTATACGTAGCCGGGAGACCGACGACGCCGACGGCCGCGGAGACAACGATTTCGGCGTCGGGATGCGTCGCGACTCGCTCGATTCCTTCGGAGCCGTAGAGAATCTCGGGAAGTGGCGAGACTTTGGCGGCGCGCAGCCGATCTGCAAGCTCTTTGGCACCGGCTTGCGTCGCGACAGAAATGAGCTTCGGACGATGCTTCGCGGCTTGCACGGCGGCGAGTTCAACATTGCCACCAGCGGCCATCGAGACTACTTCGAAATCTCCGGCCAACGATTCCACCACGCTGAAGCATTGACGCCCGATGGAGCCAGTCGATCCGAGTATGGCGATTTTTCGAGTCATTTGCGAACGCTGCGGTTTATCGGCGCGATGCTAGAAACGAAACCCGCTTTGCATCCAGACGATGCCCCACCAAACCACCGGCGCGGCGAGGATTAAGCTGTCAATGCGGTCGAGCATGCCGCCATGGCCGGGAAGCAGGCCGCTTGAATCTTTCATTCCCGCGCCTCGCTTATAAGCTGATTCTAGCAGGTCTCCCAGTTGGCCCGCGATATTCGCGAGACCTGCAATGATAAGCATCGTCAGCCCATCGGCGTGTACCCAGCGGGCGAAAAATGTCGCCACGACGAGAGACGCTGCGACATTCGCCGCCGCGCCTTCCCATGTCTTCTTCGGGCTGAGCGCCGGAGCCATGCGCGAGTGCCCGAATGTTCTTCCGATGAAGTACGCCAGCATGTCGCCCGCCCAAACCAGGACCAGCGTGAACAGCAAGAACAAACGGCCCGTTTCCGCCGTCTCCAAAATGCGGATGAGATAGCTAAACGGCAGCGCGATGAATGCCAGCGCCGCAGAACTCATCGCCAGCGAAGGCAAAATTTCGGCCACCGCCTGTCGGCTGAACACGCCAATCATCGCCGCGCCGAACACGAAAACGATGGCCACGAACTCGATCGAAGAAAATGCCCCCGCTGCATGCTTGATTAGATCGGCCTCGGAGCCGATCGCGTTGCGCACTTCCATGCCTTTCATCCATTGCGCGTAGACCAGGCCGACGGTGCAGAGCATCGTCCAGCGGCGGTAAGCGCGCAGACCCATCCGGTCGCCCAGCGCGAAAAATTCATGGATCGCCAGAAGTAAAACGATGGTGCCTGCCGCTGCCACCGCCAGCGGAGGCCCCCACCAGATGAGCGCGACCACAATCGGAATCAGGACTGCAGCGGTGAGTATGCGGCGTAGCATGGGGCGTCAGGCGTGCCGCGCCGCGGCGCGTTGGCCGGAGCCGCTCGCGCCGGATGAGCCCAGGCCGCCGTAGCGGCGTTCGCGTTTCTGATAGTCGAGGAGCGCTTCGAAGAGCCGGGCCCGGCTGAAATCGGGCCAGAGCGTCTCGGTCACGTAGATTTCGGCATAGGCGATCTGCCAGAGCAGAAAATTGCTGACGCGCATTTCCCCGCTGGTGCGGATGAGCAAATCGGGATCGGGCAGCCCCGCGGTGTAGAGATGCTGCGAGATGGTTTGCTCGTCAGCGCGGAAACCGGAGAGGCCGTCGCGGCGGACGCGATCGAGGATGGCGTTGAAGGCGTCCACCAATTCGGCCCGGCCGCCGTAATTGAGCGCCACGACGAGTTTCATTCCCGTATTTTGCGCCGTGAAGCGCATGGCTTCGTCAATATCGCGCCGGACCGCCTCGGGCAATTGCTCCGAGCGGCCAATCACGAGCAAGCGGATATTGTTGCGATGAATCGTGGGCAGCTCCCTCTTCAGATACTCGCGCAGCAAGCGCATCAAAAAATCGATTTCCGCCTGCGGGCGGCGCCAGTTCTCGAGCGAAAAAGCATAAAGAGTGAGCATCGAGAGCTTGAGCCGCGCCGATGTTTCGATTATCTCGCGCGCCGCTTTTACCCCCGCACGGTGCCCCGCCACGCGCGGCAGATGGCGGCGCTCAGCCCAGCGCCCATTGCCGTCCATGATCACTGCCAAATGCTGAGGAAAGCGCCTCGGATCAAGCTTTTCCAGGAGCGCGGTCTCTTCTTTATTGGCAGGTTTCAGAAGCTCGGTGGCTTTCACTCGTTCACGCTCTGCGGAAGTGTCGCGTCAAACTAGCATAGGCAATGAGGCCGCGCAACGGATGTCCGTAGCGCCGGCGCTACCAAACCACTACGGCGCACCGCTCGGAGCGAAGACCGACAAGAACGTAATCACAATCATAGCAATGCTGATGAACCACGCCACGATGTTGAAGCTGAGCGAATTGACGTACTCGCCCATCAAATCCTTGCGGTTCACCAGCAGTAAAATGAAGATCAACACGATCGGCAGCCAAACGCCGTTCGCCACCTGAGACAAAAGCAGAATCTTGAACAACGGCGCGTGCGGGATCAGAATGATAGCCCCGCCCGCGACGATTAATCCCCCATAAAGTCCATAAAAAATCGGCGCCTCAGGAATCTTTCGGTCGATGCCGGCTTCGAAGCCCAGCCCCTCGCAGATCACGTGCGCGGTCGATAGCGGCAGAATCGACGCGGCGAATAGCGACGCATTCAGCAGCCCGAACGCGAACAAGTACGACGCCCATTTTCCTGCCAGCGGCGCCAGGGCTAAAGCGGCTTCCTTCGCGGACGAGATGTTCGTCATCCCATGGGCGTGCAGCGTCGCGGCGGTGCAGACGATCACGAAGAACACGATGGCCATGCAACTGATGCTGCCGACGAGTACGTCAAGCCGCGCGTGTTTGTACTGCTTGGCCGCCACGCGCTTCTCGACGAATCCCGCCTGCAAATAGAAAAACTGCCACGGAGCAATCGTCGTTCCCACCAGTCCGATGAACATCAGCAAATAGTCCTTCTGTAGGCTGAAGTTCGGGATGACCGTCTCTTTCGCCGCCACCAGCCAATCGGGCTTGGCAAAGAACGCCGACAAGACGTAGGAGAAATAAAACGCGCAGGCGACCAAAAAGATCTTTTCCACCGACCGGTAGCTCCCGCGGACAACCAGGAACCAGACGACGATGGCGGCCAGCGGGACCGAAATATATTTGGTGACCCCGAAGATCTCCATGGAAGCCGCGACGCCGGCAAATTCCGCCACGGTGTTGCCAAGATCCACGAGCAGCGCCGCAGCCATCACGAAAAAAGTCGACCGGAAACCGAATTCCTCGCGGATGAGATCGGACAATCCCTTGCCAGTCACGACACCCATCCGCGCGCACATTTCCTCGCTAACGTACAGCGCGATGGTCAGAGGAATTAGGACCCAGAGCAGCCTGTAGCCAAATTGCGCGCCCGCGAGCGTGTAAGTAGTGATGCCGCCCGCGTCGTTATCCACATTCGACGTGATAATGCCGGGTCCGACGACGGCAAGAATTACCGCAAGCCGCCGGCGCAACGCGCGCGTGCGCCGCGCAAACGCACCCCAGCGCTCTTTCCACTTGCCAAACGTCGTCGCCAATTCGACGTAGGTCATAGCCTCGCGCGCATGTGGCTCACAACGTCATCAACCGTAATCATCCCGACCGGCCGCGTGGAACCGTCCACCACCGTCAAGCTCCGCAAGTTGTACTTATCGAAGAGCTCAAACACCTCGTGGTCCTTGGCATCTGGATGCACGAATAGCAGCGATTCCGCGGTCAGCTCCGAAACTTGCTGCTCGGAATCGGCCAACAGCAGCCGCGCCAGCCGCACCGTGCCGGTGAGCACGGCGTCGCGATTCACCAACGCCACGTTGTCGAGCTGGTCCAGCGGCACTTCGTGGAAGCGGATGTAGTCCACCACTTCCCCGCGCGTGGCATCTTCGGCGACAATCACCAGCTCCGTATTCATCATGCCGCCCGCCGTGTCCGATTCGAAGCGCAGCAGCTCTTTCACTTCCGCCGCCTCGCGCGTCGGCATTTCGTCCATGATTTCGTTCGAGGCCTCGGGCGAAAGCCGCGCCAGAAGATCCGCCGCTTCGTCCGGCCGCATTTCTTCGATGATGTCCGCGGCCTTCTCGGGGTCAAGCTTTTCGACCACCTGCGTCTGTAGGCGCTTATCGAGTTCAGCGATCGCATCCGCGGCCGTCTCTTCATCAAGCGAATCGACGATCGATTGCCGCTCCGCAGGCGACAGCTCTTCCATGATGTCGGCCAGGTCAGCCGGATGCATGGACGCCAACTTCTGGCTGGTCATGCGCAATTTCACGCGCCGCAACGGATCGGACTCGATTAAATTCACGAATTCCCAGCGAATCGTGCGCGTCGGCAGCCTTTCCTGGATTTTCCGAATCGCTTCCGGCGGCATAATTCCCTGCAGCAGCCGCCGCACCGCTCCGGGCAGACCCACATCCACGTGCGTCACGCGCATTTCCACGTTGCCATTGGTGCGCTGCTCGTTGAAATCGATGTCGTTGACGCGCACTACTTTTCGCCCGCTGGTGTCGATGATTTGCTGATCGAGCAGGTCTTTGCGCACCGCCAGCCACGCCTCGTTCGGATGGTAAAGCTCGAGAGCCGATTCATCCGTAGTCAGATTCATTTTGCCGGGCGCAACGGAGGCGATCTGATCGTACTTGGCAATCAGCGGACGATATTGGCCGCGGCCGAGCAGCACGCGCGCCACGCGATTCGGCTGGTCCGCCGGTTCGATGAACAGTTCTTTCACCCGCCCGACAAAATTGCCGGCAACGTCGTAAGCCTCAGCTCCGAGAACTTCGGTCGCATGCAACATGGCTTATGCTCCTCAAAAGCTATCCATCGGCGGCAACGCGCCTCGCTTGCTGCCCGCTCCGCCACCGTTCCAAACCTGAAATCCCTTCGAATCAGCGAGTTCCGCAACCCGCCCCGCGCGCAAAAAAATACCCGCGGCCGGGGCATTCCGACCGCGGGTAGCAAGAATAATAGCTTCTCGTTACGCCCGGACGGCTCTCGCCTCCGCGCTCATCCCGTCTTCACCGCGCCTGACCGCCGGTGAAAACAGGGGCGCCCGACCCAGCACCCGCGCCGCAGTTTCCGGCCCGGGCCGTCGAGGACTTCCTGAATCCAAATTGGAAGAACACTCCATTTCGTGCGCGTGTCCTCAGCGACCTTGTTAAGGGGAGATGCAATCTTTGTCAAGCAAAGACTGCGACTTGCGGTCACTTTTTTCGGTGATGAAAGACGAGATCGGTGGGTGTAATCCTGCGCCCGCGGCAATCCGCCACATATAAATCCCAATAAGTAGCCGTGATGTAATCGGCCGCCTTAAATCCAAGCAGCTTCGCAGCCCGGTCGATGGCCGCCGGCGAGCCTTCCAGTTCCAGGTAATCCCCAATCGGCGTTTCGTCGAGGTCCAAATGCAGGTTTTTCAGCTTAGTCAGTCGATACTCGGTCCGAAATTTCTCATAACGGAATCCCGCACGAAACCCCAGCGCCCGCAATATGGCCTCGAGCCCTTCCGCCGGATGAAATTCGATTTCAAGCTCCTGCCGCTCCTTGTAGCGCCGCGATTCCGACGAATCCGCCATTCCCACAATCGGTGCCTTGTAAGTCAAGACGCCTCGCGCAGCCACTTGCAATCCTCGCGCAGACCGGCGGCCACGCCCCGCCGCAACAGCCTTGGACATCGGCGCCGCTGATTCGATGCGTATCCTCAAAAGCCGCCCGGAAGAGCGCAACTCCTCGCCCGGAGTGTCATATAGAATGTTGCGCTCGAACATCCGCAGCCCAGCCACCGCCCGCAACCGCCGCAACTTGCCGCGCAGCTCCGCAATATCGCGAACCCGCAACTTAATCTCGATCTCGCGCCCACCGGATGCCATATTCGCAAACTCAGTATAATCACGAATGCGCCAACGGAAAAATGAGCAGACGTACTCGCACAAATTCTCGTACGACCTTGTGGAGGGCGCCCCTGCATGTTGGATTTTGCCCCTGCATTTCGGTGGCAGCCCCCGCATTCATGCGGGGGAGGAGCGCTTCAGCGCTCCGAAG